>JAZRAJ010000087.1:0-20192 GCA_045634485.1 Eubacteriales bacterium | reverse complement strand
TAGCTCCTGCAATATTGCTTTTTTATTACTAAATTCACCACGCACATTGTATTCTGGATTATTTCGTCCAAAATGAATATCTGACAAATGTAATATAACCATAGTATCTTCGACAAATCCCCTTTCGACATTTGTATTTATCATAGCATAATTATGGGGTAATTTCAATATTAGCGAGTCTTTTGCTGCTGATCTTAAAGAAAAAGGACATACAATGCAAATTGCACTTGTACATCCCAAAGCAATCTATATTCTTTATATCAAACCTAAATGGCGTAAAATTTGGCGTAAAAGGTTCAAAAATGCAAAATGAACCTACTTCGTGATAACTTACTGCCGAAAGTGGCAAAACGGGTGCGTTTTGCCGGGTAAAATAGCGTAGCAGTGGTCTTTTTCGCATCTGCTATCCGATTATTTCTCTACGCCATTTTTACTCCATTTTCGTATGGATTTGCATAGAGATATGTGGACTTATAATTTGGTTGATTGTGCGAAAAATCACGCAGTATCAAGCTCTATCGGCATTTATGCGGAAAATATGGAGATATGAAACAGGGAGGTTTGCCCTCGATACCAAGTTTCATTTTTATACCGTCCTTTATGGTTATGTTACTGAATTTTTATCCTTAATATTATACTACAAATAAAAGCTTTTTTCAAGGCTTTTGTATAAATAAATATAAAAAAAGGAGCAGCGGACGTCCGCTGCTCCTAACGCTATTAAATTATCCTATATTATTTTCCGAAACCACGGTTACGTAGTCGATTATATAAATCTTGCCGTTTTCGATTGTGATGGAGGATTGCTTGGGATCCTGCTTTACGCCGTTAATCCAAATCTCGCAATATTCATCTGCTACCGAGTTAGCGTCGAGCTTATACTCGCCTGCATCCTGGCAGGTTACGGGAGGAGTCCATCTGTTATCGCTGCTGAGTCCCAGCATATTTACGAAGGGAGCAACAATCTTGAAGGGCTTGCTATACTCGTTGCGTGTAACGAACTTGGGGCAAACGAGTGCGCAATCCACGGGAGTTACCTCCAAGTAAACCTTATCCAAGGTCAAGAGATCGTCCTCGGTAATGTTATCTGCGGTTAACTCCGCGGTCATTGCCTCGTCCTTAAATATCTTAAAGGATATCTTATCGGTGCTAAGACCGGTTGCCGCCATTATAATATTGAGCGCCTGCTCGGGAGTTTCAAGTGTGCTATCAAGCTTAACCGAATCGGCATCGATTCCGTTTATATAAATTGTGGTTTCTAAGTTGGTATATCCGTATGAGGGAGAGCCTGTTACGTAGATATCATCCTCGTTTTCGGGGAGGTTAACCGCAAGAGCATCGTATTTATCCTTTGCGAATGCGTATTCAACGTTTATGCTATAGGATGCAGTCTGCTTTACCTCTTGAATAAGTGTTTCGCCCATAGAGGAGCTTTCTGCTATTTCAAAGGACATAACGAAGTCGGTAAGCTTATTATCCTTAGCGGCAATTGACGTATTTACGTCTAAGGTTACGCCGCCCTTAAGACCTGCAAGCTCTGCAAGCACGGAGAAGTCAAAGCCAATAGTAAGTGTGGGCGAGCCATCCTTAACCTCTGCCTTGATTTCCTTTATCAATGCGGGGGTGTCATCGTCAAGACTGTAAACACCCTTAAGCAAGGGAGCAAGTGCGGTGTCGAACGCAGAGTCAATCTCGTCCATATCGGTTGCAAGCTCGATGCCCGAATACATTTCAATAACCTTTTCAAGGTATTCCTTATGGTTGGAAATCTGATGCTCTGCCTTTGCGGAATCGTGAATACGGAAATAGGTTTCCTTTGCCTCTGCTAAGGTGGGGTTGGTTACCTTTTCTACACCGTAGAGAACACCGTCAATTTCAAAGGTCTTGTTAAGGCTTGAGGACTTACCGCCCTTCGTGCTTTCACTAATCTCCTCCCAGTAGCGGAGCTTGTTAACCGAATCAAATGAGATTCTGCTTGTTTCAACGCTTGAGCTTTCGCTCTTGGTTGTTCCGCTCGTTTGAGAAGATGACGTGCTTGTGATTGCGCTGAGGGTTATATCGCCCTCGTAATTTACCGTAGCCTTAAGCGCATCCAAAACGTAATCTAAAATTTCGTCCTCGGTTTCGGGGAGCTTATCGTTTGCTTCATTGTTCTGCTTTTCTGCATCGTTCTCATCCTCGTCCGAATTACACGCAACTAAGGAGAAGACTAAAAGCAGGGAAAGAATAAGTGCTAAAAATCTTTTCATAGCTTTTCCTCCATAATATTATATTAATTACAGTTATTGTAACATAAAACTTTAGAAAATTCAATATTTTTTGCGTAAATTTATTTTTTTGTTCTGATATTTTGTTCTTTTGTGATAAAAATGTTGTATTTTTGTTAAAATTTTTCAAAAATGTTTGCAAAAAAAGAAAATATATGCTATAATGTAATGAAGATGAATTTTGTAACCTTTAAAATTCATTTGGAGGTGGAAAAATGTTAGATACTAAAATGCTTATAGTTGACGATGATACTAATATATGCGATCTTTTAAAGCATTATTTTGAGAATGACGGATACTCTGTTAAGACTGCTAACAACGGCGCGGACGGAGTAAGCTTTTTTAAGATTTACGACCCCGATATAGTTCTTCTCGATATTATGCTTCCCAAAAAGGACGGCTGGCAGGTTTGCCGTGAGATAAGAGAAATGTCCTCAAAGCCTATTATTATGATAACGGCTAAGGACGAGGTTTTTGATAAGGTTCTCGGTCTTGAGCTTGGCGCTGACGATTTCGTGGTAAAGCCCTTTGATATGAAGGAGCTTTCGGCACGTGTTAAGGCAGTTTTGCGTAGATTTCAGGCTCACACAAATCAAAACGATGAGGATGTTATTAAGTTTGATAACATAGAGATAAGCCATCAAAAGTATGAGCTTAAGCTTTGCGGTAAGTCGGTTGACGTTCCGCCTAAGGAGCTTGAATTGCTTTACTTCCTCGCATCTAATTCCAACAGAGTTTTCACAAGAGATCAGCTTCTTGACAAGGTTTGGGGCTTTGATTATCTTGGCGACTCGCGTACCGTTGATGTGCACGTTAAGCGCTTGCGTGAAAAGCTTGAGGGCGTTTCCGACAAGTGGACTCTTAAGACCGTTTGGGGCGTAGGATATAAGTTTGAATTATTAGGTTAACTTAGAGGGTTAACTGGTTAAAAAAACATTGGGCTGTAAAAACAGCCCTTTGATTTTTGGAGAAATGTATGTTTAAAAGTGTTTTTTCAAAATACGTTACCGCCTTTATGCTTATAATACTCGCAAGCTTTTTGGTGGTGCTTACCATAACGGTAACGGCAATCGGTCGCTTCTCAAACAGTGTAAAGGAGGAGGTTGTTATCAACACTGTTGAAACCTCAAAAAACTACTTTTCATCTCTGCTTTACAGCTCGGGTGCAAAGGACCTTTACGGGCTTGACGAGAGGGAGCGAAGCGAAACCGTTAGTATGCTTAGTAATATTTCGATAAACGTTGAGGACGTATCTACGGTGGTTGCTGACGTTGATGGCAACATAGTGTTTTCTTATTATTGTGAAAATGCTAAAATGGCGTTTGAGGGGGATTTGCCAAGGGATGTGGTCGATGCGCTTGTTGCAGACGGCGAGTATTATTCCACGGGCGAGCTTACAGATTTCTTTAGCGGGGCGAATATTCTTTGCGCAAGTGTTATAGAAAACTGTGACGGAGAGGCTTGTGGCTACGTTTTTTCCTGCTCGGATTCCTTTATGATGTCGGACCTTTGGCAGCTTATGTTTAGAACTGTTATGGGCGCTATTCTTTGGGTGCTTTTGGCGGCCTTGATTGCGGTTTACTTTATAAGTGAAAGAGTGATTGCGCCTCTGCGCGAGATAAGTAATGCGGCAAAGAGCTTTGCAAAGGGAAAATTTGATGTCCGCGTGCCGGTTCACGGAAGCGACGAGGTTGCAGAGCTTGCCGAAACCTTTAACAATATGGCGGAGTCGCTTAATAATTACGATAGCATGCGTAATACCTTTATGTCAGACGTATCGCACGACCTAAGAAGCCCGATGACCTCGATTGCGGGATTTATCGACGGAATTTTGGACGGAGTTATCCCACCCGAGCAGCACGAATATTACCTTAAGGTGGTGTCAAACGAGGTACACAGGCTATCTCGACTTGTTTCTACCTTGCTTGACCTTTCACGTATTCAGGCGGGAGATAGAAAGTTTACTATGTCACGCTTTGACGTTTGCGAAACCGCAAGGCTTATTCTTATTTCCTTTGAGCGAAAGATAGATGCAAAGCATCTTGAGGTTGAATTTGACTCGCAGGATGAGCGAATCTACGTAAACGCAGACAGTGATGCGGTCTATCAGGTTATTTACAATCTTTGCCACAATGCCGTTAAGTTTGCCAAGGATGGCGGAGTGCTTAAAATATCGATTTCCCGAATTAAGGGTAAAAAGGTATTAGTTGAGGTATACAACGAGGGTCAGGGAATAGCCAAGGAGGATATTCAGTACGTATTTGAAAGATTTTACAAGAGTGATAAGAGCCGTGGACTTGATAAGAGCGGTGCGGGGCTTGGACTCTTTATTTCAAAAACTATAGTTGAGGCTCATAACGAAAGAATTTGGGCGGAGAGCGAATATGGTAAAAACTGCTCCTTTAAATTCACGCTTGCGGCAGAATAAAAAAATATAAATAATTCATACTAATTTCAGTATCCACAGAGTGCTGTCCCAAATTTGCGTTTGAGGCAGCCTCTATTTTTTTATAAATCGGAGCTGAATTTTAAAATGAAGATTAACGATGATATTCCTCGCCTTGAGGCAGAGGAAAGAATAAGGCTTGATATTGATTTTGCGGACTTGGGCGTTAAGAAAAAAGGACGATTTCGGTTTGTGATTTTTATTCTTTTGATATTATTAGCGCTTATCTGCGCTTTTATTTTTAAAAAATCACAGAATTATTTAAAAAATGATGAGTCTAATGACTCGGCAATCGAGGCATCCGCAAGCACACCTTGGCACGGAGCGTTTGAAAGCGAGGAGGTATTTAATTTCTGCAGGGAGGCTTCTGTGTCGGTTATCGCAGAGGGAAGGCACTGCTCGGGGTTCGTTTATTCGTCTGACGGATGGATAGCAACGGTTGAGGGGGCGGTTAACGAGAACGTTAAAGGACAAATTGAGGTTGTGCTTTTTGACGGAAGAAGCTTTTTTGTTGAGTCCTTTAGAATATGCCGTGAGGTCGGATTGATTCTTATGAAGATAAATGCAAGTAGCCTTAGGGCGGTAAGCCTTGAGAGTGACGGCACTTTGCTTGCGGGTGAGGAGCTTTTTACCTTTTGCTCGGTTGGTGGAGCATACGAGGGCGGAAGTCTGTTTTCGGGTAAGGTTGCGCACACTCAAAGAATTGTTGAGCTTTGCGCCTCTGACGGCAGAGTGCGCTTGCTAAGGCTTTTTCAAATAGGAATTTTGCTTACCGAGGAGGGAGTTGGCGCTCCGTTATTTAACGAGAGCGGCGAGCTTGTTGGAATTTCCTGCGCAAGTAATGCGGAAAACGAAAATAACGAGCGATATATGGTGGACTACGCCATTGAGGCGTCTAAGGTAAAAAATATTCTAAAAATGATGAAAAACGGAGAAAGGGCAGAGGATAATGCGTTTTTAGATGTGGTTGTCGAATAATTGGGAAATTTTATTAAAAATATACTAAAAAAGGGGTTGCAAAAAAGCCGTTTATAGTGTATAATATTATAATAAAGTTTAGTGATTTTGGTTATTCGATAGATGAAGGGAGGATGACGCTATGAATACTTTGCCCTTTTGGGAGGTCTGCCTAAGGCTTGGGCTTGCAATGCTTTGCGGCGGAGTTATAGGCGTTGAGCGCGGTAGAAAGCATCGTCCCGCAGGCTTTAGAACCTATATTCTCGTTTGCGTTGGCGCAGCGCTCACTATGGTGCTAAGCGCATATTTGGTGGCTATGTACGCAACGTGGGAGGCAAATCTCGGAATAGAGCTTACAAAGGGAGATTTTTCACGTCTTGGCGCACAGGTAATAAACGGAATCGGCTTTCTTGGCGCGGGTACTATAATTATAACCGGTAAAAATCAGGTCAAGGGAATGACCACGGCGGCGGGTCTTTGGGCTTCGGCTTGTATGGGACTTGCAATAGGCGCAGGCTTTTACATAGGCGCTTGCGTTGGATGTATTATGATTATACTTACGGTAACGCTTTTTGGAAAGATAGAATATTTTATAACGTCACGCTCAAGAAATATAACGGTATATATCGAGTTTGACGATACCGATAATATTGCAAGCATCGTGGAGCGTATAAAGGCTCGCGGAGTTCGTATATTTGACGTAGAGCTTATGCACGCCGACGATACTCCAAGCAAATATTCAAGCGCAACGCTTATAATGAGATTGCCTAAAAAGCTTAGCCATACGGGCTTGATTGCCGAGATTGCTAAGGCTGAGTCGGTTAAAATGATAGAAGAGCTTTAAGAGAGGGGGAGAGATTTTGCTTCAAATATTTGATTTTCAACGAACGGGAAGTATAGATCTTCTCACCGTTTCGGTAAGACTTATAATTGCATTGCTGTGCGGCGGTATTATAGGAATCGAGCGTGAGAGAAAGCAACGCCCCGCAGGCTTTAGAACTCATATTCTTATCTGCATAGGTGCGGCAATGACCACGCTTACAAGCCAGTACATAGCCTTTGATCTTAAAGCTACCACCGACCTTGCTCGTCTTGGCGCTCAGGTTATTGCGGGTATAGGCTTTATCGGTGCGGGAACTATTATAGTTACAAAGCGTAAAAACGTTAAGGGACTTACCACGGCGGCAGGACTTTGGGCATCGGCTATCGTAGGTCTTTGCACGGGCTCGGGATTTATTGAGGGTGCGCTTATTACAACGATGATAATAGTTGTAGCCGAGCTTTTCCTTTCAAGATTTGAGTATTTTATGATTTCTAATTCACGCACGATAAATATTTTGGTTGAGTTTAACGATACGACGAATCTTACGTCGATAATCGACATCGTTAAGGAAAGCTCAAGCTACGTTCGCGATATAGAGATTACGAGAAGTAATAATACCGCAAGCAATTCCTGCGCTATATTCTCCTTGCGTATGCCGAGAAAGACCTCGCACGAGAAATTGCTTAACAGCATAGCAAGCCTTGACGGTGTAGTTGCCGTAGAGGAATTATAAAAAAAGAGCCCGAGTGGCTCTTTTTTTATAAATGAATAATGAATGATTTAGGTTGATTTTTTCTTTTGCAAAAATCTTCAGGATTATTTTTTGTTAAAGCACTTGACAAAATCTTTATTATATATTATAATATTAGGGTCGCTGGTATAGCACAGTCGGTAGTGCAGCTGATTCGTAATCAGCAGGTCGTGTGTTCGAGTCACATTACCAGCTCCATCATCCTCCACAAAGGTGGGGGATTTTTTTATTTACGAATCAAAAGCTGCTTCGTAATTTGCCCGTATGGGCAATGTTGCATCAGGTCGTGTGTTCGAGTCACATTACCAGCTCCAGAAAAAAGCCTGTTCGCAAGAACAGGCTTTTTTCAACTAAATCCGCCATAGCGGAATAAATCCACTTGCGTGGATGAAATCGCTTTGCGATGAAATCTTGCTTTGCAAGGTTATAAGGGGGCGGATTTAATTTCATCCGAGGTCTACGACCGAGGATTTCATCCAAACTTGTTTGGATTTCATCCTGCAACGCAGGATTTCATTAAAATTTATAATATAAGTATGATTGTTAAAATATGTTGTACGAATCAACTAAATCCGCCATAGCGGAATAAATCCACTTGCGTGGATGAAATCGCTTTGCGATGAAATCTTGCTTCGCAAGGTTATAAGGGGGCGGATTTAATTTCATTTGAGGCGGAACGCCGAAGATTTCATCCAAACTTGTTTGGATTTCATTGAAATTATAATACAAGTGAGATTATTACTCCTTAACGGTTAAAATCTCCTTCAAAAGCTCGGTATTGGATTTTGATAATCCGGCTTTTTCAGCAAAGGTATCCCATTTATTAACGGTATCCTTGATTTCCTTGATGATTAATTTCGCATCCGATTTTTTTATATCGATTCTTTCGGCAACCGCTATAAGATCCTCCTCGGTAATTTTGTCTGCCTTACCGTTTATCAGCATTTGGTGTGAATTTACCCAAATGCTTTTTTTACTGTATGAGAAGGTCAGGTCAAAGGCAGGGGACAGACACCATTCGCCTTTTTTGTTCATTAAAAACGCAATGTTTTTAGTATGGTCGTCGTAGTTTTTTGCATATTCGTTGAATACCATTCGTCTGTATAGCTGAATAAAATCCTTGCGGGGAAGCTTTAACTTCTTCATTACGGCAAACGCATCCTCGTACGAATATTCTCGTGGCAAATTGAAGTCCATATGGGCAATAGCGCATAAGCTTTGCATATGGAGCTTTTCTCCACTTGTGCCTACTCGGTCGAAGCGTTTGGTCATAAAATGCGATCTGCCGTGCTCTTTATATAGCTTGCATTCGCTCATTTCTATTCTGGCAGACCTTGCCATGAGGTAATAGGCATATTCTATTTTTGTGTACTCCTCACGGTCGGCCTCCGAGTCCTTATCCTTATTGTTAGATATTCCATCAAATTTTAATAGCCAATATTCATATCCGTCGCCTGCGTTAATTTGTCCCGAGCGAACGTCGTTTGTTTTTGGATTCAGCGCAATAAGCGTTTTGGCTCTTGCGCCTCCAACGGAGGAGCTTCCTTGCATTAGCTGAGATATCATATTTTCGTTGTATTTTGCGTGCGTGCCCTCTCTTTCGGATAAAATGTCGGCAGCTAATTTCGTTAATGCATCAATATCAAAGCCTTCATCCTTATAGATGAAAAGATCCGCAGGCTCGTATTCTAATGCTCCCATTCCTCTTTTGCCGGTATAGCAGAGCCTTTCTAAAACGGTTATGCTTTCTTCACCTCGACCTTGGCTTTCTAAGTACCTTTTGATTACGGTGCTTCCAAATTTATCGGGCAAGGAGTCGGCAAGCATTCCGGGAAGTCCCTTATAGGTTTCCTCGGGCAGTGCGGGAAATGTGTAGGTCTTTTTTGATAATGGCATTTTAATGGGGGATATCTCTATTCCGCTTTTAATGAATTTATCATCGTATTGAAATCCAATAAGTCCGGTATCCTGCTTGTGTAGGTAGCCTATCGTTGAGCCCCATAGCTTTATTTTTACAGTTTTTATTTCCATAATTTAAATCTCCTTATTTATCCTCTTCCCAAGTCCAATTTGATTTAGCCTCTCGAGCGCTTGGCGTGGCTCTTTGCCTCGGAGGCTTTTGCTCGTATATCGATTTAAAATCGGGCTGTAATTCAGGAATAAGTATATTTAAATTTTCTACAAAGCCCAATGCGATTAAAATTTTGATATAATTTGAAATTTTGGAGTCTACACCGTTTTCAATGCGTATCTCGGTGCTTAACGATATTTCACATCTGCTTGCAAGCTCGGATTGAGTGATATTTAGCGCTACTCGGTGCTGCTTAATTCTTCTTCCAAGCTCGCATAAAATTTCTTTTTCATAGGTTAATTCTGTTATTTTCATATGCAATAATACGCTCCTTATATTAGTAACTTGTCATATTTGCATTATTATGATACCATATCACAGTTATTTTGTCAAGTATGACAAGTTATTTTTTTAAAAAATGTCGCATTTGAATTTTAGATATTTTTATATTTTATTGCTATATTGTGTAAAAAATAATACAATTAGACTTCAATTTAAAAAAGCACTTGATTTATTTATCGGTTTGTTATATAATTATTATGTATAGTTATATATAGTAGGATTTACGCCTTGGAGGATATTATGAGCAGAGTTTCAAAGCACAATTATTATCTTGATATAGCGCAGACGGTTGCCGAGAGATGCACCTGCCTTCGCAAAAAATTTGGCGCTATTATAGTAAAGGATGACGTTATTATCTCTACGGGCTACAACGGCGCGCCGAGAGGACGCAAGAACTGTAGCGATCTTAACTGTTGTATGAGGGATAAGCTCAATATTCCGAGAGGAGAGAGATACGAGCTTTGTCGCTCGGTTCACGCCGAGGCAAATGCTATTATTGCGGCGGCGAGAGAGCGAATGCTTGGCGCAACTATTTATATGACCTGTGTTGACTCAAAGACGGGAGAGCTTGTTGAGGGAACTAACAGCTGTATGATGTGCAAGCGCTTGATTATAAATGCGGGTATATCACAGATAGTGGTTCGTGATGATAAGGAAAAATTCCGTGTTATCGATGTTTCGTCCTGGATAGAGGATGACGATTCACTTTCGGGCATATTTGGGTATTAATGGATGATTGAGATAAGACATCTTACAGATGGCGATATTTCGGCGGTTGCGGATATAGAGCGATTATGCTTTGACGAGCCGTGGAGCGAAAATGCGCTTGGACTATTGCTTAAGGAAAAAAATGCAGGCTTTGTTGCTATAATAGATGGATGCGTTGCGGCTTACGGCGGGCTCATTACCGTTCTTGACGAGGGGCAGATAACCAATATTGCCACCCATCCAAGCTATCGCAGGCTTGGTCTTGCAAGGCAGATAATGAATGCTATTGACGAGTATTCGGCAAAAAACGGTATAGTGTATTTATCTCTTGAGGTGCGTGAGCAAAATCAAGCTGCGAGAGCGCTTTATAGCTCATGTGGTTGGCACGAGGCGGGAATTCGTAAGAATTTTTACTCGAAGCCTCTTGATAATGCCGTTATTATGATTAAGGAATTGACGAAAGGTAATTAAGATTTAAAATGTATATTCTTGGTATAGAAAGCTCTTGTGATGAAACCTCTGCGGCGGTTGTGCTGATGGAGGAGGGCAAGAGAGAAATACTTTCAAATATAGTTGCGTCGCAAATAGAAACGCACAGACTTTACGGAGGAGTAGTGCCCGAAATTGCAAGCCGTGCACATATAGAGGCGATAAGCGGTATAACCTACGAGGCGCTCGAAAAGGCAAGCTTAAAAATAGAGGATATAGATTGCATAGCGGTAACCTCGCATCCGGGGCTTATTGGCGCTTTGCTTGTTGGTGTTAACTTTGCAAAGTCGTTAAGCTTTGCTTACGGTATTCCGCTTGTTGCGGTTAATCACGTAAAGGCGCACGTTGCGGCGGCGTATCTTGAATATCCTGCGCTTAAGGCTCCCTTCGTTTCTCTCGTTGTATCGGGTGGACACACCTCGTTTTATAACGTAAGCACGCCTACCGAGTTTATTGAAATCGGCGGAACACGAGATGATGCGGCAGGCGAGGCGTTTGACAAGATAGGCAGAGTTATAGGTATGCCTTATCCTGCGGGCGCGGCTATGGATAAGCTTTGCTATGAGGGGAACTCAACGGCAATTAAGCTTCCTTCCCCTGCAATTGTGGGCGACAACGCAGACTTTTCCTTTAGCGGACTAAAAACTGCGGCGCTTAACTACATAAATTCCGAAAGACAAAAGGGCGTTGAGCCTAACGCAGCGGATATTACCGCATCCTACACTAAGGTAATAGTTGACGCTATAGTAAAAAAGACCGATTACATAATTAAGGCGTACAAGCCCTCAACCCTTGTGCTTGCGGGCGGAGTTGCGGCAAACTCGCATATAAGACGTGCGCTTGAGGAGCTTTGCGCTAAGCGTGGCGTTGAGCTTTGCCGTCCGAGTCTTTCGCTTTGCTCGGATAATGCTGCGATGGTTGCGGCGGCGGGATATTTTGAGTATCTTGAGGGGCGCTTTGCCGATACGTCGCTTAACGCATCTGCAAATGACGATGGAAATTAAGGAGATAGAGAATGGCAGATTTTAATGACAATAACGAAAAATACATAGACGACATTGATATGATATTGAACCAAGAAAACGACGGTGTATTTGAGCATAGCGTTAATATATCACGTCCCGACGTTTCTCCTGCGGTTGTAAAAAGATTGCCAAAGTATTTTAGATATTTACGTCAGCTTATACGTGAGGGGAAGACCCGCGTAAGCTCTGCGGAGCTTTCCAAGATGATGAATTTTACCGCCTCGCAGATACGTCAGGACCTTAATTGCTTTGGAGGATTTGGTCAGCAGGGCTACGGATATAATGTTAACTATCTTTATTCGAAGATATGCGAAATTCTTGGCGTTGGCTTTGGCTTTCGTGCGGCGTTCGTTGGAGCAGGTAATCTCGGAACGGCACTTGCAAGGAGTCCTATGTTTGAAAAGCGTGGCGTTGACGTTGTGGCTATGTTTGATATTTCCGAGGAGCTTATTGGCAAAAGAGTGTCGGAGATAAATATTTACTCGCTTGAGCTTTTAGAGCAGAAGCTTAACGAATACAGCGTTGATATAGTTATACTTACGCTTCCAAAGGAATATGCGGACGGTATAGTTGAGCGACTCGTTACCTGCAAAACGGTTAAGGGAATTTGGAATTTTACCGGTAAGGAGCTTGACCTTTCGGGTAGCAGTATAGTCGTTGAGGACGTTCATATGGGCGACTCGCTTATGTCACTTTGCTACGAGGTAGCAAAAGAAACTGATAAATAAGGGATGTCATAATGGCAAAAAGAAAAATAAATTATATAAACGGAAATATTCCCGATAATATATCGGATATACTTAATAACTCGGACGAGCTTGATTTAAAAATACTTACGCTTCTTTTAATGTCGGCAAATGCCGACGGCGAGATAGACGAGTCGCTTGCCGTTGAGGAAACGCTTGGTATTTCCAAGGCAGAGCTTGACGCATCTATTAAGTTTTGGCGCGGAGCAGGCGTTGTTGGCGTTGTTAAGTCACAAAAAAAGAAGGCGGATGAGGCACCGAAAAGGGTTGCTTCCCACATTGAAACGGCTCACAGAAACGGTGCCGTTGAGAGTAGCGAGGTAAGCGCTTACACAAGCACCGAGCTTGTGGCTCTTTTGGAGCATAGACGGGAGCTTGCATTCTTTATTGACGAGGCGCAAAAGGTTTTTGGCAAGACCTTTAGCCCTAAGGATATAGAGGTTGTTATAGGACTCGTTGACCAGTATGGCTTTGAGGAGGAGGCGGTGCTTGAGATACTCGCCTACGTTCGCTCGTTAGATAAAAAGGTTGTAAAGTATGCAGAGAAGGTAGCGATAGGCTTTTACGATGACGGTATTACCACCGCCGCAGAGGTATCCGAGAGGATAGCGCTTATCGAACGCTCCAAGGAGGATATCCAACGCATAAAGCAGATATTCGGATTTGGCGCTCGCTCGCTTACCAAAACAGAGCAGACCTTGTTTGAAAAGTGGATACAGACCTACAAATACGGAGTTGACGTAATAAAGCTTGCGTACGATATGATGATAGACGCAATTCAAAAGCCCGTGCCTAAATACGCCGATAAAATAATGGAAAAGTGGCACTGTGAGGGGCTTTCCACTCTTGCCGATATAGAGGCTTACGAGGGCAAGCGAAGAGAAAGCGCACAGAGTGGCGATAAAAACGATCCGCAAAAGAGCTACGAGGTTGACGATTTCTTTGCGGCGGCTATGCAAAGAAGCTTTAAGGACCTTAAATAAATTTTATTTTGTAAGAGGCTAAAAATGGGATATAACAGAGATGATCTTATACGCATAAAGTCGGAGTACCGTGAAAAATATCAAAGGGCGAGAAGAAGCGCTGATATGCGCGCCGACGAGGTGTATATAAGAGTACCGAGAATCAAGGAAATAGATATCGCTCTCTCACGAACCGCACTTGAGATAATGTCGGCGGTTACAAGCGGTAAGGAGAGCGCAGACGTTGCGCTTGCAAGAGTGAGAGCAAGAAACGCTGAGCTTATGGAGGAGCGAGAAAGGCTTCTCGTGTCGGCGGGCTACCCCGCAGACTATACCGACGTTCGCTACGATTGCGAAAAATGCGACGATTCGGGCTACGTTGACGGTAAAATGTGTGAGTGTATGAAGCGTGAGCTTGTTATGGCAGGCTACGAGTCCTCGGGACTTGGTAGGCTTATTGCTACGCAGAGCTTTGAAAATTTCTCGCTTGATTATTATAAAGTAGGCGGTGCAAATTATCAAAATATGCAGCTTTATTTTACCTCGCTTCGTTCCTTTGCGCAGGGCTTTTCCTCGGATACCTATCGAAACTTTTTGCTTATAGGCGGTACGGGGCTTGGCAAAACGCATCTTTCCACCGCAGTTGCGAAAACGGTTATCGAGAGGGGCTTTGACGTGCTTTACGTAAGCGCTATCGATATGTTTGCCGATTTTGAGAAAAAGCAATTTGGAAACGGAGAGGGCACAGATAATACTCGCCGTTACTTTGAGTGCGATTTGCTTATAATTGACGATCTTGGAACAGAGCTTACTAATCAGTTCACGGTTTCTTGCCTTTACAATGTTATAAATTCTCGTATAAACAGTGCAAGATCAACCTTTATAAACACCAATCTTTCCAAAAAGGAAATAGAGGCAAAATATGCCGAGCGTATTACGAGCCGCTTGTTTGGCGAGTATTATCCGCTTGTTTTTTCGGGTATTGATATTCGAAAGCAAAAAATGATGTAAATTTTAATATATACCGTAACGGTAATGGGAGGACGTAAAAAATGAAAATTGGCGTTATAACCGATTGCTTTAAGCTTCCGCTTGAAAAAAGCATAGTGCTTGCATCCGAGCTTGGCTTTAACGGAGTGCAGATATACGCAACGAGTGGCGAATTTAGCCCCGCACTTTCGGCTATCGAAAGAATTGCAATAAAAAAATGCCTCGACGGTAGAGGCCTTGAGGTCAGTGCGCTATGCGGAGATATGGGTGGCTACGGCTTTCAAATTGAGGCGGATAATCCCGAAAGAGTTGAGAAAACCAAGCGCATAATAGACCTTGCGTGCGAGTTTAATACCTCCGTGGTTACAACGCATATAGGCGTTATACCCGCAGACGTAGCGCATCCTCGCTATTCGGTAATGCGTGACGCTATTAGCCGTTGCGGAGAGTACGCCGCCAAAAGAGGCGTAACGCTTGCTATTGAAACTGGGCCTGAGAGCGCAAGAGTTCTTTATGATTTTGTAAGCTCCATCGAGGCGGGAGTTGGCGTAAATCTCGACCCTGCAAATTTTGTTATGGTTACGGGGCAGGATCCCGTGGAGGCGGTTGAGATATTAGGAAAATATATAGTTCATACTCACGCAAAGGACGGAGTTATGCTAAAGCAAACAGACCCCGAGCGTATTTACGGATGCTTTGCATCGGGTAACGAGGAAAAAATAAATATTCCCGATTATTTTTACGAAGCACCGCTTGGCAAGGGACAGGTTGATTTTCCTGCCTATATAAACGCATTAAAGAAAATTGGATACAACGGTTATCTAACCATCGAGCGTGAAACCGGCGATAACCCGAAATCCGATATAATCCTTGCAAGAGATACCATAAGAAATTTAATATTATAATAAGAATATAAAATATGGAGTCATCAATTTCGGTAATGCTGAGAGATGACTCCATAAAATATTATTTAATAAACAGTAAAAGCAACAATAGCCATATAATATCACTCTCCGAATCGTTATCGGATAGCAGAAAAACGAGTGCGAGAATCAAAAGCTCCTCCGTGCCTATTTTGCCAAATGCGCCTCCAAGGAGTGAGGCAGGCGTTGTCTTGGGCTCTTCGGAGGGCAACGGCTTTTCTTCAAAATTTATTGATGCGCTCTCGTCTTGGCTTGGCTCTGCGGTGGGCGGGGCTTGTGGCGCTATAATATCCTCGGAGTCCGCATCGGGCTCCTTTTCTTTATCTTGATTGCTCTCGCTAAAGGCGTTTCCGCTATAATTTATAGGTATTCGCATATCTCTTGGGTAGCGATATCCTTGTGAACGGTAGTACATTTTTACCTCCGTTATTATGAAAGATTTTTAAAAACGCTTGAAAGCTCGGAAAAGCGAATTATCTTATCTATCGCATCACTGCGATTTTGCGAAAGATATGGCTTTAGAGCGCACAATAGCTCGCTTCGGTGGCTTTGCTTAATTCCTGTGCCACCTTGCGAGAGCATATTAATAAGCTCGGGGAGCCTTTCGGCAATTGCGGATGCGCCTGCGGTCTGTGCCGACTCGGGATTTGCCCTTGCTTCCTTATCCTCCTCAACGCTCGGCACGGCGGAGCTATTGCCATTAAGCCCCTGAGCCATTGAGGATATAGCCGAGAGCATTTGCGGATTTGAGAATATTTCGTTAAGCGCTAAGGAAAGCTTTTCGCCATCAATAGTATTTTTTGCGGAGTCGCTCATATTCTGCCTCCGCTATTTCTTCTTTTTTAACTGATTTTGCTCGTATTGCGTTGCAATTTGCTTTAGGTCCTCGTCGGTGGCAGTCGAAAGCGCACGGCGAATACTCTCTATGCTTTGAGTATCGATATTAAACTGCGATGGGTCTATACCGCTTTCGTTTGCAATTTTTTGAATTATCATTTTCAGCTGCCAATCGTTAAGAGATAAAAGCTTGTCGATGCTTTCTCGCTTGATTTCCATAAATTAACTAACCTCCTAAAAAACGTTCTTAATAAATTATATGCCGAAAAAGGATAAAATGCTATCAAATGGTCTTAAGAGAGTGGCTTTTTAGATAACAGATATTGACTTTTTTTGATAAATATTTTATAATTTATATACGGCAAAAAACATAAAGAGGTTTAGTATGGCAGGATTAGTAGATAAGTACGTTACCGTAAAGCAGGAGGCTCACGTTGAGTTTGAGGAGAAGCGCTCACTTTTTATAGGACACGCTATTCACGTTGAAAGCGAGGATGAGGCGGCGGCGTTCGTTAAGAGCATAAAAAAGCAATACGCCGATGCAACGCACAACGTTTGGGCGTATCATCTAAAGGGTGGAATAATAGCGCGTTATTCCGATGACGGAGAGCCGCAGGGAACTGCGGGTAAGCCTGTGCTTGAGGCTATAAGAAAAAGCCGTGCTCACGACGTTTGCGTTGTGGTAACGAGATACTTTGGCGGTATTCTGCTTGGAGCGGGCGGACTTGTTCGTGCCTACTCACATTCTGCCGTTATAGCGATAAACGAGGCAGAGATAGTTGTTTACGAGCCGTATAATGAATATTCACTTTCCTGCGGATATTCCGAATATCAAAAATACTCAAACGTATTAAGCCTCGAGGGTGCTGTAATTGATTCTACCGACTTCGGTGCGGATGTTACCGTTTGCTTTGCCGTAAAAAAAACGCAGGCGGAGCGAGTTTTAACAAGAATAAGCGAGGTAGGGTACGGCAGAGATATACCCAAGCCCTTAGGCGAGCGCTTTGATTGTAGGTAATATGGGGAATATAAAATATATGAAGAATTTAAAATCATTCATTGCAATTCTCACGCTTGCTTGTACCTTGCTTTCATTTATATCTTGCGCTTCGTTTGGTAATAATTCTAATATCGACGATGTGTTTAGTCAGCTTATAATAGATGATAGCGAGAGCGATGCTCCCGCATTTGCGGAGCATATTTACATAATAATTCCAAACGGATGCTCGGGCGAGCTTTCGCTTAAGGCTCGTGAGCTTAGCGACAAAATAAAAAGCAAAACCGGAATATTAACGAGCCTAAAATACGATAACGAGCTTACCGTTATTCCGCAAGGCTCCTGCGAGATACTTTTGGGAGGCACTAACCGTCTTGCCTCGGATAATGCGTTGGAGGCTTTAAGGGACGGAGAATATCTTTGCCGTTGGGATGACGGAGCCTTGGTCGTTTGCGGACGAAGCGACATATCCACCGTAGCTGCAATAGAAAAATTTATATCGGATATATTGCCGATATCGTCAAAATATTCCTTAATGCCAAGCGAGGCTCATTTTGAGCATATGAAGGACTACGCCGTAAAGCAGATAATTCTTAACGGCTACGATCTTTATGATTACGCCTTGACCTATTCTGAATCTAATTCCGATAGCACAGTTGAAAAGAGCGTGGCTACGGCAATTCGAGATTTTATAAATTTAAGGAGTGGATATTTTCTTGATATAATTCCAAAAAGCCTTCTCACCGCAAGGCATCAAAGGGTTATTGATTTATCCGACGAGAATGGCGAAGCCTCTATATCGCCGTTAGAGAATGGAATTTTGTTAAGCGGTGTCGATGCATACTCGCTGTGGAGCGTGGCAAAGCAATTTATGGACGATATTTCCGCTTCCGTAAGTAATGAAATTATTGATTTAAAATACGATGATAAAAAGGGTATCGACCTCGTTGATACCTCCTTTGAGTCGGCGTTCTGCTTTTTAAAGGAAAACGCCGTTGATTCGTTTATCCCTAATTATGAGATTATAACTTTGCTTAGGTCGGGTAAGGTGGGTATATGCTTTGTTGGAAATCCTAACGATAATTTAATGGAGGATTTTGATTTAAATATCGGTAGCACCATTGAATATCTTGAGATATTCGTTGGCGAGCGAAAAATAATGCTTGTGTACGATACGCAAAGGGTAAAGAGCGTTGAGGTAACGGTTGACAAGAGCAATAAATATCTTACCGCTAACGTTGAAGCCACCTTTGGCGAAGCAATTTCTTTCATATATATTATAGATACTTTAACGAGTGAGAAATTGCCGATTGTAAATTCCAACGCCGTTGTTTTCTGCGACGGATGTGATGTCACACAAATAGCGGGAACGTATTCTGTTACGCAGGGAGAGGCTGTTCTTTCGTCGGGAAAGAATAAATATTATCTTGCAAGCGGTATTAATTTAAGCGTGCAGAACGATGATTTTGCAAACGATAGCGAAAATTTGTTTTATACCTCGTTAAGCACCAAGGTAATCTGTCCAAGCGAAGCGTTAGATTATACCTTGGAGTGATATCTCCTCGGTTTTCTTTAGCTCGTTTAATAATTCATTTAATAAAATAATATTTTTATCAAATTCAGCGCCGTTGCCAAGAGTGACGGCGCTTTTGATGTTTTCTACAAGCTCGGTTATTTTGTCAACGTGCGAGTCGTGCATGCTTATGCTGTAAATGGGTTGATGCCTTTTCCAAGCATCGTAAAGCCTGCTTGCGCCTTGCTCGTCGCCTACGGTAAGCGAGCTCGATATCGAAAGCAGCTCGTCGCAGGAAATGTGAATGTATATCGAGTTTGTAATTACTAAAATTAAAAGAATGGAGAAGATAATTATAGATGCAATAAGGGATTTCATTTTTTGCCCTGCTCGTCCTTTGGTATTATTCTTATTTCGTGTGCGTCGTTTATCATCATTAAATATATATCCTTGTGGGTGTAGCCGAGCGCTGATAATATTTTGTTAAGCTCCTCAATTGAATAATTTATCTGCTCTAAGCCGTACGAGTTTACTTTTCCTCGCTCGATTATGATGTGAAAAAGCCCGACCTCCTTTACAGATATTCCTACCGTATCGGCAGATATGGGCTTGTATTTGGCTTTTTGAATTACCGTAATGTTTCCGTTTTGCTCAAGTATTGCGTATTTTATTTGTGAAATATCGTCGAAGCCCTGCTGTCGAAGCTCGGTAAAAAGCTCGTCAAAGGAAAGTCGGGAGTCCTCCAACGCCTTTTTGCATATAGCGCCGTCCTTTATAATCGTTGCGGGACGAGCCGAAAAAACAAATTTTAGCCTCGGAAATTTTGATAGCAGAGCGGAAATGCTTACCTCAAGCGAGAGCAGGGCGATTATTGGAATTATTGCGTGCGAGAGGGGGATTTCGGTGTCGGTTATTGGCAACGATGCGATTTCGGATATTAAAAACGTGGTTACGAGATCGGATATTTCAAGCTCGCCAAGCTGACGCTTTCCCATAATTCGCATAACCGCAATTAGCGAGATGTAAATGATAAATGTTCTTAAAAGTACGGTGAGCATAGCGACCTCCACGTTTTTTGTATATTGTTTACATAAAGCACTAAAAAATACGCAAAAATGCTAAAAAACGTAGTTGTTTTCTACAAAAACAAAAAAATATCAAAAAAGTGCTTGACAAAAGGGGGAGAAAGTGGTAGAATAATCAAGCGCTCGCATGAAGAAGGCGAGTGATTGAAAGAAAAAAGTTTGAAAAAACTTAAAAAACTTTCAAAAAAGGTATTGACAATCAAACTTGATTGTGATATAATAACAAAGTCGCCGCGAGAAAGCGCGACAAACGGTCATTG
>JAZRAJ010000086.1:0-4075 GCA_045634485.1 Eubacteriales bacterium | reverse complement strand
TGGCTCACAGAACGACATGGCTACGATCCGACTTCGACCTGCGGTCGCCCGCTTAACAAACATATAATCCTTAATACCGCTTTTTCTTTGGCACGAGAGGCGCAAAGAAAAAGCTTGGCAAAAAGAAACGCCGTTTTATGGGGCTACTCGCCCCAAACCCTCGCCACCTTTTAAAAAAGGTGGACGAAAACTTTCCTACTCGGGTGCGGTGCGAACACGCCGTTCTCAATCGCCGAGCGCACTAATTACGGCAAAAAATGAATCCCCCTTCAGAAGTTCTTTGAAAGGGGTGCGGGGAAAAGCTTTCTTCCCAAGAAAGTTTTCCCCGCATTATTATTTAATCTCTAATCTTAACCGCAGCAGCAGAAGAGAACGAGGAGGATAGCAATAATAATCCACCAAACGTTGTTATCGCCAAAGAGATTGCACAAGCAGTTATTCATAAAAAATCCTCCGAAGTAGATATGATATCGAGAAGCTTTGCCTCTCTGTTATCATAGTATGTCGGAGGATATATTTGTGTGAAGGCAAATTTAATTAATCTTCAAACTTAACGGGCATACCGAGTCGGTCAGACTCAAAGCAAGCCTCCATTACCGAAAGAAGTCTAAGCTGCTGAGCGTGTGTAACAAGCTGCTCTGCCTTTCCGTCTATTGCAAGACAGATGTTTCTATAGAAATCATGCACGTCAAGCTTTACTGACGGAATAGTATATTCGGTTTGAGTTTCCTTTGAGCGAGGAGCCATTGTTTTGGTAAGTCCTGCAGCGGTAACAACGGGAACAACGTCCTTGTCCTCCCAATTCTTACAGCAAACAACCTCACAATCCTTACCCCAATCACGCACGATAGCGCTTCCGTTTGTTCCAAGCATATAATATCTCGGGAGATTGATAAAGTTAGATGTACCAACCTCAACTCGTGCTACGGGACCATCCTCAAAATACATATCAAGCTTAAAGCCGTCGTCTACCTCGTAATTAGTTACGTGGTCAAAGCGACAGTAAAGGCTTGCAAGCTTTTTACCCTTAACCATCTGCAATATCTGGTCGATAAGATGCACGCCCCAGTCAAGAAGCATTCCGCCACCGTGCTCCTTTTCCTTACGCCAGTCACCTGGGATTCCGTGAGAGCCCTGAACACGAGATTCAATTGCGAAAACCTCGCCGAGATCTCCCGAATTATAAACATCCCTCATCATTATAAAATCAGCATCCCATCTACGGTTTTGATGAGTTGTGAATATTTTACCGGTGCGGTTAGACGCCGCAATCATTTCCTTAAGGTCTGCAAGATTCATAGCTACGGGCTTCTCGCAAATAACGTTCTTCCCTGCCTCCATAGCGGCAATACAAAGAGGCTTGTGAACGTCGTTGGGAACCGCAACCGTTACAAGCTCAACCGACTCGTCGGCAAGAAGGTCCTCGAAGGAGGAATAAACGTGAATACCGTTTTCGGTAGCAAGCGCACGGCGAGCCTCGGCGATATCCCAAATTCCCTTTAATTCAACAACGTCACTCTTTAATATATGTCTGGTGTGCCAAGCACCCATTCCTCCGTAGCCTACAACGGCTACGCCCTTTTTAGTACACATAATTTTTTCCTTCCGAAAGTAATTAGAAAATCTGTAAATCACGTTAAAAAACAACGCTACTATACAGAGTATATTGTGCCATTTTTAAGGCTATATGTCAAGTAAAAGAATTAAAAATAGCAACTTTTGTCTACTTTTTCGGGGTCTTTTTTAACTTTTTCTTACTATTTTAATAAATTTACAAAAAAATTAGTAAAAGCCTATTGTGAAAAACCGAAAAATATTATATAATAGATATATCTATTGAAAAATTAAAAAATCGGAGTAAGAAATGCAGAACACCGAAAAGCAAAAGCACATACGAAATTTTTCTATTATAGCGCATATAGACCACGGTAAATCAACTCTTGCCGACAGAATTCTTGAGGCAACCGAGGCAGTTTCCAAGCGTGAAATGGAGGAGCAGCTTCTTGACAATATGGACCTTGAGCGTGAGCGCGGAATAACCATTAAGGCACGCGCGGTAAGAATGGACTACAAGGCGCCCGACGGAGAGGTGTATCAGTTTAACCTTATTGACACCCCCGGTCACGTTGACTTTAACTACGAGGTTTCCCGATCGCTAAACGCTTGCGACGGAGCGCTTTTGGTGGTTGACGCAACGCAAGGAATAGAGGCTCAAACGCTTGCAAACGCATATCTTGCGGTTGACGCAAATCTTGAGATAGTTCCCGTAATAAACAAAATCGACCTTCCCTCTGCCGACGTTGAGAGAGTTAGAAACGAAATCGAGGACGTAGTTGGTATCCCCGCAGAGGATTGCCCTGCCGTTTCGGCAAAGACAGGACTTAACATTGAGCAGGTTTTGTCTGCCGTAGTTAAGGACGTTCCCGCACCAAAGGGCGACGAGAATGCGCCGCTTAAGGCGTTGATATTCGACTCATATTACGATAGCTACCTTGGAGTTGTAGTTTACGTAAGAGTGTTTGACGGTAAGGTAAAGAGCGGAGATAAGATAAAGCTTATGAGCAACAACGCAACCTTTGACGTAGTTGACGTTGGATATATGACGGCGTTTGGACTTCAAAAATGCCCCGAGCTTTCAGCAGGCGAGGTTGGTTATATAACCGCATCTATTAAGAGCATCGGCGAAACCCGAGTTGGCGACACGGTTACGCTTTGCGCTAACCCCACCGACAAGGCTCTTCCCGGCTTTAAATCGGTTCAGCCTATGGTTTATGCAGGTATATACCCCGCAGACGGAGCAAAATACGGCGATCTTCGCGATGCGCTTGAAAAGCTTCAGCTTAACGATGCGGCACTTATATTCGAGCCCGAAACCTCAATAGCGCTCGGATTTGGATTCCGTTGCGGATTTTTGGGACTTCTCCATATGGAGATAATTGAGGAAAGACTCGAGCGTGAGTTCAACCTCGACCTCATTACCACCGCACCGTCGGTTATTTACGAGGTTAAAAAGCGTGGCGGCGAGCTTGTGCGTATAGATAACCCCTCCAACTTCCCCACCGCAGACGAAATAGAAATCGCTTATGAGCCTATCGTTAGAGCAAATATAATTACGCCCACAGAGTACGTTGGCGGACTTATGGACCTTTGCCAGGATAGACGAGGCGTGTTCCTTGATATGAAATATATCGATACATCAAGAGTTGAGCTTCATTACGATTTACCGCTTAACGAAATTATTTACGACTTCTTTGATGCGCTCAAGAGCCGTTCAAGAGGCTATGCATCGCTTGACTATGAGCTTGGCGACTACGTACCAAGTAAGCTTGTTAAGCTTGATTTCCTGCTTAACGGCGAGCAGGTCGACGCACTCTCCTTTATAGTTCACGAGGAAAAGGCGTACGGCAGAGCAAGAAGAATTGCAGAGAAGCTTAAGGATAATATCCCGCGTCAGCTCTTTGAGGTTCCGATTCAAGCGGCAATAGGCTCAAAGATAATCGCAAGAGAAACCGTTAAGGCAATGCGTAAGGACGTGCTTGCAAAGTGCTACGGAGGAGATATAACGAGAAAGAAGAAGCTCCTTGAAAAGCAAAAGGAGGGTAAGAAGAAGATGCGCCAGCTCGGCTCAGTTCAAATCTCCCCCGAAGCATTTATGGCAGTTCTTAAGCTCGATGATGATAAATAATACTTGACAAACAAAGAAAAATGTGATAAAATATTGCTTGGGCTTTTCTGTAAGCAAAAAATACCGAAAAGTCCAAGCAGTGTTGAATAAAAAAGAAGATTTTCGCCAAGGCGAAAATCCCCCATTTACTTCTTCACTATTACCTATTACTTCATATGCGGGTATGGCGGAATTGGCAGACGCGTAAGATTTAGGATCTTATGTTAATTCGTGCAGGTTCGACCCCTGTTACCCGCACCAGTCGGCAGTGCCGACAGCCAAACGTCGCTGTCTGTGCTGCCGTTTTTCTTTATTTTGTTCCCGATGGCATAGTTTCGTTATGAATACCCGCACCACTGGCAGTGCCGGTCCCCAACGTCGGGGACTGTCACTGCTAACTTTTTTTGTTCA
>JAZRAJ010000085.1:0-2454 GCA_045634485.1 Eubacteriales bacterium | reverse complement strand
AAGAGGGAGAACCCCCGTCGGGGGTTCTCCTTTTTTTGTTTGTGTTTGTCGTGGGGGAAGAACCCTTTTTGAAAAAAGGATTTCTCCCCCCCACACCCCCTAACTCCCAAGAACTTTGAATGGGGTGTGTTTTTTTGTTTTACACGCTTGCTGACGGACGCTATCGGGAGATTTGTTGCAGATTTAGGAGCACGATGCCCGACTCTTGGCTGTCTGTGCTGCCGAATCTTTTTATATCGTACCCGATGGGATAGTTTCGTTATAAATATCCGTACCAAAAAGGCTCTGAGAAGCGTTTCTCAGAGCCTTTTTCTTTGCCTACTGCGATGCAAAATTTGAGGGCTGCGGCTTGGATAAACAAAAAAGGAACTTTTGTCTACCAAAAGTTCCTTTTTTGTTGGCCTACCCGAAAGGATTCGAACCTTCGACCTCAAGAGTCGGAGTCTTGCGCGCTATCCAGCTGTGCCACGGGTAGTTACTTAGTTATTATAACATATTTTTAAATTTTTTTCAATCGCTTGGAAGTGTTTATGCTTTTTATTTTTGAAAATTTATTTATACCGCGTTGTATAAAATACTATATTGCCGTTTTTTGGGGATTTATTGAATCTAATCGTATATTAAGAAGGGGAGAAACCCTTTTTAAAAAGGTTTCTCCCCTCCAAAATCAAAATCTGCTTTTAATTTTCTATCTGATACTTCGTGCCCTCGCGAGTGTCGATAAGAGTTATACCCTTTGACAAAAGCTCGGCTCTTATCTCGTCGGCGCGTGCAAAGTTCTTTTCCTTCTTTGCCGCAACTCTCTGCGCTATCATATCCTCGATGTATGCTACAAGCTCGGAATCAACTGCGGGCTCGCTCTTTTGCTCCTCGCTCTGGCGCTTTGCCGCGTCGATAAGTCCTACGCACAAAACCTTGTCAAAGTCTGCAATAAGCGCAAGTTTCGTCGCGGGAGTAGTATCTGCCTTAAGCACGTCGTAGAGTGCCGTTACGCCAAGAGAGGTGTTAAGATCGTTGTCAAGTGCGCTTACAAAGCCGGCTTTGAGCGTATCGAAAGAGTTTTGGTCAAGCTCGCCTGCAGGCTCCTTCATAAGAGACGCTATGCGTGCAACAAGCTTATTATACGCGATTGCCGCGTTGTCAAGATTCTCGTAGCTGAAAACGAGCGATTTTCTGTAATGCGACTGCAAGCAGAAAAATCTGTAAACGAGCGGATCGTAGCCCTTGCTCTCAAGCAGGGAAACCGTCAAAAATTCTCCCTTGCTCTTACTCATCTTACCCGAATTCGTATTCAAATGATGTACGTGGAACCAATAGTTGCACCACTTGTGTCCAACGAACGCCTCGCTCTGCGCGATCTCGTTGGTATGGTGGGGGAACGCGTTATCGATTCCTCCGCAGTGGAGATCGAGATACTCGCCAAGGTGCTTCATGCTGATGCACGAGCATTCGATGTGCCATCCGGGGTAACCGATGCCCCAAGGGCTGTCCCACTTAAGCTCCTGCGAATCGAACTTGGACTTGGTAAACCAAAGCACGAAATCGGCTTTATTCTTCTTATTCTTATCTTCTTCAACGCCCTCGCGAACGCCGACCTCAAGATCTTCTTCCTTAAAGTCGTTGAATACGTAATATTGTTCAAGCTTTGAGGTGTCGAAATATATATTTCCGCCTGCCTCGTACGCATATCCCTTTTCGATGAGCGATTCGATAACCGAAATAAATTCGGGAATGCACTGCGTTGCGGGAGCTACGACCTCGGGCGTTTTTATATTGAGCTTCTTGCAATCGTCAAAGAACGCGTCGGTATAGAACTTTGCAATTTCAAGAACCGTCTTGTTCTCTCGCTTCGCTCCCTTGAGCATCTTATCCTCGCCCGTGTCGGCGTCGCTTGAAAGATGTCCTACGTCGGTTATGTTCATAACTCTCGTTACGTCAAGTCCGCTATATCGAAGGTACTTCTCAAGCACGTCCTCCATTATGTATGAACGAAGATTTCCTATATGCGCAAAATGATAAACCGTAGGGCCGCACGTATACATGCTTACCTTTCCTGCCACGTTCGGCACGAATTCTTCTTTCTTTCTCGTAAGTGAATTGTATATCTGCATTTTTTATCTCCTTTTTGAGTTTTTTGTTTTTTCGTGGGGGAGGAGAACTTTTTTAAGGAAAAAGTTTCCTTCCCCCAAACCCCTATCCTTCAAAAACCTTGAAGCTGGGGGTGATTAGTTTGTGTTTAGATTTTCCGCTTTTTTGAAAAAAAGCTTAGCAAAAAACTTGCTACTGGGGGTGTATTTTGGATTTTACACACTTGTTGATTGGTTGTCTATTGTAAGCGTCAGAAAGACGACCTTTTTGCGCAAGTGTTACTATAAGCCTCCCTCTCGAGGGAGGTGGCAACCCGAGCGAACCTTGTGTGAGCGATGCGGTTGACGGAAGGAGTTGAAATCTTTA
>JAZRAJ010000084.1:0-2705 GCA_045634485.1 Eubacteriales bacterium | reverse complement strand
GGGAAGAAAACTTTTTTTGAAAAAAAGCTTTTCTTCCCCGAAACCCCATCTTTCAAAAAACTTGAAAAAAGGGAAAGGGAATTGTTTTTGCTTTGTGCGCTCGACGATTGAACACATTATGTTCGCACCGCACCTCGGTTGTAGGGACCGGCGTCCTGTATCGAATTTAATTTATACAACATTTGAGCCCACAATGTAAACCTAAAACTTCCTTTCAGGAAGTTCTTTGGTGTTACCTTTTTTTCAAAAAAGGTAACGAAAATCCTGTATATAAACTATCTATTATATATCCAAATTCTCAGCAAATTTAGCGTTCTTCTCGATAAACTCACGGCGAGGCTCAACGCTATCGCCCATAAGAAGCGAGAACATAGCGTCACAAGCCATAGCATCCTCAACGGTTACCTTAAGAAGAGTTCTGCGCTCGGGGTCCATAGTCGTTTCCCAAAGCTGCTCGGGGTCCATTTCACCAAGACCCTTGTAGCGGTCGGCTTCGGCACCCGCACCAAGCTCAGCAATTATAGCGTCACGCTCGGCATCGGTAAATGCGTATCTCTCGGGACCCTTGCCATTCTTCTTGTAAACCTTGTAAAGAGGTGGCTGAGCGAGGAAAATATGTCCCTCGTCAACAAGCTGACGCATATGACGGAAGAAGAAGGTCAAAAGCAAAATTCTAATATGCGAACCGTCGACGTCGGCATCCGCCATTATAATAATCTTGCCATAGCGAAGCTTCTGAATATCAAAATCCTCTCCGATTCCGCAACCAAGCGCCTGAATAATCGGGATAAGCGAGGGGTTGGAGTAAACCTTGTCAAGACGGTTCTTTTCAACGTTAAGAACCTTACCGCGAAGAGGAAGTATCGCCTGGAAACGGCTATCACGTCCGCTCTTTGCAGAACCACCCGCAGAATCTCCCTCTACCAAGTAAACCTCGGTAAGCTCTACCTTCTTTTCTTGACAGTCGGCAAGCTTTCCGGGAAGAGTAGAGCCCTCAAGCAAGCCCTTACGTCTTGTAAGCTCTCTCGCCTTTCTTGCCGCCTCTCTCGCACGGGACGCCGCAAGAGCCTTATCAATTATCGCTCTCGCCGCAGAGGGGTTCTCCTCAAAGTATTCCGAAAGCTTTGTAACAACGGTGTTTTCAACGAGAGTTCTAATCTCGGAGTTACCAAGCTTTGCCTTAGTCTGCGACTCAAACTGTGCATCCTCAAGCTTAACGCTTACGATTGCGCATATACCCTCACGAACGTCGTCGCCCGAAAGGTTCTTGTCGCTATCCTTAAGTATGTTATTTTTACGAGCGTAATCGTTTAAAACCTTAGTAAGACCCGATTTGAAGCCGGTTTCGTGCATACCGCCCTCAATGGTGTTCATATTATTTGCAAAGGTCATAACGAGATCGTTGTAGGAATCGTTGTACTGAAGCGCAATTTCCGCAACGCTCGAGCCCTTTTCGCCGCGCATATAGATAACCTCGGGGTGAACCGCCGCACAAGCCTTCTGCTCGTTTAAATAGGTAACAAAGCTACGAATACCGCCCTCGAAGTGGAATTCATCCTCAAGAATATTCTCGCTATCACGCACGTCACGAAGAACTATGCGGATACCACCGTTGAGAAACGCCTGCTCACGCATACGGTTTGCAAGGATCTCGTATTGGAACACGGTTTCCTCGAATATCGTGGGGTCGGGCTTAAAGGTTACCTTAACGCCGTGGGGGCGCTCGGGATATTCGCCCTCGTCCTTAAAGGGGCGAACCACCTTACCACGCTCAAAGCGCTCGGTAAATCTTCTGCCATCGTAGCAGTCGTCAAGCTCTACCCATTCCGAAAGGGCGTTAACAACCGACGCACCAACTCCGTGGAGTCCGCCTGCTATCTTGTATCCACCGCCTCCGAATTTTCCTCCTGCGTGGAGTATCGTATATACTACCTCAGGCGTGGGAATACCCTGCTTCGGATGGATCGCCGAAGGTATTCCACGTCCGTTATCCTCTACGGTTATGCTATTGTCGGGATTTATGGTTACGCATATTCTGTCGCAGTATCCCGCCAATGCCTCGTCTATTGAGTTGTCAACTATCTCATATACAAGATGGTGGAGTCCGCGTATCGACGTTGTTCCGATATACATTCCGGGACGCTTTCTTACCGCCTCTAAGCCCTCCAAGACCTGTATTTGATTTTCATCATATACCTGATGATTGTTGTTGTCCATTTCCTTAACCATCCTTTTATATTTTTGGTTTTAATTTTGTTTTTTTGTTTTTTGTGGGGAAAACTTTCTTAAAAGAAAGCTTTTCCCCACACCCCTTTCAAAGAACTTGCACTGGGGGATTTTTGTTTTATTATTGTTTTGTGCGCTCGACCGTTGAACGCACTATGTTCGCACTGCACCCAAGCGCGAAAGTTTTTAGTCAAGTTTTTTCAAAAAACTTGCGGGTTTGGGCAGAGCCCATAAAAAACGGCGTTTTCTTTTTGCCAAGCTTTTTCTTTTGCGCCTCTTGTGCCAAAAGAAAAAGCGGTATTTGAGATATATGTTTTTTAGGCGGGGGAAGAAAACTTTTTTGAAAAAAAGCTTTTCTTCCCCCAAACCCCCATCTTTCAAAAAACTTACCGGAAGGGGAAGAATTATTTATTATTGTTTTGTGCGCTCGACCGTTGAACGCACTATGTTCGCACTGCGCCCAAGTGGCAAGTTTTTAG
>JAZRAJ010000083.1:0-2564 GCA_045634485.1 Eubacteriales bacterium | reverse complement strand
ATCGGTATTGTCATTATTACCGTTGTTATCGGTATTATTGTTATTTTCGCCGCCGTTATTGTTATTACCACCATTGTTGTCGGTATTATCGTTATCGGCATTGTTGCTCTCTTTACCGTTATCATCGGTATCACTGCTACCATTATCGCTACTGTCACCGATACCGTCTTCAATTACGGGCTCGGTAGGCTCTTCGGTTTCCTTTATCGTAGGTTTTCTACAGGAAACCAATGCAAAAATTAATAAAACGGACAATAAAGCTACAAGTGTTTTTTTCATCATTTTTCTCCTTTTTAAAAAATTTATTTATATATTTTTATTTACGTACTTTTATCAAGCAGCCTCGATATATCGTTTTTTAACTTATAAAGAAGCTTACTTGGCGCGTCATCAATACCCGAACGGTAATAACGCTCACAAATTTTATGCTCAAGGCACAAATAAATAATTTCCTTTGTAAATACAACGTCAAAGCCGTCTATGCAAAATCTTGACACGTCATTATCCGCTTTTATTGCATCGTTTGCAAGCTTTAAAAGCTTATATAAGCGAAATTCATATTCATTTGCAATTGAAAGAGCCGAAACGTCGTCGACATTTTCCAAAAGGAAAAAGCTTGTAAAAAGACGGATAAAGCCTATTTCGCCCGAGATAACGTGATTGTCAAGGCGAATCCACTTTTTTATTTTAAACTTATAATAAAGCTCGTTTGAATTCTTGGGTATCTCACGAATCTTGCTACGGCGCAGAGGAGTGCATTTTTTAACCTCGCCGTAATATTTTACGCCCGCAATATCGTCGCCAAACATTCTTTGAGATTGATAAAGGGCTATATATTTGGGAATAGGGTATTCCTCAACGTAAAATGCAGGAATGTGATAAAACTTGCGTTTCAAGGAAATTCCGAACTGCCTTGGCGTACGCATAGTGCCAACAAGAGTATCCTTGTCCGCAAGGTCGCACTCTGAAAGCCTTGACAAAAGCTCGGCGGGTAGGGAAATTTCAAGTATTTCGGAGTCCTTAATATCAAGGGAGTCCTTGGAGGCACGCTTACATTCTTCGTTGTATATATCAATGCAGATATCGGCAATCTTCATATAACGCCCTACCTCCCCATTATATATTATAATTATTATACCACAGACAGGAAATTTTTTCAATAAGATTTTATTGATTTTAATAACAATAATTTTGAATATAATTTTGTAAATTTATAGCTATTTTAATAATTTTATGGCTATTCCCATTGACAAACCATATAAAAAAATGGTATACTAAGGCAATTAAAATTAAGGGGTGGACAGCGGTGTTAGGCTTTTTGCTAACGATTGCCGACGAGAGCAATCACAAGAAAATAGAGTATCTTTACAACAAGTATCACGATGATATGATACGCTTTGCAAGGTACAAATTAAAGGCCTCCGGAATATCCTCCTTTGAAATTGACTCCGAGGACGTTGTTCAAAACTCTTTTTTGAAAATAGTTAAGTATATAGACTCAATCGATTTTACAAGGTCGGAAAAGCAATTAAAGACCTACGTTTTTTCAATAGTTTCAAACGAAACGATGAATCTTTTGTCGGACAAGGAATCCTTTGACGATATCGACAACTATTCCGAAACCTTACCCGACGAGGAATTTTTCGAGAGGCTTCAAATCAATCTTCGATACGATAGCGTTGTTGAAAAAATAAAGAGCCTCGACGAAAAATACAGTATTACGATGCTTCTTCATTATTGCGAGGAAATGGACGTAAGGGCGATAGCCAATTTAATGGAGATTCCCGAAAAAACTGTTTACACTCGCTTGCAAAGAGGGAAGCACCTGCTTTTGAAAAGCGTAACGGCGGAGGATTTATGACAAAAGAACGTGATATGCTAAAATCTGCTTTGCTTGACGCCTTGTCGGAAAAGTACGATGAAGAATTATCCAAAGCCGAAGGCGATATATCCTGCTCAGAAAAGCATTATTCCAAATTGAGTAATATTCTCGGCGTTAGCGTGGGTGGCGCACGGAGATTTTCCAAAAGACTTTTAGCCGTAATTTTGGTTGCCGTATTCCTTTTAACGGGATGCACGGTTTACGCCTACAGAACCGAAATCAAGGAGTTCTTTGTTGAAGTTTACGAAAAGTATATACGAGTTACCTACGATACCGACGCTAACACCGTGATGGGAAAGAGCATCGAAAAGGTCTATAAAGCCACCTATATCCCCGAGGGGTATGAATTGGTGGAGGAATCTATTACCTCCTTGCACGTTTATTACAAGTGGATGGATTTGAGTGGAAATTCAATAACTTTGCAACAAAAAGATTTGGATATTACATCTTTTCTTTTAGACGCTGAAAGCGGTGACATGAAAATTGTTAATTGCAGTAATTTTAAGGTGTATTGTAGATTTATTGATAATTCGTATCATTATATTTGGAATAATGAAAAATATGTATTTGCTTTGGAATCTAAAATTGAATTAGATAATGATGTATTATCTAAAATAATAGCTGGGATTGAATAGAACTATAAGGGATGCGTCGCTTTGACAAATCCCTTTTTTAAATATAA
>JAZRAJ010000082.1:0-32938 GCA_045634485.1 Eubacteriales bacterium | reverse complement strand
ACACACATAAAAATGGAATTTGAGAGATTTTTCTCGAAAATTCCTACAAAAAACAGCTTAAACCATGCTTGTTTTCACTGTTAAAGCTGATTTTTATTTAATTTTATTTCGTGTGTTTTTGTTCTGCGCTAAATGACGCAGCCCCGAAAATTCCTAACACAAGCTAACTCCCAAAGCCGTCCTCAATTTGAAAGTGCAAAGGCTTTTGAGTGCGAGGATGAGGAAAGGCAAGCTCGGTCGCGCAAAGGCAAAGACGGTTGCCGTACTCCGAGGGCGCACCGTAGCGGCGGTCGCCGCAAAGAGCGTGTTCTCTTGAAGAAAATTGAACTCGGATTTGGTGCGTTCGCCCCGTATGTAGCTTTACTGAAAGAAGCGTTTTATCAGCAAATCGCTTAATAACAGTGTAATCAAGCAAAGCCTCCTTGACACCGTTCCGCTTGCGGTCAACAACGTAGGATTTTGAGCGCTTGCGATCGTAAAAAATCAAATCGCGGAGCGAATCCGAGTCCTTTTCAATAACACCAACGCAAAGAGCGTGATAAATTTTCTCAATAGAGCCGTTTTGCAAGGATGCCGACAAGGCAGCGGCAGCTTTTGTATTCAAGGCATAAACGATAATTCCCGTGGTTTCCTTGTCAAGTCGATGAACGGTGAGAGGCGTATACTCGCCCGCACCCCGCTCCTTGAGTGCGGCGGCGAGAAGTGAGGGCAATGAGCCCTCCCCCGCATCCTCGCATACCACGCCAGCAGGCTTTACGCAAACGGCAATATCGGCATCGTAATAAAGTAAATCAAGCATAATATCAATTCCAACAAAAATTAATTATTCAAAACAAACCCCGTTGTGGTAACGTACGCATTTTGCGCGCCGCTTTCGTCGGTAATTGTAATCTTATAAAAGCAGGTGCTTCGTCCGCTCTTTATACACTCCGCCTCGGCGTATATCATATCGCCCTTAATTGGCGAAAGAAACACTATTTGCGAGGTCTGCGTTACGGTTGGCGCTTGTCTAAAATTCGACGCAATTGCAAACGCATAGTCGGCAAGCGTAAAATACACTCCGCCCATAACGTATCCAAGCGCATTGTTATGCTCCCTTCTAAGCCTTAACGCTACCTTAGAATATCCCACGTCTGCCGCAAGAATTTCTATTCCCGTCAGCTCCGACGCATAATAATCATTTCCAAATATCTTTTTTGCCTCGGCTAAAAGCTCATTGTTTTCCATATCAATTAAATCCTTTTTTATTTAGTATAACCATTATATCATAAAATATTTAAAATTGCAAATATAGTTATTAACATTCAAAAAAGCCCATCAATCGACGGGCTTTTTATTCTATCATATCATATCAAATCTCATATCACAGGTAGCTTTATTTTCTTTTCCAACGGTCGCAGGTATATTTTTTACTAAGATTCTCCGCATTAACGGCGGGGTCATCTACGTTCATATCGGTATCGCTATAAGGGCCGTAATCACGGTACCAACCTGTTTTACACTCAAAAGCAATGCTTTTTAGCGATGTGCAACCTGCAAACGCATACTTATCAATAGTGGTTACCTTATACGGAATAACAATACTTTCCAAGCCCGTGCAAGAATAAAATGCATGAGCGCCAATGGTTTGCACATTTTTACCGATTACAATATTTTTTAGTCCATACAAAAGCTCAAAGCATTCACTTTCAATTTTGGTTACCCCTGCTCCAATAGTAATGCTTTTAATATTTTCACACCCCGGAAACGCTGTCGGCTGTATTGCTTTAACACCGTCGCCGATTACAATTTCCTCCAGCATAAGACAAAAGCTAAACGCACGCCATTGAATTGTATTATCGGTAACAGTTACCTTTTTCAAGCTCTTAGGAATATAATAAACCTTTGGTTTATCATATTCGCCGGCATTATAATATTGCGTTACCTTTTCTCCGCCCGCATAAGAAACCGTGCCAAAGAAATGTCCAAACGGCATAGCCTTGGTTCTGCTTTGACCAACGAACGGTACGGTAATGCTTTCAAGCGCAGAGCAACCCGAAAAGGCGCCCTCAACAATTTCATTAATACTGTTGGGAATAACGACTGACGTTAATTTTGTAGCGCCCTTAAATGCGTTTCTTAAAATCTTTGTAACTGCCTTTTCGTTAAATTTATCGGGAATAGAAATTTCGGTAGCGTTAGTATCCAAAAGCGTTTTCACGGCATAGGTTCCGTTCGACAAAAGAGAAAATTCAATAGTTCCCGCCTCGTCGGTAAGCTTTAAATTATCTGTTTCCTTTGGCTTTTTATCTGTAACAGCATCCTTAGACTCATTTTCGAAGTTCTCGGTTATTTCTTCACCTTGGTTTTGCACGTCTTGATTTGCTGTGCAGGAATTAAACGCCGTTACCAAAGAAAGCATTGTTAAAAATACTAATAAAAGTGATGTTAATTTCATTTGCTTTTTTACCTCATAATAACTTTACATCAAAATTAATCCTTAAGCTCGTAAAGCTTGGTGTTATATATTGCAACAACCTTTTCCTTTCTTTTCTTTATAACAACGAGATAAAACTCATCGCCGTTTTCGAAAAGCTCAAAAAGCGAGCCTCTGTAAACCTGCCTATCGTGATCTCTAAAATAGATAACCTTAACAGTTGCAAAGCGTCTGTTGGGCATACGGTCTGCCTCCTCACTAAAGCGCACCGCTCTGTCAATAACAACGGTAACACCGTCACGCTTTATCGCTTGCATAAGTCTTACGTTGTAAAGAATAAAGCAAATAAAAACTATATGTACGCAAAAGCAGCAAAGAAGCATCAATATTCCCAAGAAAATCCCTGCCTTAAAGACAGCTCCAACAAATATAAGCATAGGTATATAAAGCAATAACGAAAACGCTAAAAGAATAGCATAAATAACGATCTCGCCTTTTATCGACTTCAATGCCTCGTGCTTGCATTCCTCACGGGTTATTATATTTTTAGTTTGCTTCGCCATATAAAACCTCTTTTACCTCTTATAAACGTTTTTCGACGGCTCGAAAATTCTTTCCTTAAATATTTTTATGCACGCATATACAATGCACAAAATAGCGCCGATAAGAAGTAGCGCTCCACATACGCAGAAAGATACAGTCTGTAGTAATAATTTCTGTTGTGCAACGTCAAAATTTAAAATTTCTTTACCGCTCGACTTTATCTCAACAATAGTACCGCTTGTATCGAATTTAACGTCTAAAATGCTACCCTTAGGCAGAGCGCTCAACGCCTTTTCAACCGAGCCCGGATATATATTCGGCAGAGTAATCTCTCTTTGGTCAGTTGATACGATAATTGCCCTTCTGTGACTATGACGTCCTCCGCTGCGTCGCACCAAGAAGCGTTCAAACTCAATAGATTCGGAAATAGCCTCGTCAATTTCAATAGGAGTGTAGGATACCAACGAGCCAATGAAAGTAAAGAGCCCTATCGCAATTAAAAGCACCGCAGAAACGATAGCCAAAATAGTGTTGGCTTTAGCATAGTATTTTTTTACGTCAAAGCGCTCCTGCTTCCATTTTTCTTGCAAAGCCTTAACGCTATACGTTTTTTTCTTTCGTTTTTTTGTATCTATTTTCTTTTTAGGCATTATTTTACCGCCTTGAATTTAAATGATGTATATATTATATCATACTTTTGTATACAAATCAAGCAAAACATTTAAAATCCGAAAGAGATAAAATCGAGCTACGACAAAATCGCCGATAATTCTTCGTCGCAAACAAACCCCACGTTAGCATAATTTCCATATTCCACAGAAATTACAATATTTGTATCTGCGATGATACAAAGCTTAAATTCTTCACTATGCTTATTAGAATTATTAGAAAACAGACGTATTAAACGCGTAATTTTTCCCCAAAGTAATTCGCTTGGCTCAGGCTCGGATACCAAAACGGTATGTTCTCCTTGATTTAGAAAAACCATTTTTGCCGCATTGGCATATGCAGAGTGAAAATGCTTTTTGTCAATTTCTATATCAAAGCTTTGTGCTTGTGGCAATCGAATGGTTAATTCCATTAAAAAAATCTCCTAACAGTAATATGCCGACAACATCAGCGTGATATTTTTCAAGGGGTGCAATAAGGTTTCGAACTCCCACAGAATCAATTTATTTTTATTTCCACCATTCCTCAGTCTTGCATACCTCGGGAACAACGTCAGTCCAACCAACCGAATATGCGGTGCAATCGCCGATAGCGTTATCCTCTATATTCTCATATTGCCAAAGCATAATATCGTGAGGATAGATTTGAGATGCGATGTACTCTCTGTTAAGAGAATTAAACATAGGCTGAGCGCCGAACAATTGCAAAATATGAAAAGCAATAGAGGCTGACTTCTCTCCCGCCGTAAGCGCATCAACGCTATTAAGCCAATTAGAGAATATCACGCTATGCTCGGCGTAGTCGGCATAGCCGGTGGAAATCATATTTCTCGTATACGATGTTCCCGACTTATTTAAAAGTGAAAGAAAGATAATATCCTCCTCGGGATATTTCTCCTTGTAATAGGAATAAAGTCCCCAGTTTGTCTTGCAGCCAATATCCTGAGCCGCCTTGTCAATAGTGTCCTTTGTAGAGCCACCGTTATTTAAATCGGGATTAACAACTCCCTCATACTTCATTTGATAGCCACAGGTGGGAGTTGAGTAGGTTTCCACCGTAAAATCAAGGTCAACGCCATATCCCTTTGCACTTTTCTCAAGATAGTCAAGCGCTACGAGAATTTGGTCGTTTGTAAAGGCTTCAACCTCTGCCTTGGTCCAAGAGCTTTCGTTATCGTCAAGGAACAGCAAAACCACAACAGGCTTGCCCGAAAGCGTGCGATCGTGACCTAAATTGTAGTAAGGTCTGTATTCCTCCTGAACGGTGTCGGTAATACCCTCTAACATATTTATCGTGGGAGGCAAAATTTGAGTTTGATTTATAATCTTACCGCAGGTTGCGCAAACCTGATGCTTCGCTCCCGCCTCGCGCAAGGTTGCCTCCTTGTCAATTACCCATTCCTTGCTTGAATGATGAAGAGTGTAAAGAACCTTTTCCTCACTCTCTCCGCAAGGGCAAACACGCTTAGCCTTACCCTTAACCGTGCAGGTAGGCGCTTCAAGCGTTTCCCACTCTCCCCATTCGTGCGTATGCTCGGTTGCGCTCTCCGAGGAGTCTACCGTATCCGAGCCGTCCGCATCACTTCCCTTGCCTGCGCAGGATGCGAATATGCATAATAATATAGTTATAAGAATTAAAAATAATGAATATCTGATTTTTTTATTCATAATTTACCGCCTTTAAATTTATACTGGGTATATTGTACCACCTTTGTAAGGGGATGTCAAGTAATTTTTAAAGAATATAGCGCCACTCTTAACGCTTAAAGCCCTACAATAAATTTTCCGATTTTGTCAATAACGTTATTAATCATTTCCTCGGTTGGAAATTCGGGAAGGAAAAAGCAATTGTAGCGAGCAAGCTCGTTCCATATCGGATTGGCAGGATCAAACGCTATGTCGCCAATGACTATCGGAAATATCTGCTTTTTAAATCTTATAGCCTGACTTATTTCATACTCTGCAAACTTTGAGTGCAACAAATTCTCAGTAATGAGAACCGCAACGCTATGCGCTTGTGCTATAGCGCTTGCACACGATTCTTCATAAGAGAATATATTTTCCACAGGAAAATACACCTGATAATCCTTCTCCTCAAACGCATTCTGAAATTGCCTTGCCAACGGCATGTCCTTGTGAGCGTAGGTAAAGAAAACACGGAGATTTTCTTTTATTTTATGTAACGTTTTATTGATTGAGTCTTCATCATCAATATCAATTGTTAATACCTTTTTATTTTTAGCATTAGCGATATATTCACGCTCAAGAGATACCCATTTTGAGCTTCGAGAGTTCTCACTGTTTATAAAAACAAACCACTCTCTTGCATCTATTTCTCGCTTGATTAAATCCTCAATCTCGTCGGCATCCTCAAGACATTTTAAATAAAAGCAAAGAGGCTCAAAGCCTTCTTCTTCAAGTTGATTACGTATTTGTCTAACCCTTTCAATATCCTTGTGGGAATGTGACAAAAAGATATACCCCTCGCCCGTTTTCTCTATTTTTTTCGAAAAATCCATAAGAATATCTCCTTTACAAATACGTATTTTATTATATTGTAGCATAAATTACGTTATTTGTAAATAGTGAAATCAAAGGCTTGAGGGATCGGCGTTCAATGAATGCCCCTACGAATGTTGTGGTAAATCCCCTAACGCAAAAAGGACACCCGAAGGTGACCTTTTGGCTTATATGATACGAAAAAGATATTTTTTGCATTTTGCATTAAGGTTTCGAACTCCAACGGGGGCTCATTAGATGACATAAAAATCATTCCACATATGTTATCATTAAATATGTTTTTCCATCTTCACTTCATCGTTATATTGGAGAAGTAACTTCATAAATTTTGTTTTATCAGATAAGAACAGTTCAAAAATTTTCCTGTTTTCTACAGAACTTTTAGACTGTTTAAAATAACTGCACAAATATTTATCAGCAGTCAAAACTTCCAATTGCTCGCCATTATGTTTACTATAAAATCCAAAAGCAAAACAGTACACGCCGCTTATTGTTTTGCAGTGAAAAATGGTAAAGCAATCATCCAAACTAATTTTATTTCCATCAGCAACAATACAATTCTCAACAATCGATTCCTGTTGTTCTAAAAAACAAACTGCTTCTTGTATATCCACAACGTTATACTTTTCTTCAAATTCCATAGCTTTTTCGCATATTAATCTATTGGTATATTTTTTGCCATAAATTACATATAAAATAAGAAGAACAAACGTGGTAATCGCCCATAAAATCAAAGGAATAAACGGAACAATTTTAAAGTCAGTACAATAATCCAAAATCATTCCCCACGCCAAAACAAAAATTGCACCACCTAAAACAAAGAAAAATCCGGGTAACACGCGTTTATATAAAAACCTATATTGATATTCAGGCATATTTTCTTTTTCAAACTGAATGATTTTTTTCATTTCTTTCATCTTATCGCTGCCTTTCTGCATTTATTATAGCATATTTCCGTCTGAAAAACAACTGCAAATCGGGAATTTGTAGGGGGACGATGTCCTAGGCGGTCCGTTTATGCACTAGGGTAACTCCGCTTCGCTCCGTGATTCGCACGCTCTCTGCCTGAACGTAGGGGAGGGGCTTGCTCCTCCCGAAAAAACAAAACGCTCATTAAAAAACGGGAGCACCAAGGCGCTCCCCTACAAAAGCTCCGACGGCGAATGCGAACCTAATTCTGCATCGCTTCGCTCGCAGAGCGAGCTTTGAAGCGACGAGTGACCCAGCCAACGCAAAAAGGACACCCGAAGGTGTCCTTTGCGTTGTGTTTGGCGACCGAAATAGATGACGAGCGTTAATTATCATTTATTTCATAGTATTTCGCATGATATGCCAATTGTGGTTTGGTTTTTGATTTTGATTTAAAGATTACAATGTAAAATTTATCTCCTACATTAGAATATGAATAAACATCATCTTCAACCACCACTCTGCCGCAACGAAAGTATAGTGAATTTTCTTTTTGTGAGTTCTTGTAATAATGTCGCCATTCTTTGTCTTTTTGGCAAAGCTTATCTTCTATAATTTCAAATTTCCCCTTTTTGATTTTGTAAAAATCGGCGAAATAAAAGTAAAAAACGGTAATTACAAAAAATATTATCAAAAGAGGGATAACAAACATCGCTATCGTTGGTGTAATGTCGGGAGACCTAACTCCACCTGTATAATCAAAAAGTGTGCCGTTTAAATAGTTTAAAAGGTGTATTGGGTAAAGAATTATACCAATAATTACAATAGCGGTTAAAAGGATAGAAATGCTTTTTCGCTTGTTTAGCTTTGCAATCAATTCTTTTTGAATATCTTGCTTTGTTATTGCTTGCTTTTTCATATTCCCACCGCCTTTCTGTGATTAGTATAGCATAAATCGTGGAGATTGCAAGGCTTTCTCGGCACATCACGCCGAAGGCGTGGATGGAATCCGTAACTTGTTGCGGCATGGAATTGGCACGAAGTGCCGTATGGAATCATCACGAAGTGATGTATGGAATCAATCCGAAGGAAAATACACGCTAAAGCGTGATGCCATACGCCTACGGCGATTCCATACTCACCTGCGGTGAGATTACATACCAATCCTTCGGATTGGATAAAAAAAGAACGAAGCGCTTGCTTCGTTCTTTTTTTGGCTGGGGCACTAGGATTCGAACCTAGGTAATGACGGAGTCAGAGTCCGTTGCCTTACCGCTTGGCGATGCCCCACAACGTGTAATATTATAACACAGCACTAATGTTTTGTCAATACTTTTTCAAAAAAATATTTTAAAACTGCATATTTTTTAAAAAGCTATTGACTCATAAATACAAACGTGATACAATAATTACAGAAGATGTTTCCTCTAAATCATCAAAAAACAACGAAAAGGCATTAAATTTTATGACTGACCAAAAAAAACGCCTAAAAAGCACATTAATTAAATACGGCGTTATTTTCGGAATAGCGCTTGCATATCTTATATTCGTGCTTTGCACGGGGCTTGGTATTCCCTGCATCTTTCATGCAATAACCAAGCTTGAATGTCCCGGATGCGGAGTGACGAGAATGCTTATATCCGTTGTAAAGCTTGATTTCGTTTCGGCTTTTTGGTATAACCCCTTCTTATTCGTTACAGGGCCGTTTCTTATTGCCTATCTCATCGCCTACGAGGTGAAATTTATAAAGCACGGCAACAGAAATATGGGTAAATGGCAGATATTTATGTACGTTGAGCTTGCTCTCGCCCTGCTCTACGGAATACTTCGAAACATTTTTTAACCAAACTATTGACAAAATAAGACTTTATGTCTATAATTAAATTACACAAAAATAAACCATTAAGGAGGTTTTTGTTATGTTCTGTAAAAATTGCGGAGAACAGTTAAAGGAAAATCAAACTATTTGCTTAAAATGCGGAGTTGAAAAGGACAAGGGCAGCAAATTCTGTCAACAATGCGGAACCGCTTTACCTGAAAAAGCAGACATATGCCTAAATTGCGGTGCTCCCGCTAAAGCACCAAAGCCTATTAAGAGTGAGAAAAATCCTACCACCGTTGTGCTTGGAATTTCCGCCATTCTTTTAGGTATCTTCTCTATATTCTTTAATTCATTAATCGAATATGAGTTGAGCATAATGTTTGGAATAGCGGGTATTATTGTTTCTGCGCTTGGCCGTCAATACGAGGCATGCAAGAAGCAAAGCACTGCGGGTCTTATTCTTTCTATAATAGGACTTTCGGCTGGTATGCTTGCCAGCATATTGAGTAAATATTTTGATATTTTTTCAAATCTTTAAGATTATAAATATATTTTATAATAAATCATCACACATTGGAGGAAACGTTAATGTATTGTAAAAATTGTGGCGAGCCGATGAACGACTATCAGGTTGTATGCTTGAAGTGCGGCGTTGAAAAGGGTAAGGGCAACTCATTCTGCCCCAACTGTGGAAACGCAGTATCTCCCGAGGCATCTATCTGCGTAAATTGCGGCGGCTCACTTAAGAGTCAAGAGGAAGAGGCAGCAAAGACTAACATAAGCGGTATTCAGAGAAGATCGATAGTAACCGCTATCATTCTTTCACTCGTTACCTGCGGTATTTATAGCATTTATTGGTTTATCACTCTTACCAACGATATGAACAAGGCATCAGGCAGAACAAGCGACACAAGTGGTGGTATAGCATTCGTGCTTTCACTCGTTACTTGCGGTATTTACGAATATTACTGGGCTTACAAGATTGGCGAAAAGCGTGATATCGTTGCAAACGAAAAGAGCTCGTCGGGTATTATCTACCTCGTTCTTTCGCTCTTCGGCTTTGGTATCGTAGCTTATTGCTTGGCTCAGGATGCGCTTAACAAGGCAATCGACAGAGCAAATTCCAACTGATTAATTGAATAATTAATTACGTGGGGCTGCGTCATTTAGCGCAGAACAAAAGCACACGAAATAAAAATAGCTTTAACTGCGAAAACAAGCATGGTTAAAGCTATTTTTTGTAGGAATTTTCTTTTGTGTTTTTTAGCCACCCTTTACATCTCTGTCGCACCCTTGCACGCCGACGAGAAGTAAATCACAGCTTCTGCTTCCGAATGATTTAGCCCCTTTTCGTATATCATCAATATATTAAAAAAGTATGAATTAAGTATTGACAAATGCATAAATATTTATTATAATAAAGTTGTAAGAGGTCGGATTTTGTATTTTCCGATGAATACGATACCGCCTTAATATTTATTTTGTATCTAAAGGAGATTGGATTACAATGGAAAATAAAAATCTTGTTCGCTTTTTGTTGACATTTTTCTTGGGTTGGATAGGAAGCCTTATCATCAACCACACCTCTTTGAAGCCTCAGGGATGGACCTCGAGAACAGGCTTGTACCTCGTTCTTGGCTACATCACCTTCGGTATTTACGGTCTTGTTGCAGCTATTTGCAACTTTATGTTCGATCCCGCTAAGGAAAAGAACATCGGCTATAAGAAGGACTAATTTAGGTACTTTAATTACATAGTAGGCTTTGTAGGTGCATCGGAGTAGATTTGTCTATCATCTGTAAAGCTTTATAAAGCAAAAGAGCGATCCATATGGGTCGCTCTTTTGCTTTATATAAAATTATTTTTATTATATTTTGATGCAAGCGGGCGACCGCAGGTCGCCCCTACCGTGAAATAATGATGATATGCCGTAGGGGAGGTGCCCGCCCAAAAAACATATAATCCATAATCCCGCTTTTTCTTTGGCACAGGAGGCGCAAAGAAAAAGCTTAGCAAAAAGAAACGCCGTATTATGGGGCTACTCGCCCCAAACCCTCGCAAGTTTTTTGAAAAAAACTTGACTAAAAACTTTCAAACTCTGGTGCAGTGCGAACATTGTGCGTTCGAGCGTCGAGCGCAGAATTTATGGCAATAAAATAGTCCCCCAGTTTCAAAGTTTTTGAAAGATGGGGGTTCGGGGGAAGAAAAGCTTTTTTTAAAAAGTTTTCTTCCCCCGCAAAAAAACACTAATCTAATTATCAATCACAAAGAATATCAGCAATACGCTTGCAGGCGAAGCCGTCGCCGTAGGGGTTGCTTGCCTTTGACATAGCATCGTATGCATCTTGATTTTCAAGCAAAAGCTTGAAGTTCTCGTAGATAACGTCCTCGTCGGTTCCAACAAGCTTTAAGGTTCCTGCCTTAATACCCTCGGGGCGCTCGGTTGTATCACGCATTACGAGAACAGGCTTACCCAAGGAGGGAGCCTCCTCTTGAATTCCGCCCGAGTCGGTAAGAATCATATAGCTGCGAGCCAAGAAGTTATGGAAATCAAGAACCTCAAGAGGCTCGATTATTCTTATGCGGTCGCAATCGCCAAGCTCCTCGTTTGCCGCCTGACGGACAACGGGATTCATATGGATAGGATATATAGCCTTAACGTCGGGATGCTCGTCCATTACCTTACGAATAGCACGGAACATATTTCTCATAGGCTGACCAAGATTTTCACGTCTGTGCGCGGTTATCATTATAAGTCGGCTATCCTTTGCCCAATCAAGCTCGGGATGAGTATAATCCTCACGAACCGTGGTTTTAAGCGCATCAATTGCGGTGTTCCCCGTAACGTAAATGCTATCTGCCGCATGGCCCTCTCGGAGAAGATTATCACGCGAAAGCTCGGTGGGAGCAAAATTATAGCTTGAAATTATAGACACCGCCTGACGGTTAAACTCCTCGGGGTACGGGCTATAAATATTATAGGTACGAAGTCCCGCCTCAACGTGACCTATCGGTATTTGCTTATAGAAGCAAGCAAGCGCCGTAACGAAGGTCGTTGAGGTATCTCCGTGAACAAGCACAACGTCGGGCTTAACCTCGTCAAGCACCTCGCCTATTCCGTTAAGAATTCCCGTTGTGATATCAAAAAGCGTATGCTTTTCCTTCATTATCGACAAATCGTAATCGGGAACCACCGAGAACGCTCCAAGAACCGAATCAAGCATTTGTCTGTGCTGACCGGTTACGCAAACGACGGTTTCTATATTTTCTCTTGATTTTAACTCATTTACAAGCGGACACATTTTTATCGCCTCGGGGCGTGTGCCGAATACAAGCATTACCTTTTTCATAAAAGTCATTCAACCTCCATACTAATTTGTTCGTTATTAGATTTGAATAATCCGTTTTTAACAATTACTATCAAGCAACCAACGGTTAAAACAAGCTCGCCAATCATAGTGGCTATTGCAACGCCCATAGCGCCGTAGAAGTAGCCAAGCAAAAGATTTAATCCTACGATAAATGCTATGCTTATCAAGAAGCAACGGCTATATTGCTTTTGGTAGCCTCTTGCAACAAGCGTTTGAATACCCAAAAAGTTATTAGCTATACTCAAAAACAGCCAGCAAGCAAGCGGAATAGTTAACACCGAATGGCGAACGTACTCTGCGCCAAGAACAAGCTCTACCAACCATTTTCTTAATATAATAAGCACTATAACGCCTATTAAGCAAGCGCTCATAAACACCGCCGCAATTTTTTTAAGCGTTCTTACGCCCTTGTTAACGTCATCGGCGTAAAGCTTGCAAATAAACGGATATATCGCTTGACCCAAGGGAGCAAACATCATAACCAAAATATACGGTATCTTTTGCACCGCCGAATATCCGCCAACAACTGCATCGGTGCAAAAAAATCCGAGCGCGGTTATTGCAAAGCCCGAGCATATCTTGCTTGCAAAGGAGGTTGTAAACAACGGCCAACCGTCGGCTAAAGCAAATTTAAGGTCGGAAAATCCGAGTCTTACGAGTCTTACCTTGAATTTCTTTAAAACGATAATAGTTCCAAGCAACGCAGTTATCAGATTTGTAGCCACGAAAAGTGCGGTGTAAAGCAAGAGATCTCTTGACGTTCTTACAAAAACGAATATAAGCACCGTCGAGATTGATCTTGAAATAATGCTTACTATAGTTATCGGGCGCATATGCTCCATACCCTGCAAAAACCAGGTCTGCGTAAATATCTCGGCAATGAGCATAAGCGCAAGTATAAGCATACAAGCCGTCTGCGTAGGCGTTTTTGCCAAGGTTACGCTAAGTATCAAAACGATTACGAGCGACACGAGCGTTAAAAGTATTTTACTGTAGGTAATACTGCTAAATACCTTATTGCGCTCCTCCTCGGTTTTGCTTAGCGAAATCTTTCTTGCGCCCGCCAAGGCAAATCCGTACTCAACGAAGGCTTGACAGTAGGTTATATAGTTAAGCATTTTGCTAAAAACGCCGTACTGACTGTCGCCGAGTATTCTCGTTATATACGGAAGCGTAAGTAGTGGCAAAACCATATTAAAGAACTGTAGCAAATAGAGATACGCACCGTTTGAAAAGACCTTGCTTTTCAAAATTTTCTTTATCATAATTCCTCTATAATCATCTTTATCTTCTCAATATTGGAGGTTCCGTTATAAAAGTCGATAGCCGCCTTAGCGTAGCTCTCGTAATCACTCTTTATTTTATTAACACCCTCCGCAATCTCGTTAACGTCAAGGAAGTCAACGCATACCGCCGCATTCTGTGCGCCTACCGTTTCGGTAAGTCCCAAATTTGTGGAGGTAAGCATAGGCATACCGAATTTTGCGTACTCGTAAATTTTATTGGGAGCGCAGAAAAGATTGTTAAGGCAGGAATAATCGTAATTTGCTATTCCTATATTTGCATACTGAGTGACAAGCAGGTGCTGAGGGCTTGGAATAAATCCCGTAAGCACGGTTCTCGGATAATGCTTTTTAAGCTCCTCGGCATACGCCTCGCTTGCTCTGCCGAGAACGAGGAAGTAGGTGTCCTCGTCATTTAAAAGTGCAAGAGCGTCGGCAATTTTATCAAGCGGTCTATCCGAGGAAATAATGCCCTGATAAAGAACGATGAACTTATCCTTGATAGGCTCAACCATGCTCTTGTACTTCTCGTCAAGCGTAATAGCCTCGTCGTCCTCAAACTCATAGGGCTTATTGGGAAGAACGTAGGGCTCACGCTCAAGATTATAATAAATTCTCATTATAGCGGCTCTGTGCTTTTCACAGCAAAGAACAACCGCCGCCTTATTTATAACCTTTTTAAGCTGTCTGCCTATCATAGAATCCTTATCGTCAAGCTCAAGCACCGACAAAACGAATTTTCTATCGTAAATGATTTTGCCAACGGTAACGCAGGACTCACAGTTACCAAACCAAAGCGTGGTATCCTTGGGAATATCCTTTAATATTCTCTTTATTTCAAGAGTGTAATCAAAAAGCGTTTTAAAGCTTTGAAGCGTGCTTTTATTAACTCTGTCGGACTTAAGCGTATGGTGCTTAATGCCTCTTTTATCAAGTATTGCGTTTATCGCATCGGAATTATTTCCGTGATATACCTCAAGCTCAACGCCCAAATCATCAAGATAAAGAAGCTGCGCTAAGCAGGGCGGAAAAAGCTGAAAGCCCTTTTTTAATATATAAACTATCTTCATAAATTCTCCAATCTATAAATCCACACGTCTATAATAATTTTTAACTCCAAAATTGATACGGGCAAATGCGGTTCCAATCGGGACGGAGGATTAGCGCGGCAAAGAAGAAGGCTATTAACGCAAGAGAAATTCCCCACATCACAAGACTTCTGTTTTTAAATTTGCACTTCTCCAACGCATTTGGAAATTCAATAACGGTTATAAACAAAAAGTAGGTTGCAAGTCTATTAAATATCGCCATGGTAAAGCCCAAGGAGGTAACCAATAGTAGGCAGGAAAATGCAACCATCGGTAATTGACAGTCCCTTTCCGCTTGCTTATCAAGCTTCTTATTCTTTAAGCCATCCTTATACGCCTTGTTGGCAATAATGAAAAATACCACCGCCTGCGCAAAGTTCCAAGCCGTTGCAAGACGTCCTACACCGATTTCATCGGGATTTAAATAGCTTGCATATCCAAGGGAAACAATCTTTAGAACGTTAAAGAGTATTCCCGAAAAGCCCAATAGCGCAAGGACTATAGAGGTTGGGAACACCAAGCGGAATTTTTTTGGAATTACCTTATAAATTACGAACACCATCGCCACGATAGCGCTCTTATGCAAAAGGCACGCCGCCAATATAAGCACCACGGCTCTTTTGGTTTTACCGTTTTTTATTAAAAAGTACGCTATTAATACCATAGCCATGGAAATACCCTGCCTTATGGTATTCATATACGCAGAAAAGAACATTGAGAAAAACAACGCAACCGAAAATCCAATGTTTTTTGAATACTTGTATATCATTCTGCCGAGAACGGCGTAGGAGAAAATAGCAACCACCATAAAAAATCCGTGCGGCGTGCTAAATATCTTGCTTACAAGCCAGCATATAAGCTGATATCCCTTTTCTACGTTAAGCTCGTCGGTTATACCCTTTTTTGCAATCAGCTCAAAATACGTTGCATAGTTCTCGGTATCGTTTCCTATGCTTCTCGCTCTTGCGCCGGTTAAAACGCAAAGGAAAATCAGCATAAGCACCGACATAACCTTTACGACGTGACCGTTTGTGCCAAAGAATTTAAATTCCAGACTATCGGGCTGATCGGCGCAGGCAAGCCTTTTATACGAGCTAAATGCCAATATTAGCAATACTCCTATTGCTATAAATACATACAGTAGCATAAACTCTCTGTTAACCTATCATAATTATTTTTTATTTAAAGACTCAAGCTCCTTACGGTATCTCTCAGAAACTCTGTCCCAATTATATTCATTCGAAGCGTAATCGTAGGCGTTTTTCGCACGCTTGCGTACGTCTGCCCTATCGTTTACGATTTTTATTATCTCATTTGCAATAGCGTCGGCGCTACGCTCAACCGACCATCCGCATCCGTGCTCGGCGCATTCCTCCCAAACGTTGGTTCCGGGGGTAACGAGTGTCGGCACTCCGTAGGACCAGGACTCTAAAATTGCAACGGGCTGACCCTCAAAAAGTGAGGTAAGGACGAAAACGTCGGTCTTTAGGTAAACGCCTTCCTTTTCCTTGCCAAACACCGCAGGCTCGCAAAAAACAGACTCCTCAAGTCCGTTAGCCGAGATAATCTCTGCAAGCGCCTCCTCCTGCTGAGGGGTGGCGGGACCGTAAATTCTAAGCACAGCCTTGCTGCCAATGCTATCCTTAGCCTTGCTCCACGCCTCAAGTAAAATATCTATGCCCTTGTGGTAAACATCCTTTCTGCCGATAAAGACAAATTCAAGAGCATCCCTCTCCTCGTCGGATTCAAGGAAATCCTTAACGTCAATACCGTTTGGTACTATAAAGCTTTCCTTATTTTTATATATCGAAGTCCTTTGCTCGCCAAGCGACAAATATTGTATTTTTGCCGCATCGGCAATCATTTTATCTAAATAAAGTATACGAGCCACACGTTTTTTAATATTTCCCTTTTTCATTGCGTGAACGGAAAAGCATCCGTGAGGCACGATAACGTAAGGAATTTTATCCTTTTTTAATTTTTTTGCAATAGCCATAAATTGCGGTAACGGAATTGGACTATGCAACAAAACCACGTCGGGCTTATTAAACGGCTCGGGAAATTCACGGTAATCATCACTTTTTATAAAATCGCTTAAGCGCACAACACCCTCTACGGTATCAAAGCACTCGCCGTCGTAGTTAAACAATCCAACCTTAGCAAAGCGAGCGTGAGAATCAACAATGCGAGGAACTATAACGCTTACGCCACTGGCGTTGTTTTTGCCAATTCCCGCATAGTGTAAAACTACCATAACATTCTCCTTTTAATTTAATATAACGTCAATAAGCTCCTGATAGCTATTTCTTCTATCAAATCTTTCCTCGGCGCAGCGGCGGGCATTCTTACCCATTCTAATGCGCTCCTCGGGATTTTCTATAAGCATTAAAAGCTTTTCTGCAAGGTCAGCGGGATCGTCGTTGTTGCAGTTATAGCCCATATCGTAGGAGGAAACCAAGCTTCGGTACTCATCTGCCTCCTGCGTATTAATAACGGGCAAGCCCGATGCCGCATAGTCGCCGTGCTTGTTTATTATGCTTTGCGCCGCACCCTTGGAAATCGGGTTTACAACTATATCGCAGGCGCTGAGTCTGCCGCACATCTCGTCATACGGAAGTCTGCCTGTAAATACGGCGTCTACCTCCTTTTCCTTTGCGTAGGACTTAAACTCTTCCTCTCTTGTTCCACAGCCCATAACGATAAACTTAGGAACGGTTGCGCCCTTTTCCTTAAGGATTGCAAGCGCATCTATAACGCAGGTAAGATCGTAGCTTGAGCCAAGGCCTCCGCAATAAGCAAGCCAAAGCTCGCCCTCGGGCTTCTCCACGGGGTTTGATTTTGCGTTTTCATCAAAGGTTTCAAGCCTTGTTCCCAAGAAAACCGCATGGCTCTTAACGCCCTTTTTGTTAACCGACAACGCTCTTTTTGCGTAGGTATCGGAAACGCCCACTATCTCGTCGGCTCTTTTATAAATACCATTTGCTATAAAGCTAAAGGGAGCAAAGATAACGTCGCTTACCACGGGTATGCGAAGAACCATTTTAAACGCCTCGGGCCAAAGGTCCTGAACGTCAACTATAAATTTTACGTCATTCTTATTTGCGTATTTAGCAGCCGCTAAGGGTCCCGTTAAGGACGGAACTGCGCAGTAAATAACGTCGGGCTTCTTTCTGCTCTTAAGATATTTTTTAAGATTTTTACCCCAAACGTGATGACTGTAAAAGCGCTTTACGCAAACGTTTGTAGGATATCCCGACTCCGACAAAAAGGTTATCTTAAAGGGCCACTCAACCTCAAGCGGTGCCTTTTTATCCTTTGCATCGTGGTCAAAATCGGTAGTAATTATCTCTACGTTATTATCCTTAGATAACGCCTTGCAAAGATACATAAATCTTCCGTTATCGGTAAGCGAAAAATCTCTGCAAAAATGCGATATTATAACTATATCCTTCATCTGAATTTAAACCTCATCTGTTATGGCATATGCACCATCAGCTGTAATTTTTACCTTAATATTAGCCCTTGCTTATATTTTCAAATATTTCCTCGCTCTCGAGAACGATAGGCTCAACGTCAACGTCACGCAAGAAAATATAGGGCTTATCATAGTGGTAGAACGGTGTGCGCTCAACTCTGTCGCAATTGCCGTCCTCCATTATCTTAATGGTATCCTCAATTAAATCAAAGCCAACCTCGGACATAACGCCTGTATACGCCATATGACGGATATTTACCTCGGTTACCTTCATAGTACCGTCCTTATCCTCCTTTAAGTCAAAGGAAAGAATTCCGTGAGCGGGTACGCCAAGCTTCTTTTCAAGATACTTTATGCAGCTGTCGCAAAATTCGTTGATGCGGTCCTCGTTAAGGAATCGACCAAAGTGCGTGTTACCCGTAACTCTTGAGGGAGCGGTGCTTGCCATAACGTACTCAACGCACTCAAGCGCAGCGCCTCTTACGTACTCGCCGTTGTAGTAGAGCATCTGGTTTGCAAGGTGACGACCTGTTAAAAATTCGCTAACGGTAAACTCGGGGATTTGTGAGTTTATAAACAACCAGCTCTTGTAGCTGTTGATATCGTCAAGACGCAACGAGCCAAGTCCGCCCGTGCCCTCGGTTGCGCGTATCCAGCAGGGGAAGCCTATTTCGCTTGCAACCTCATCGTATTTAGGCTCATCCTGCGTTACCTTAACGGTTTTGGGAATATAGTCGGTTCCCTCCAAAAGCTCTGCCATTATCGACTTATCCTTAAGCGATACCGAAAGAAGCTTACTTCCCATAAAGGTAGGGCAAGGATATCTGCCGTTTTTATCGTAATAATCGCCCCACTCAACTATCTCACTCTCGGGCTGAACGAATGCGTAATCTATGCCGCACTTCTCTACGAGCTTTTCCATCCAAGGGAAATACTCTGCCGAGGTGCAGGGAGGGCATACGTAATATTCATCAAGCAAGCCCTGCATAAAAAAGCCCATTGCCTTTTTCTCTATATCACAGCCTATAAGCTTATAATCGGGATGATTTTTTCTAATCGTTTTTGCAATAGAACGAGGCGTTAATCCGCCTATACCCGTAATCAAAATCGTTTTCATTTTAAAAATTTCTCCTAAATTAAATCAACAAATTATCGGCTTTCCGTCTTTTGAAAAATACATAAAATAGTTAGTGTTAAATCCATCGTTGTGCGTGATGGGAAGCAAGGTATCGCTTACAAGATTTTTCTTGTAGAACCACGGCTTATCCTCGCAGGTATCAAATATCTCCTTTAGATGCGCAGTCTGCGTGGTTACAAAGCATACTCCGCAATAATTGCACTCAAGATTTTTTAAGGCACTCTCGTCAAGCTTGCCAAGCGACGCCATAATAATACCCGTCATATAAGGATATCCCGTGCTAAGCTCGGTCAAGGGGTACGCAATATGGTCGCCACCCGGTCTGCCGTTTACCTCAATAAGATATATTCTGCCGTCAATTATTTTTATCTCGGTATGGCAAGGACCGTCGGTTATTCCCGCAGCGTCAAGTATGCCCGAAATAACGCTTACAACACGCTCGCGAAGGTCTGCCGAGATATTTGCAGGCTGATGATGTCCAAGCTCCACGCAATGAGGCGGACCCGAGCTATCCTTTTCGGTTACCTGCAAAATATAATGCTTTTTATGGTAAGAAAGGCTCTCAACCGAATATTCCTGACCACCGCCCAAGAACTCCTCTATCAATGCACCCTCTACCTTGGAAACCTTAATAGCCTCCTCAAGCGAGGGAGCAAGCTCCGCAGCACTCCTTACAACCGAAACGCCACGCTTTCCTCCTGCGGCAATAGGCTTTACAACAACGGGAAACTCCTTTATCTCGGGAGCCGTAGCGTCCTTGCATATCCAAAACTTAGGATGCGAAAGTCCCTTAACATCCTTAACCTTATCTCTTATAATCGATTTATCGGTTATTTCCCTTGCAACAGACAACGAATTTCCCTCCAAGCCCATTTTTTCGGCAACATACGCCGCAGGCCAAATGGTAAGCTCGGTGGTTGCAATTACTCCGTTAACGCCAATCTCACGGCATATTGCCAAGAGCGCATCAACGTCTAATATATTAACGCAGTGGAAATAATCCGCTACCTCCGCCGCAACCGAATGTGTATCATTGGAAAAGCAATGACTCTCTACGCCAAGCTCCTTAGCCCTCGTAGCAATAATGCGAGCCATATATCCGGTTCCAATAATTGCAATCTTATCCATAAAAACTCCTAAATATTAATTCTTATACTCATCCAATACCGATAAAATTCTTGCCATATCGTCTAAACCGTATCGCTGATCTATCGGGAAGCAAAGCATTTTAGCGTACATATAGGCGCTTGCCTCATCGGTAAGCTCTATTTGCGAGGGCTTTGGCCAAATAACGGGACAAAAGATATCGTTTTCGGCTAAATGCTTTTGCAAAGCCGCTCTGTCGCCGTCAACGTAAATCGGCAAATAAAGCGGAACTCCGTCGCACAAGTCAACTCCCGCCGCAGGCGAAATAAAGCTATATTTTTTTATTCCGTCAAGCAAAAATGCATAATTTTCTCGTCTTTTATTTTTTATTTCGTTAATATCGCTCGTCAAAAGCATCTGCCTTGACTCGGGAGAAATATCGCGTATTTCGGAGTTATCCGAGATAAATCCGTTAAGCTCTCCGTAGCTTTCTCTAAAGAGCTGCTTCTTCTCCGCCGTCGGAGCAATAAAATATTCATTCTTTAAATCAAACGCTTCAATCGCCTTAGGTGCTATTCTCTCATCATAAGCGGCAATACCCGAAAAGCTCAACGCCCCTTTAGAAAAGACACAGCCTCCGTCGGGAATAGCCAAAAACTTTCTAAGGCTTGTAACGTAATAATCGGCAGACTCAATGCGGTGCAAAGAAAAGATTGATTGAGTCATATCCTCAATTATCATAAGTCCGCTATTCTTAAGCGCCTCTATCTTAGCCGTATCCTTGCTTAGAGTGTCAAGCCCGAAATAGCTGTGAAAGAGAATAACCGCAGGAGCGTTTGTTGCCACCTTTTCGGCAACCGATGAAAAATTTACCGAAAGGTCGGCATTGATATTATAATAATCGACCTCCCAGCCCTCATCTAAAAAGGGTGTGATTACAGTTTCGCAGGTGTAGATAGGCAAAAGCACGCTTGGCTTAACTCCCTCGCCCTTTAGCTTGCGAGCAATAGCCTTAAGAGCGTTTCTGCCCGATTTAAAGAACACTCTGTTATATTCGTCGCTCTCCCACCAAAGCCTATCGGCTCTTGCGGGAGCGTTAAGATCGTATTTTGAAAAATTAGATCCTATCTCAGTTACCATCGGTTTTATCCTCTGTTTTTCCTCTCTCTATATCAAGAGCATCGTGAACTCTTCTTCCGCTGCTGTCCTCTGTTCCCTGCGTAGCGTCGGTTATATCCGCATGGGATAATACCTTTTTCACTGTTAGGAATATAATCTTCACATCAAGCTTAAAGCTTATGTTATTAACGTAATATAAGTCAAGTGCAAAGGTTTCCTCCCAGGTAATAAAATTACGTCCGTTTACCTGAGCCCAGCCCGTAAGTCCGGGGCGAACCGTGTGGCGCAATCTCTCCTCGTCGGTGTAGTACGGAAGGTATCTAACAAGCAAGGGACGGGGGCCGACTATTGCCATATCGCCCTTAAGTATGTTAAGAAGCTCGGGAAGCTCGTCAAGCGAGGTCTTTCTGAGCAGCTTGCCGTATTTATTAAGTCTTACGTCATCGGGAAGGAGATTGCCCTCCTTATCCTTAGCATTTGACATTGTTCTAAACTTTATGAGCTTAAATATCTTTTCCTTACCCGTCTTTTTATCTATCATACCCGGACGGGCCTGGCAAAAGAAGGGATTTCCCTTCATCGCTATAGCGCCGATTATAACGAGTATTAAAAGAACAGGCGATAAAACGAGTAATGCTATAAGTGAAAGCGTAAAATCTATTACTCTCTTAAAAAATTTTGCGTACATAATATGTAAACCTCAAAAATTATTCAATCCTAAAAGCTTAAAATTCTAAAATCTAAAAATTATTCAAAGCAGCTTCTTATAACCGCAATAATAACGTCCTGCTCCTCGGGAGTCATCTTGTTATCACTCGGCAAGCAAAGTCCGCGCTCAAAGATGTCTGCGCCCACGTCAACGCATCCTCCCGCAATATATGCGTTAGTTCTGCATCGACCGCTTCCCTCTCGAGTTACAAACTCGTGCATACGGTACATAGGCTGCATATGCATAGGCTTCCATATCGGTCTGCCCTCTGCGTTTATCTCGTTAAGCGCATCCAATATCTCGGTAGGGCAGGTCTTGCCCTCCTCGGGAATATAAAGCGCTCTTGAATCATCTCTTACCTGCTTGCACATAGCGTCCTTATCAATTATCATGCAGGAGAGCCAGAAGTTAGGCTCTGCGGTAGACTCATCATAAGGATTCATAGTAATAGGAAGTCCCTCAAATCCCTTTTTATATCTTTCATATATAGCCTTCTTTTGCGCAATATGCTCCTCAAGATAGGGATACTGTCCGCGAACAACGCCTGCGATAACGTTGCTCATACGGTAGTTGTAGCCAACCTCCTCGTGCTGATACCAAGCGGCGTTCTCACGAGCCTGAGTTGACCACTTGCGAGCCTTGTTTGCCGCCTCTATATCGTCGGTTAAAAGGCATCCGCCCGCAGAGCCTGTGATTATCTTGTTACCGTTGTAGCTTACCGCAGAGTAATCGCCAAACGAGCCGCACTGCTTACCGTTAAGCGTTGCGCCCATAGCCTCTGCCGCATCCTCTATAAGAAGCGCTCCGTGGCGCTCGCAAATTTCCTTTATTAAATCTATTCTTCCGGGGAAGCCATAAAGCTCTGCCGATACAACAAGCTTAACCTCGGGATACATCTCAAACGCCTTCTCAAGCGCTACAGGGTCCATATTCCACGTGTCGGGGTCGGTGTCGATAAACACGGGAATACCACCCTCGTAAACCACGGGATTTAGGGTTGCGTCAAAGGTCATATCCGAGCAGAATACTCGTCTGCCCTCAAGCGCTCCGTGGCTTATTGCGGGCTTTCCGTAAATAGCCTCGCCTGCGTGCTTAACCGCAAGATGAAGCGCCGCAGTACAGCAGGATAAGCCAACCGCATACTTCTTTCCCGACTTCTCAGCCGCAATTCTTTCAACCTCGTTAATATTTGCGCCAACCGTACTCATCCAGTTGGTATCATATGCCTCTTTAACATATTTCATCTCCTCGCCGTGCATGGTGGGAGTAGCAAGCCAAACCTTTTTCTCGAATTTTTTAAATGCCTTAAATTGCTCAGTTTTTTTCATATAACCATTCAAAGCCTTTCTTTAAATCTCAGTTAAATTTAATTATAACTCTTTAAATATATATAATACAATGTAAGTATATAAACATAATTATACAAATACTATTCTACCACAAATATCGAATTTTGTCAACAGATTTAATATTTCATTCGCTTTTTAGAGAGCAAAATATTTTTTAAAAAGACAAAATGCACAAAAAATACCAAAAAATGTTATGTTTTTTATTGATTTTTGAAGCCGATTATGCTATAATGAAATCGGACGGATACGTCTAAAAATTTTGCAAAAAGGAGACGCCATTATGTTTAACTTAAAAGAAGAGCTCGTAAAGGCTATGGAAAAGTTCGTTCAGAAGGAATACGTTCCTGCAACGGCTGACGGAATTCAGTTCTTCGGTTGCATGGATTGCTCTAATTCCTGCGCTGAAAACTGCGCTGTTAAATGTAAGAAGAACGGCAAGAAATGAGCCAAGGGTTCGTTTCCGAGCAAAAATCCAAAAACATTACACTGGTGCTTACGCACCAGTGTAATCTGGATTGTGTGTATTGCTACGAGCATCATAAAAACTCTTGCACTATGTCCGCAGAGCTTGCAAAGAGCATCGTTGACAAGGAGCTTTCAATGGACGACGGAGTTACTATGGTGGAATTTGACTTTTTCGGTGGAGAACCGTTGCTCGAATTCGATACGGTCAAGGAGGTCGTGGAATACACAGCTCAAAAAGAATACGATAAGGATTATATCTTTTTTATAACCACAAACGGCGTTCTGCTTGACGATGAGCGCAAGAGGTGGCTCAAGGAGCATACCGACGCTCTGCAAATAGGCTTAAGTCTTGACGGAACAAAGGAAATGCACGATAAAAACCGTTCCGATTCCTTTGACGATATAGACCTTGAATTTTTTAGAGATACCTACCCCGAGGAATCTGTTAAAATGACGATTTCAAAGGAAACTCTGCCAAATCTTGCAGAGGGAGTTATATTCTGTCACGATAAGGGCTTTGAGGTTTCCTGCAACCTTGCCTACGGCATTGATTGGGACAGCAAGGAAAATCAGGATATATTTGCCGAGCAGCTTGCAAGGCTTGTTGAATATTATCTTGAAAATCCGCAAATAAAGCCCTGCGCTATTCTTGATATTAACAGAATTAAAAGTCTTGCAGCTCAAGAGGATAGGTCCTACCGTCTTTGCGGTGCGGGATACGCAATGAGGGCGTACGATTGCGACGGCACATGCTACCCTTGCCAATTCTTCCTTCCCATATGCGTTGGCGACGAAAAGGCGAAGGCTTCCTTAACGCTTGACTTTTCCAACTTTAGGCTTGCCGACGACCAAATAGACGAAAAATGCAAGACCTGCTATATTCGCAACACCTGCCCCACCTGCTACGGAAACAACTATGCGACAACGGGCAACATATACCGCCGAGATATGCGCCTTTGCAAAATGAATATCATTCAATTTCAGGCAATATCCTATTTTGCCGCAAAGCGCTTTGAGCTTGGTCAGCTTACAGAATACAAGCCCGACGAGCAGGCGGCAATTTTAAAGTCTGCGCTTGCAATCCTAAAGGAATTATCGGTATAATTTATGATTAACGAATGTCTTAATATAATAACCGAGCGCCTAATTTTGCGCACACCAAAAATTGAGGATGCGCCAATAATCGCAGAGCGTCGAAGCACCGACTTCGTTATGCGATATAATCTTTACAAAGAGTGCGATGCAGAGCAGATTATAGGAGAGCTTGAAAGCTACGAGCATATTTTGCTTGTCGAGATAGCGACCAACCAAATTATAGGTTGCGTATCTCTGCGCGATGACCCCATACGGTATCACGTCGACTCGATAACGCTTCACGCTTGGTTAATAGAGGAAAAAGCGTATAAGGGATATATGGCAGAAGCGCTTAAAGCAATAATTCCCATATTATTTTCAGAATACAGTCGACTTTCAATACAAATATTCTCCAAAAATACCGCCTCTATACGCCTTGCGCAAAGGCTCGGATTCGAGCAAGAGGGATATATTAAGCAAGCCGTAAAAGCGCCAAGTGGAGAAATATTCGACCTTGTTTTGATGTCTATGGCAAGAGAATAAAAAGTAATAATATAAAAATCTAAATCAAATATCATAATACCACCTGCAAAAATAGCGGGTGGTATTTTATTTTCTCTCTGCGTTACATATAAATAATTTTCGCCAAAAGTGTGGTAGGAGAGGGGCTTGCTCCTCCCAAAAAAATAATGAAATTTACGTTTATTTATCCACAATGCACCTCATAAAATGTAGGGACCGGCGTCCCCGACGGTCCTTAAATAATGGTTTTTATGTCGCTATAAATCAACAAATTATAAAAGCAAAATGCGATAGGGGCGAACATTGTTCGCCCGCTTAAAACTATATAATCGACAATACCGCTTTTTCTTTGGCACGAGAGGCGCAAAGAAAAAGCTTGGCAAAAAGAAAGCGCCGTTTATGGGCTCTGCCCAAACCCGCAAGCTTTTGAAAAAGCTTGACCAAAACTTTCATACTTGAGTACAGTGCAAACACATTACGCTCAACCACCAAGCCTAACGCACCAAACGCCTACCTTGTGTAAAGGAAGGTGGCAACCCGAGCGAGCGTACGCAAGCGATGCGGTTGACGTAAGGAGTAGCGGCAAGCTGCTAAAAAAAGCAACCTCAACTACGTGCTTGCGCCATAGAAGAAGCTGCTTTTTTATTTATTCTTTTTACGCTAAACGACTCAGTCCTTAAGAACCTTGGCAAAAAGAAGAACCTCAATAACTATACCGGCAACAACGTAAAGGTCAATCAACGCACCGATTGCACGGAGAAGTATACCAAGAATTGCGCCTAAAACGGGAATTGCAGTAAAAAGACCCGCAATAGCAAGAATAACGCCTCCAAGAATACCGGCAATAATGTAAATAATTATACCTATTACCAAATCCTTAACTTCTGCCTTGTACTTCCAAGAAATCGGGAAAAGCTTTTTAAGTAAATCCATAGTTAACCTCCAAAATATTTTAATTTATATGCATACATTATACGCTTTTTTTCGCTTTTTGTCAATAAAAAATTTCTTTGTTATATAAATTCTTGACGGAGCTTAATTATTATGCTATAATTTTATTTGAAAACGAAACACGAGGTTAAAATAAATCATGAATTATTCAAATTTACATACGCATAGCATATATTCCGACGGAAATCACACTCCGCGCGAGATAATTGAGCAAGCGATAATGCAAAATATGACAACCATAGGAATTTCCGACCATAGCTATACCTTTTTTGACACGAGATATTGCTTGGCGGAGGAAAAAAATCAGCAATATATAGACGAGCTTCGCGCGCTTAAGGCGGAGTATAAGGACAAAATAGAGGTTGCCGTTGGCATCGAGCTTGACGGCTTTTCCACAGGCTACAATAAGGGCGACTTCGACTACGTTATAGGCTCCTGCCACTATATAAATTTTGGCGGTGATTATCGCTCGGTGGATTCAAGCCTTGACGGAGTTGTTGACGCAATAAACACCTATTGCGACGGCGATTCGCTTAAATTTGCAAGGCTTTATTACGATACCTATGCCGAATCTCTTAACAAAATGCGCCCCGATATACTTGGGCACATCGACCTTGCGGCAAAGCTCGGCGTTATAGACGAGTCAAATCCCGAATATCAAAAAATGGCGATAGGCGCACTCGTTGACTCACTGTCGCATACAAACATCATCGAGATGAATACAGGCGCTATCTCGCGAGGATACCGTAAAATCCCCTACCCCGCACCCTTTTTGCTTAAGGAAATTAAAGCGCACGGCGCAAAAATAATCCTCTCGTCGGACTCCCACGCAAAGGAAACGTTGACCTTCTTCTTTGACGAATGCCTCGAGCTTTTGCGCTCCAACGGCATTAAGAGCATCGTTACCTATAAAAACGGAGCATTTGAGGAGATTGGAATATAATAGTTAGTTTATTTTTTGGATTAACATTGTGCGTTCAATCGTCGAGCGCAGTAATTACAGCAAAAAACACCCCCAGTTTCAAAGTTCTTGAAGGATAGGGGTGTGGGGAGAGGAAAGCTTCTTTCAAGAAGTTTCCTTTCCCCGCGAAAAAACATAAAATACCACAATCCCGCTTTTTCTTTGGCACAAGAGGCGCAAAGAAAAAGCTTGGCAAAAAGAAAACGCCGTAATTATGGGGCTACTCGCCCAAACCCCCGCAAGTTTTTTGAAAAAAACTTGACTAAAAACTTTCACGCTTAGGTGCAGTGCGAACATAGGTTGTTCGAGCGTTGAGCGTGCAAAATATAACAAAAAACACCCACTCCCCTTTTTCAAAGTTTTTTGAAAGATGGGGTAAAAGAAACACACCCGACTCAATAATGAAATCGGGTGCGTAAGTTTAAATTTTTATGTGACAAGGGGCGACATTGGCTGTCGGCACTGCCGACCTTTTTTCCAAAAAAGTTTTCTTCCCCGCAAAAAAACATAAAATCAAAATCATAAAAGGAGAAATAGATATGTTAAATGCAAATTCACTTGATACGATATGCGGAGCGCTTTGCTATGCGCTTGGAATAGAGCCGCCAAAGGAGGCAGCACCCGCAAACGAGGAGCTTGTGGCTTACATCGATAAGGTATTCGAGGGCAAGAAGGCAGACAAGCTCGTTATGTTCAACCCCGATGCGGTAGCACAATGGATATACGAGAAATATCCCACGTTTTGCAAGGAGGCAAAAAGATACACCGAGGTAGAAATTCCGCTTAGATCGGTTATGCCATCGGTTACACCGGTTTGCTTTGCAACAATGTATACGGGCGCACAGCCTGCGGTTCACGGTATTCAAAAATACACAAAGCCGGTTCTTACGGTTGATACGTTTTTCGACGCTCTCGTACGCGCAGGAAAGAAGGTTGCGCTTATAACAAGCGGAGAATGTAGCATGAGCAAGATATTTTTAAACCGTGATATCGATTACTTCCATTACGAAAAGGGCGACTCGGTAGCACGCACCAACGCTATGGCGGCAGAGGTAATTTTGCGTGGAGAGCATGACGTAGTTATAATTTACAACGGAAATTACGATTCGGTTATGCACAAATTCGGACCCGAAAGCACCGAGGCGCTTGGCGAGCTTCGCGCAAACTCTATTGATTTTGCAACGATATCCTCGCTCGTTGACAGAAATTGGGGCGATTACAACACCCTCGTCGGCTTTGCAATGGACCACGGATGCCACGAAATCGACGGAGATTGCGGCTCCCACGGACTCGATATGCCCGAGGACCTCAACATCGTGCATCTTTATAAGGGTTATCCTAAAAAGTAAATACCACAAAAAACGCTCGACCAAATTTGCGGTCGAGCGTTTTTTTATTTAATCATCGTGATCGGGCTTATTGCCTTTATTGCTTTTTTCATCGCCACGATCGTCAACATCACGATCATCGTCATCATCGTAACGGTCGTTTGGCTTGTCATCGGGCTTATCATCGGGCTTATCGTCGGGCTTATCGTCGGGCTTTTCGTTTTTATCGTTTTTACCGTTGTTACCGTTCTTGTCGCCCATACCCTCGTGATCATCGTCATCATCACGCTCGTCACGATCGTCATCGTCAAAGTCAAAATCATCGTCGTCATCGTCAAGCTCACGCTCTATTCTGCGAAGCTCATCCATCTTTTTATCCTTAAGGTCCTCAAAGGTATAATTAGGAGCATCGTCAATGATTTCTTCAATGAGTCTGTACTTTGCGGGAGAAATAGATTCCTTTTCAAAATCCTTTTTCTCGCCCTTCTTTGCGCTATAGGTGTTCACCGCATAGGTTTCGCCCTTATCCTCACGCATAGACTCCGCCGTACCCTTAAGCTTACCCAAAAGCTTTTCCGAGGTCTGCTCCTTATTTGCCGAGGCGCTAATGTATATCTCGGAGTCCTCCTTAACGTAGCCTGCGGAATTGCAAGCGTCTATAACGGTTTTAAGAGCCTCCTCGGCATCCGAGCCAACGAGCTTTACGTCCGAAAGGAGTGCTTTTGCATCCTCGTTAAGGAACTCAACGCCGATAACTCGCTCAAATCGGTTAAGCTTTAGCGCAACCGAGGGGTTAATGTCAATGTAAAGGGTTTGGAAATTTTCGTTATAAAGACCTATCATACCAAAGCAAAGGAGCAACGCAAGCGCTGCGCCCGCAAACGCCGATACGAAGCGTCTGCTACCAAAGAGGAGTGCGAGGGGACTTTTTGATTTTTCTTTCTTTTCTGCTATATCTTCCTTAGCAGACTCGGTACCGAAATACATTTCCTGCCTTGCCTTTGCAAGAGCATCATCCTTTTTGACGTGCGACATATCAAGACCGTCACATTCAAGAAGCATTTTTTCAATATCCTTGTTAGTCATTATACCGTCCTCCCTTCGTAAGCGCTTCTAATCTTTTTTAAGGCGTTGTTGTAGGTCCACCTTACCGAGCTTTCAAGGCCCCCGGTCAGCCGTGCGATTTCTTTAAATTTAATTCCGTTGATTGCGTGTAAAATAACCACTCGAAATTCCTTTTCATTAAGGACGCGCTTGGCTATCGCAACTACGCCACTTTCGTCGGATACCCTTGGCGCATCCTCGTGGTCGAGATGAAGAACGTTAACCGTTTCCTCATCGTTAAAGTCGACCGATACGGTTTTCTTCTTTTGCCGTATCATATTAAGCGAAATATTTTTGGCAATCGTATATAGCCAATTATATCCGCTATCTCCGCGAAATTTGCTTATATTCTTTACCACCGCCAAATAGGTTTCCGAAAGTGCGTCTGCGCTATCGTGCGGATCGTGAAGATAACTAAAGCATATTGCGTAAATCTGCTTTGAGGTAAGCTCGTACAAGCCGTCTAAGGCAGAGCTTTCGCCCTGCCTCAAACTTACTAAATATTCATCTACTCTTTTTTCTTCGATGAACGTAGACATTACTTAAATCCCCGTCGGGCAGAACCGACATTCCTTATTCGTTATTTTTCAAGCCTTAGATTACTAATTAATCGTCGTCCTCTTCGTCATCATCGTGATGAGGCTTGTCGTTCTTATCGTTTTTATCGTTCTTGTCGCCCTTACCGTTCTTATCATCCTCAGGCTTCTTATCATCCTTGCCCTTGTTATCGTCGCGATCGTCATCATCGTCGTCGTCATCATCGTCATCGTCATGGTCGGGCTTAGCGGGCTTCTCGTACTTCTTGCCGTCCTTCTTAGCCTGCTTTCTGTCCTCTGCTTCCTTCTTATGCTCCTCGCGAGCCTGCTCAGAGGAAGCCTTGTACTCTGCCTTTATAGCGTCAAGCTTTTCCTTGTACTCCTTCTCAAGAGCCTCAAGAGCAGCCTTCTTCTCCTCAAGCTCTGCCTTAAGAGCAGCTATCTCTTCCTCGGTAAGCTTATCGTCGTCATCATCGTCATCCTCTTCAAGAGCATCCTCGAGATCGTCCTCGATGTCCTCGATTGCTTCACGAAGCTCAAACATTTCCTTGTACTCTTCCTTAAGAGCCTTTACAGCGTCCTTGTAGTCGCCCTTGAGATCTGCGGATACGTTGTTGTCCTTAACGTTTGTCTTAAGAAGCTCGATAAGCTCCTTAACAGTGAGGTTGAGAAGCTCGTCATAGGTAAGCTCGGGGTTAGCCTCGAGAACTCTTGCAATCATCTTTGCGTGACCGGGAGTTACGTCCCACTCCTCAGCAGCTGCAAGATATGTGTCAAGAACCTCTTTGGAAACCTTACCGGTGATACCCTTTCTCTCAAAGAACTTCATAAGCTTATCGGAAAGGCTCTTTTCAACCTTCTCTACAACCTCTGCGTTCTCGCCGTTAACGTCAACGTAAACGGTATCCTTGCCTGCCTCGGGATCCATATATCCAAGGTCAACTGCGGTTTCTGTAAAATCAACTACTGCATCCTCTGCGGTCTTGCCCTCAAGCTCTACCTCAGAAAGAACAACCTCGCCGTCGGCGTTAACTGCGTTAGCAGAAACTACCGTACCGGTTTCATCTGTAACCATTTCGATTTCAGGATTGATTCTCAATCCAATATAGGTAAGTGCTCCATTAGCTGCACTGCCTTTTTCTGCCAAAGCCGTGCAAGAAGCAAATGATGTGCAAGCAAACGCTGCAATCAAAAGTGCGCTTAATAACTTTTTAACTTTCATTTTGTCCTCCAAAATTTCGCCCGTGGGCTTTTTTTATTCGAGAGCTTTTCGTCTTTTCTCTCGCCTTCTGGTATATATACACACGGAATTTCGATTTCGTTGGAGATTTTTGAAAAAAATTTAAAAAATTTTTAAGTAAATTTATTTTAGCACAAAAAAGCCTATTTTTCAAGTGGCGTTTGGGAATTAATTAGTAAATAGTTAGTTAATGTTTGAGGTTTTTCGCTACCTTTTTGAAAAAAGGTAGCACCAAAAACTTTCATAAAGGAAAGTTTTTAGTTGACATTGTAGCTCGAAATATTATTTGGCGATAAGCTAATAAATAGCCTCCCTTGTGTAAATGGAAGCGGAGATATTGTATGTTGTATTGATTAACCCCGATACAACCCGACTAACGCAGTTCGGTTTCTTGCGGAACATCAAAAAGCTCGACGGGAAGATATTTTTCAATTAATGCGTACCATTCCTCTCGTTCGCAACTGTAATAGTGACTGTCTATACATTCCCCAACCTCATCATAACTATGACCGTATCCATCACAAGAAAGCGTATCGTAAGCACCGCCAACGTAATTTATTTTTATCGACCATCGGTTATATCTTGCACTCCTATCCATTGCCGCAAGCACGATAACAATAGAATCCTTGAACTGTATTTCGCCAAGGTCAGAGAGAAAGCTGTTTTTCTGCTCACTCGAAAGACTGTATATAGGCGTGAGTCTTTTTTCAAAGCCGCTTTGATAATTGTATGTTTCTATTTCGGGTAAATCGTATATTTCTATCGACTCGACCTCATATATATCTATTCTAAAGTGCCTATACAAAGGAATTATTATACAACTCGTAAGCATACAAAGTGCAACGATAAGGGTTACCGACAAAAATAATAATCTTTTCATTATTATTATTACCTCCGTAAAATTAATATCCTTATACTAATTTTATCACATAAAAATAGAAAATGCAATACTTTCACACAAAAAAGTATTACATTTGTATAAATGTAATAAATAAAAAGCACTCACAATCAAACGCACAAATTACTCCCCAAAAAAACTTTCCAAAAGTTCTTTGAAAGGGGTGCGGGGGAAAGCTTTCTTTTAAGAAAGTTTTCTTCCCCGCTTTAACATAAACTAAATTCCACAATCCCGCTTTTTCTTTGGCACGAGAGGCGCAAAGAAAAAGCTTGGCAAAAAGAAAACGCCGTTTTTATGGGCTCTGCCCAAACCCGCAAGTTTTTTGAAAAAAACTTGACTAAAAACTTTCACGCTTGGGTGCAG
>JAZRAJ010000081.1:0-13306 GCA_045634485.1 Eubacteriales bacterium | reverse complement strand
ACCCCCAACTTTCAAAAACTTTGAAACTTGGGTTTTATTTTTTTGCCGTAATGCCTGCGCTCAACGGTTGAACGCACAATGTTCGCACCGCACCCAAGTGGGAAGTTTTTAGTCAAGTTTTTTTCAAAAAACTTGCGAGGGTTTGGGGCGAGTAGCCCCATAATTACGGCGTTTTCTTTTTGCCAAGCTTTTTCTTTGCGCCTCCTGTGCCAAAGAAAAAGGGGGATTGTGGAGTTAGATTGTGTTTAATGCGGGGGAGAAACTTTCTTAAAAGAAAGCTTTCTCCCCCGCACCCCCTTTTCAAAGAATTTGTAAAAGGGGTTTTATTTTTTGTCGTTATTTTGTACGCTCGACCGATGAATGCACAATGTTCGCACTGCACCAAAGTATGAAAGTTTTGGTCAAGCTTTTTCAAAAGCTTGCGGGTTTGGGCAGCGCCCATAAAACGGCGTTTTCTTTTTGCCAAGCTTTTTCTTTGCGCCTCTCGTGCCAAAGAAAAAGCGGTATTGTCGATTATATAGTTTTAAGCGGGCGACCGCAGTGTATACTATGTTACTACACTATACACACATTGTTCTCCCGCTTGCATCAAATTTTATCCAAACAATATTTGAGCCATCTATGCACGCATCTATGTAAGCGAAAAAATGTCTATAAGTCAATCTCTAAAAAAAGTGTTTTTTGCCAAAATCGGAAAAATAAAGTTACTAAAAATAAAAAATATCAAAAAAAGTTCCATTTTTGGAAAAATAATTTTAAAAATCTATTGACAAGAGGGGAAAAGGGGTGTATAATGATTTCGTTAAATCGAAGAAGATTTGGTTATAAAAATGATATGATTTTTAGTATGAAATAAGGAGAAGGCTATGGCAACCAAAAAGAAGAACGATATTTCGGTAACACCTATTGCAGATAAAGAGGAAAAGAAGAAGGCGCTTAAGACGTCGCTTTCGCAGATAGAAAAGAAGTACGGCACAGGTGCGGTAATGCGCCTTGGCGACAATGCACATATGGAGGTTCAGGCGGTAAGCACCGGCTCTATTTCGCTTGACTTAGCGCTTGGTATTGGCGGTGTTCCGAGAGGAAGAATTATTGAGGTATTCGGTCCCGAGTCCTCGGGTAAAACAACCGTTGCGCTTCACATAGTAGCCGAGGTTCAAAAGGCAGGCGGCGAGGCAGCGTTTATAGACGCAGAGCACGCTCTCGACCCCGAGTACGCAAAGGCTCTTGGCGTTGACATAAACAATTTGCTCGTTGCTCAGCCCGATTGCGGCGAGGATGCGCTTAACATAACCGAGGAGCTTGTTCGCTCGGGCGCTATCGATATAGTTGTAGTAGACTCGGTTGCGGCGCTCGTTCCACGTCAGGAAATAGAGGGCGATATGGGTGCGGCAACTGTAGGCGTTCAGGCACGTCTTATGTCGCAGGCAATGCGTAAGCTTTCGGCTATAATTTCCAAGAGCAACGCAATAGTTGTATTTATCAACCAGCTTCGTGAAAAGGTTGGCGTAATGTACGGCAACCCCGAAACCACCCCCGGCGGTCGTGCGCTTAAGTTCTATTCGTCGGTTCGTATCGACGTTCGTAAGGCGGAGCCGCTTAAAAACGGTAACGATATTTACGGAAACCGTGTAAGATGTAAGGTTGTTAAAAACAAGGTTGCTCCTCCCTTTAAAACTGCGGAGTTTGATATTCTTTACGGTAAGGGAATTTCACGCTCGGGCGAGATAATCGACTACGCTATAACGCTTGATATCATTCAAAAGAGTGGCTCGTGGTTCTCCTACAATGGCGAAAGAATTGGTCAGGGTAAGGATAACGTTCGCAAGTATATCGAGGGTAATCCTGCACTTCTTGCCGAGCTTGACGCAAGGATTCGCGCTCAAAAGGAGAATATTGTAAATAATATCGAGGAATTTGAGCTTGATGATGAGGATGACGATTTTGACATTCGTACCCTCGAGGACGATATTTAATAGATGGACGTTAGTATAACCTCGGTTAGCGCAGGCGGACTTGGCGAGATATTCGTTTCGTTTGAGCTTCGCGACGGCGCTAAAAAATCTGTATCGAAATTTTTAATTTCGGATGCAACCTACATTGAGCTTGCGCTCTCGGTGGGTATAAGCAGTAGCATGGTTTACGATGCGGTTGAGCAGGAGGCGGGGATTTACGCCGTTTACAAAAAGGCTCTCTATCTCTTAGGCTATGCCTCGGCATCACGCAAGGCTCTTGAGCGCAAGCTTGTAGCCAAGGGCTACGATGCAGAATTATCATCTCTCGCACTTGATAGGCTTCAAGCCAACGGACTTCTTTGCGAGGATGAATTTGCAATTCGTGAGGGCGAGCGATGCCTTTCTAAGCTTTGGGGCGCAGAGCGTATTCGTGCGCATCTTAAGGAAAAGGGCTATTCCGACGAGTCTATAAATGCAGTTTTCTTTGCCTTTGAGGATAACGGCGTTGACTTTGACGAAAATTGCGCTCTGCTTATTGAAAAGAAATATCCTCGTATCCCAACGGATAAAAAGGAGCTGCAAAAAATTATCGCATCTCTTATGCGATATGGATACTCCTTGTCGCAGATTAAAAAGGCTTTTAGTAAGTTATAATATGGATTAAATAGGGGGAGGAAAACTTCTTAAAAGAAGCTTTTCCTCCCCCTTTAACCCCCACCTTTCAAGAATTTCAAGAGTGGGATTTGTTTTTTTGTTATTTTGTGCGTGAGGCTTATAGTAACCTTATTGCCACGCAGTAGCCCTCTTGTTTCGAGATCCCTGCGGCGCTAAAGCGCCTTGATTTTTCGTCCGTGTCATCCTGAGCAACGTCGAAATTCGAGCAAAGCGAGAATCAAACGTGACGTAAGGCACGTTTGGGATCTCGGATGAAAAATTTCGACTACGTTACACTTCGCTCAGGATGACACGAAACAACCGTTGAGCGCACAAAATTACGGTAAAAAAGTAAAACGTCCACAATACCGCTTTTTCTTTTGGCACGAGAGGCGCAAAGAAAAAGCTTGGCAAAAAGAAAACGCCGTTTTATGGGGCTACTCGCCCCAAACCCTCGCCACCTTTTGAAAAAGGTGGACGAAAACTTTCATGTATTGGTGCGGTGCGAACACACCGTTCTCAACCCTCGAGGCGCACTCGTTAGAATAACCCCCCCATTTTTTCAAGTTTTTTGAAAGATGGGTTTTCTTCCCCGCATAAAAATATAAATAAATTACCTTTCCGTTAATTTTCGCTTGACAAAGAGGGAAAATTAAGGTAAAATTAATATTAGATTAAAATATCCATATATTTTAAATATTTTCACGTTAAAGAAAGGAATTTTAATATGGAACCTATTAAATATGCCGTTGTTGGAACAGGCAGAGGTAAGGTATTTATGCATCCCGGACCTGAGCTTGGAATGAAGCTTATGGCTATCTGTGACAGAAACGAGAAGAAGCTCGCTATCTGTAAGAGCAAATACGACAACGAGGACAAGTCGGTTGAGCTTTACACCGATTATGATGAAATGCTCCAAAAGGCAGATATCGACGCCGTTATTCTTGCAAACTATTTCCACGAGCACGCTGAATTTGCAATCAAGGCTCTCCGCGCAGGAAAGCACGTTCTTTCGGAGTGTGCTGCTATGGGAACTCTTGCAGAGGGAGTTGCTCTTTGCCGTGCCGTTGAGGAAACGGGTAAGATATATATGATTGCCGAGAACTATCCCTTTACAAAGGCTCGTATGGAAATGCGTCGTCTTTATAAGTCGGGCGAGCTTGGCGAAATACTTTACGGTGAGGGCGAATACTGCCATCCTATGTACGAGCCTACAAACTTGGCTCCCGGCGAATATCACTGGAGAAACCAGATTCCCTCAACCTACTATTGCACGCACGCAATTGCTCCCGTAATGATGATTACCGATACGATGCCCGTTAGAGTAAACGGCTTCGTACCCAAGATTGCAGATCAGTCCTACCGTGGAAACGAGATGCGCCGTCAGGACCCCGGTGGAATTATTCTTTGTCAGATGGATAACGGTGCGGTTGTTAGAACCCTTCAGGGCGCTTTCCGTACCCACTCTATGATTACATCCCTCTTCTGCACCAAGGGTGCGGTTGAGCAGGACAGAGGCGACGATAGAATCACTGTATGGCACGAGTCCCGCGACAAGGGCGAGCAGCCTGCATTCCGCTCCTATCAGCCCGAGTGGCCCGCAGAGTTTGCAGAGCAAGCGTCTAAGGCAGGTCACGGCGGCGGAGATTACTTCGTTCAGTACTACTTTGCAGACGCTATAAGAAAGGGCGAGCAGCCTTATCTTAACGTATACCGTGCTTGCGCTATGTCGGCAATCGGTATTCTCGCATGGAAGTCGGCTTGCAGCGGCGGTATGGCGTTCGACGTTCCCAAGTTTGATGATGAAGAGGACCGCAAGAGATACGAAAACGATTACTGGACTCCCTTCCGCGTAGAGGGTCAGGACGATACCGGTATGCCTCCTCGCACGCTTTCTCCTTGGTGTCCTCCCGAGGGTGCGCTTGAGATAGCAAAGAAGATTTGGGAAGAAAACGATTATCTTGGTCTTGGCTGGTCTAAGAAGGACGTTGACGATAGTTACGCTAAGCTTAAGATTTAAAGCTTAGGCTTTAAAGCCTTAAAATCAAATTAGAAAGCACATAAGGGTTGCCTCACTTGCTCAAATAACGTGAGCGCGGCAGCCCTTAATTTTTGTAATTTATGAATTATAAAAAATGGTTGGAGAGAAATACCCAATCGCTCAAGGGTAAAACCGTTGCAATAAGTGGCTCAACGGGTGGGCTTGGCAAGGAGCTTTGCAGATTTTTCTGCTCTCTTTCGGCATCTCTTATACTTATCGACCGCAGCAAAGCGCGCTCCGACGCTTTAAAATCGAGGCTCTTGGCGGAATTTCCAAGCGCATCGATTAAAGCCTATTATCTCGACCTTGAGGATATTTCTGCAACTCGAGAAATGGCAGAGAGGCTGCTTTGCGAGGACATTGACTATCTTGTTCTTAATGCGGGAGCGTATAAAATTCCGCGTAGCAAGGGCGAAAACGGCTACGAGAACGTTTTTAACATAAATTTCGTTTCGCCGTACATTCTTGCAAATGCGCTTTTACCTAAAATTAAGGCACGCGGCGGCAAGCTTATTGCGGTTGGAAGCATTGCGCATAATTATTCAAAAATCGACCTAAGCGACGTGGACTTTGCCACACGCAGAGCGCCAAGCAAGATTTACGGAAACGCAAAGCGCTATCTAATGTATTCGCTTTGGTCGCTTACCGAATATCGGGACGTTATAAATATTGCGCATCCGGGAATTGCAGTTACAAACATAACCTCGCATTACCCCAAGGTCATTTACGCAATAATTAAATATCCGATGAAAATTATTTTTATGAGTCCCAAAAAGGCTTGCCTTTCTATTCTGTACGGCTTATTTACCGATACTAAGCAAAATGAATGGATAGGCCCTCGCATTTTTGACGTTTGGGGCTTACCTAAAAAAAGAATCTTAACCACCTCTTCTCTTGAGGAGGCGGAGAAAATATCTGAATTAGCAAAGGAGATATACTTAAAATGAGTAAATTTTTAGAGGCTTTTAAAGCAGAAATTGATGCTCGCGAGAACGCAAACGTTTTCTTTATCGGCGAGTATCACGATGGAAAGATTGAAACTATGAGATTACAGCAGACAAACCCCTGTCAGGACACATACAGCGTTTCCAAGGCGTTTGTTGTTACGGCAATCGGTATGCTCGTTGACCGTGGACTTCTTACCACCGACGAGATTTTAACCGACATTCTTGCAGATGAGCTTCCCGAAACCTATAACGAGGTATGGACAAAGACCACCGTTCATATGCTTCTTCTCCACAAGGTTGGACTTAGCGGCGGATTCCTTGACATCGACTGCTTTGACGCTACTCAGTTTGGCGACGATTACCTTGCATACGTGCTTAATGCGCCTATCAAGGAGGATTTCGACCTTGTTAAGGAAACCTACACCGACGCTGCCTTCTATCTCCTTTCGAGAATAGTTGAAAAGCGTGCAGGTATGCGCACCGACGATTTCCTCTGGCAAAATCTCTTCTATCCCACGGGTTGCCGTGAGGCTGCTTGGAGCCATTGTCCCAAGGGTCACGCTATGGGCGCTACCGGACTTTATATCCGTGTTGAGGATATGATTAAGCACGGTATGGTTTATCTTAACGGCGGTATCTACGAGGGTAAGCGTATTCTCTCTGAGGCGTGGGTTAAGACAGTTATCGACAACGGCTACGAGCTCAAGTCCTGCGGTGGCGGTAAGGCTTACGGCAAGGGTGGTATGCGCGGTCAGAAGATGATGGTTGTTCCCTCTCAGAACAGAGTTGTTGCTTGGCTCGGCTGTGGCGACAACGGCTTTACCGACTTCTGCGCTAATTACGAGGATTGATTTGAATTAGATTGTGTTTAATGCGGGGAAAACTTTCTTAAAAGAAAGTTTTTCCCCGCACCCCTTTCAAAGAACTTCTGAAAGGGGTTTTATTTTTTGGCGTAATTTGTGCGCTCGACGCTTGAATGTAGTGTGTTCGCACCGTATCCAAGTGGAAAGTTTTTAGTCAAGTTTTTTTCAAAAAACTTGCGAGGGTTTGGGGCGAGTAGCCCCATTTTTATCGTCCTAAAAACGCAGGAGAGGGTGAATTTCTTTGCAACGCAAAGAAAGAGGGAGAACCCTCGTCCGGGGGTTCTCCCTAATAATGTAATTATGGATTATATGCTTTTAACAATCCCTCCGTCTTGCTTCGCAATCCACCTCCCTTTACACAAGGGAGGCGTCTGGTGCAGTACGCTCAAATATTATTTCAATTAAATTCGATGCAAGCGGCAGGCTAATAGCCTCCCCTACAACCGCTACATCAAACGTACATTGTGCGTATGGGGCTGCGTCATTTAGCGCAGAACAAAAACACACGAAATAAAATTAAATAAAAATCAGCTTTAACAGTGAAAACAAGCATGGTTAAAGTTGTTTTTTGTAGGAATTTTCGAGAAAAATCTCTCAAATTCCATTTTTATGTGTGTTTTTTAGCCGCGCTTTGGTCCTCTGGCGTACCGTTGTACGCCGACGAGAACCAAATCACGACTTCTGCATCTGAATGACTCAGCCCCCGAAAATAATAGAATTTTATGTTATCAACAATCAACAAAAAATACAAACAAAATGCGGTAGGGGAGGGGCTTGCTCCTCCCGAAAACAATAAAAAAGAGCTGAACTCATCAGCTCTTTTTTTATTATTCCTCCCAAACCTCAAGAACGCGCTGCCAGATAAGGTCGGCGGTTGCCTCGGCATCGTAGGACGCTATAGGATTGGAAATGAGATTTTGACGGTATTTGCTAAGCTCCTCACGATTTTGCGAGAAGAATACTATCTTTTTTGCCGCCATACGCGAGCAGGGAATGTATATACCGCCTTTAAGGGTGTGAACGTAGAAATTTTTGATACTGCGTTCAACGTATGTAATGCACTTTGTAACGATTATCGGAACACCGAGTGCGGCGGGCTCTGCCATTGAGTTTGCTCCGCTCTTGCCAACGAATAGGTCGGCAACGCAGATGTATTCAAGAACCTTATCGGTAAATCCAACCGAGATAAGCTTCATATTTTCGGGAACCTTGAGGCTCTGAAGCTTTTTATTAAGCTCCTCGTTCATTCCGCAAAGCGCAATAATAGTCATTGGCGCTTTGATTTTAAGCAGGTGCTTAACGGTTTTTTCAAGTCGAGCCATGCCGTATCCGCCGTCGCAAAGCGTAACCACAAATTCATCGGCGGGTATTTCGAGCTTTTCTCTAAGCTCGTCCCTTTTACCCTCGGCTCTGTAGGACTCGGTTTCGGGGCGAATCGGGAACGGAACCTGCGTTATATTGCCTCCTGCGTACATACGGTAGCGCAGGGCTTTTTTGTAGCCTATCGAATTGGAAATAAGAAAATTGTTACTGTCAACGTCAAACGCTCCGTTGGCAAGCACGTCGGGACAAAATGAGATAGTATAAGGGTGCGGTCCTTTAATTTGATTTACGTAATAAGGAATCGCCCAGTGAGTTGCATAGACGACGTTTGCGTCAAGCTCCTCAATGTGCTTAACGGCAAGCGGATTTGTTTTTCTTCCGCTTATTGAAAGCGAGAGCAAAACGTAAAGCGCAAATGCGTTGCCCGCAAGCGAGTTACCGATTTTGCAGAGTATACTGAGAATTGGAGAACGGTTTTGGTTTTGCACCGCACGCTTAAATAGCTTTTCGGTTTTTTGCATATCGGCGTTGCCGGTTTCGGTAAAGAAGTGCGACTCCACAACCTCGACCTTATCGCCGTATTTGCGCTTAAACACCTCACAAACCGTGTGCGTCGGCACTATATGACCCTTGCCCGCCTCAACGTACGGAAAAAGCACTCGGGGCTTTTGACCCTTTTTAACTTTGTTTAAATTATCAAGCTTTTCTTGACGCTTTTTTTCAAGCATAAGCTCGGCGCACGCCAAGAATAAGCCGTAAACTATTGCAAAATTGGGATAGAAGAAGAAATTATCAAGTAGCGACATAGAAAGAATTAATATCGGTACGAGTAGAACCAAAATTCTGTTCCAGTCAAATTTTCTAAACATAAGCTCAACGCCGTGCTTTAGATGGAAAAGGAAGGCAACTATGCCAACTATTCCCATAGAGCCGAGAAATTCCACGATGATATTGTGATACATAATATCAAAAATATTCGTGTAAACGCTTGTATCAATACCGACCATGCTTCTGCCAACCGAAAAGCCTACGCCGAATATCGGAGCGGAAATAAAGTCCTTAAGTCCGCCAAGCCAAATGCTTGCTCGGTCGCCAAAAACTCCACTCGCAGGGGCGTTATCGTCTGTAAAAAAGTCAAGACGCATCATAGCCGTAAGTCTTTCAAGCGCTTCGTAGGGATGCTCGGCAATAAGCAGAAAAGCAATTACGCCAATTATTCCGCATCCGACAAGCGAAAGCGCAAAAGCTCGGTTTGCGATTTTATTTTTGTTTTTAAAGCAACAAATTATAACGCCAAATACAAAAACAATTCCTCCGAAAAGAAGTGCAGAGCGTGTATTTATGGCAAATATTCCGCCTAAAAATACTAATGCGGAAATAGATGAAAGCCACGGATAGCGTCGTGTTCTTGCAAGGTACAGCGCCGCAGGGATAGCAAGCGCCACCACTGCTCCAAATATTGTGGGAACTCCCCAAGCAAGGCGTATTATGCCTCGGTTGAGCAGAAAATGACTTCCTTCCTTGAAAACGTTTTGCTCGCCCTCGGCAAGCATTTGGCAAACACGAATTGCTATTTGACCAACTACAACCCAACCTGCGCAAACAAGTGTTTTGCATGCATAGGAAACCGTATCCTTTGAACGAGTTAGAAGAACGAGAAATACGCAATAAAAGAGCGTAAATCCGCTACCAATAAGTAAGCCGTAAACTATGTTTATCGGTTGCCATTGGGGACTAAGTAAGCCGTTTAAGAGGAGCGCTGCGTCGATAGCGATTATTCCCCAAAAGAAAAGTCCCTTTTTAAGCACTATCTCCTTTAAAAGCCCCGAGCGCAAAATTCTGTAAAGAATTACCGCAAGTAAAAGGACTACGCACGCGGCAAAATGCGGTATGCTTGAGGTGTCAAACGGCATGGTAAATGCCGCAGTGTAAAGGTCGATATCTAAATTTGGTCCAACGTCAAAGCCTATTGAATAATATATCAGTAGCGCGGGAACCAAAAATATCTTAAAGTCGTCCGAAAAAAGTCCGCCAAATACAACAGTAAGCGTTAAAAACCAGATGCAGGGCAGATATACCTCCTTTGGGCTTGTTCCCGATATTATGCAAATAGCGGCAAAGAATATCGGATAAAACGAGGAGTTCTGCAATCTGACTAAAAACGCGATTATTTTATTTTTTTCACGAATTTTGTCAAAAACTGTCATAAAAAATAATCTCTCCGTAAAAAATCTATACATAATTATTATATCATTTTTTACTTTAAATTGCAAGGTTTTTATTGTTTTTATTATTTTATTATTTTTTTGTTTTTTGTTAGGCGGGGAAGAAAACTTTTTTGAAAAAAAGGTCGGCAGTGCCGACAGCCAATGTCGCCCCTTGTCACATAAAAATTTAAATTTACGCACCCGATTTCATTATTGAGTCGGGTGTGTTTCTTTTACCCCATCTTTCAAAAAAACTTTGAAAAGGGAAAGGAAATTGTTTTTTGTTTTGTACGCTCGACGATTGAACGCATTATGTTCGCACCGCACCAAAGTGGAAAGTTTTTAGTCAAGTTTTTTTCAAAAAACTTGCGAGGGCTTGGGGCGAGTAGCCCCATTTTTATCGTCCCAAAAACGCAGGAGAGGGTGAATTTCTTTGCAACGCAAAGGAAGAGGGAGAACCCTCGTCGGGGGTTCTCCCTGTATTTTAGTGAATAATGAAGTCGCTTCGCTAATGAATAATGAATAACGAATAATTTTGGTAAATTTTCGTAAACGAAAATTAATTTTATTGTATTCGGGAGGAGCAAGCCCCTCCCCTACCGGATATTTGTTTGTTTTTTTGTTGATTGATAACAACATAAAATTTTATTATTTTCGGAGAGCCCCCCATTCCATACCAAACACTCCCCACTTTTTTCATTAAATTTCGCCAAAAAGCAAATTTTTTATTAATTTTCTTTACATCTAAATAATTTTGTGATATACTATTATAGTAATTTTTTATTTATTTTAAGCTATATGCTTAAAGAAGGAGTGTTTTTTATGAGTCGTATGGTCGGTACAATTTCAAGAGGTGTACGCGCACCTATTATTAGAAGCGGAGATGACCTTGCAAGCATCGTAACCGAATCTATCATCACAGCCGCTCGTGAGGAGGGCTATGAAATTAGAAACCGTGATATAGTTGCTATGACCGAGGCAATCGTTGCCCGTGCGCAGGGTAACTACGCAACCGTTGACGATATAGCTGCTGACGTTAAAGCAAAATTTGGCGGCGAGGAGGTCGGAGTTATATTCCCCATTCTTAGCCGTAATCGCTTTGCAATCTGCCTTCGCGGTATAGCTATGGGAGCAAAGAAGGTAGTTCTTATGCTTTCTTACCCCTCCGACGAGGTTGGAAATCATCTTATCAGCCTTGATCAGCTTGACGAAAAGGGCATTAACCCTTACAGCGACGTTCTTGACCTTGCAAAATACCGTGAGCTTTTTGGCTACGAGAAGCACCGCTTCACAGGCGTTGACTACGTTGAATATTACGAATCCTTAATTAAGGAATGCGGCGCAGAGGTTGAAATAGTTTTTGCTAACGACGCAAGAACAGTTCTCAATTATACAAAGAACGTTATAAATTGCGATATCCACACCAGAGCGCGCACAAAGCGTATTCTCTTGGCTTCGGGCGCAGAGAGAGTTTACGGTCTTGACGAGATTCTTAACGCTCCCGTAAACGGTAGCGGATATAACGAGCAGTACGGACTTCTCGGCTCAAACAAGGCAACAGAAACGCAGGTAAAGCTTTTCCCCCGCGACTGTCAGGCGCTTGTTGAGGATATTCAAAACAGAATTCTTAAGGAAACAGGTAAGCTTGTTGAGGTAATGGTTTACGGCGACGGTGCATTTAAGGACCCCGTAGGAAAAATTTGGGAGCTTGCCGATCCGGTAGTTTCTCCTGCTTACACATCGGGACTTGAGGGAACGCCTAACGAGCTTAAGCTTAAGTATCTTGCAGACAATGATTTTGCAGACCTTTCGGGCGAGGAGCTTAAGGCGGCTATCAAGGAAAAGATTCAGACCAAGGATAACAACCTCGTTGGAAATATGGCGTCCGAGGGAACAACTCCCCGCCGTCTTACCGACCTTATAGGCTCGCTTTGCGACCTTACCTCGGGCTCGGGCGACAAGGGAACTCCTATCGTTCATATTCAGGGTTACTTTGATAACTACACCACAGACTAATAAATAAAAGAGGGGTAATTCCCTCTTTTAAATTAATTACAATTATTCATTATTCAAATTCATTATTCAACGTTCGTTATTTAGAATAAATATTTATTTAGGTTAAAAAAGGAAAGTGTTTAAATGAAAAGGGTTAGAATAGTTTCGGACAGCACGTGTGATCTTTCAAGTGAGCTTATAGAAAAATACGATATAAGCATTATTCCGCTTTGCATTATGCTTGGCAGTGATACATATCTTGACGGAGTTGACATAACCCCCGAGGAGATATATAAATGGTCGGATGAGAATAATACCACGCCAAAGACGTCGGCTGTTCCGTTTGATAAAATTGAGGAAACGCTTAAGCCTATGGTAGAGGCGGGCGATGATATTATATTTATAGGCATTTCCGAGGAAATGAGCAGTACCTGCAACAGAATACGCATTTTTGCCGAGGACGAGGAGTATGATAGACTTTTCGTTGTAAATTCAAAGAATCTTTCAACGGGAATAGGGCTTCAGGTTCTCCGTGCGGCGGAGCTTCGCGATATGGGTAAGAGCGCCGAGGAGATTGTTGCCGAAATTGAAGCCTCGCGTGACCGTGTTAGAGCAAGCTTTGTAATAGATACGCCCACGTTTTTGGCTCGTGGAGGCCGTTGCACTGCGGTTGAGGCGTTTATGGCAAGCGCTCTTAAGCTTCATCCGGAAATCCTCGTTAAGGACGGTAAAATGGGCGCAGGACGCAAGGTTCGCGGTAAGCCCGCTATGGCGGTTAGCGCCTACGTTGACGGACTTATGCCCACAATAAAAAACGCCGAGCCTCGTCGAGTGTTCGTTACTCATTCGGGCTCAGACCGTGAAATTATCGATTCTGTTAAGCAAAATCTCGAGGCATTGAATGTATTCGATGAAATTCTTGAAACTCAAGCAGGCGGCGTTATTTCAAGCCACTGTGGGCCTAACACCCTCGGTGTGCTGTTTTATGAGAAGTGAATGTTATAAAAATGATTTTTTTAGGCGGGGAAGAAAAGCTTTTTTCAAAAAGTTTTCTTCCCCGTACCCCATCTTTCAAAAACTTTGAAACTGAGGTTTTATTTTTTTTGCCGTAATTTCTGCGCTCGACGGTTGAACGCACAATGTTCGCACTGCACCAAAGTGTGAAAGTTTTTAGTCAAGTTTTTTTCAAAAAACTTGCGGGGGTTTGGGGCGAGTAGCCCCATAATTACGGCGTTTTCTTTTTGCCAAGCTTTTTCTTTGCGCCTCTTGTGCCAAAGAAAAAGCGGTATTGTGGATTATATGTTTTTCACAACCCCTCCGT
>JAZRAJ010000080.1:0-1590 GCA_045634485.1 Eubacteriales bacterium | reverse complement strand
TGTCTTCCTAAGACCGCTTGGCCTCCGACTTCTCAAGGCTTACGCGCGAGGGAAAGCGCCTGCTTTGGATTGCCGAATCAAATGCAATGCCAAGGGCGCATCAGGGCGAGCTTACATTTGTTTGTGCCGTGGTTCTGCTTGACAAGATACGTGCCGAGGCAAAATCAGCAAACGAGTCTCTGCGACAAGCGGGTGTTGGCGTTGTCATGATAACGGGTGACAACAAGGACACCGCCGAGCATATCGCACGTGAATGCGGAATAATCAACACGGAGCGCACTCTGGTGCTTGAAAGTGCCGAGCTATCGGCTATGAGCGATGACGAATTAAAGAAAAAGCTACCAAGCCTTGCCGTGATTGCGCGAGCCCTACCGCAGGATAAAAGCCGACTCGTGCGCATATCGCAGGAATCGGGGCTTGTGGTTGGTATGACTGGCGACGGAATAAACGATGCACCCGCACTTAAGCGTGCCGACATAGGCTTTGCTATGGGTAGCGGAACGAGCGTTGCCAAGGAGGCAAGCGATATTATAATTATCGATAACAACCTTTCCTCAATTACTAAGGCTGTGCTTTACGGCAGAACGATATTTAAAAGCATTAGAAAATTTATTACGCTTCAGCTTACTATGAATTTCTGTGCGGTGGGAATTTCTATGATAGGTCCGTTTATCGGCTACGATTCCCCCGTGACGGTCGTTCAAATGCTTTGGATAAATATAATTATGGATACCTTGGGCGGTCTTGCCTTTGCGGGAGAGGCGCCAAATATAGATTATATGAAGGAAAAACCGAAAAAACGTGAAGAGCCTATTTTAAATAAATATATGATTAGCCAAATAGCGCTATCGGGAATTTTTACGGTAGGACTTTTTATCGCCTTTCTGCTCTGCCCCAAAATAACCTCGCAATTTAAAGTATCAAGCGAGAACGTAAGGCTGCTTAGCGCATTCTTTGCACTGTTTATATTCGCCTCGGTTTTTCATTGCTTTAACGCAAGAACCGACAGAATATTTTTGCTAAATAAAATATCAAAAAACAAGGCCTTTATATTTATTATGGCTTTGATTTTAACCGTGCAGATACTCTTTATATACCTTGGCGGCTCGGTTTTGCGTACGGTACCGTTAAGCGCAAGCGAACTAAAAATAACGCTTCTCTTAGCCCTTTCGGTCTTCCCCGCCGACCTCTTGCGTAAGCTTTTCTTGCGCCTTATAGGTAAAAAAAGAGGATTTTAAACAATATATCAAAACCGCCGAGAACGACCAAACGGTGCCCTCGGCGTTTTTTTATTCTATGTTTGCTATTTTTTTAGCTCTTGCTACGTATTCCTTAAATCTATCCTCGCCTCGGACTGAATTGAACCATTCCCAGCCCCACGGCGTAGTTAACGCATGATATAGGTTTGACGCATTATAGTTAAGCTCCCATTGATAGGAAACAGGCTCTCTCGTTCCGTCGGGAAGATGTATTAATCCTTTACCATGCTCATACTTAACGCCACCGAGCAAATACTTTCTTCCAACGTCCAAAAGCTCACCCTTTTCAAACTTTGCTATGCGCTCGCAGATATTTAACGCGATTTCAATA
>JAZRAJ010000079.1:0-16869 GCA_045634485.1 Eubacteriales bacterium | reverse complement strand
AGCATCACTGCTCACGGGATTTTAAGTCCCGGGCGTCTGCCTGTTCCGCCACACCGGCAAGCGTGCAGATTTCCTTGCACAAATGATATTATATCACATAATTTTTGATTTGTCAAACTTTTTTTGAAAAAATAAAATAATTTTATTAATAATTTTATTTAGCTTATCTTATTTGATTGACTTTTTTAGCTTTTTATGGTATAATCCTCTTTGCGACAAAATTTTGGCGATAGGCTAAAGGGAGGAGAGAATATGCAATTTAAAAGCTTTAAGCGTGGACTTGTTCACGGCTTGCCGATAGCGCTTGGATATCTTGCGGTTTCCTTTTCCTTTGGAGTTTCCGCCGTAAATATGGGACTTACCGTGCTTGAGGCGCTATTTATTTCAATGGCTAATCTCACGTCGGCGGGTCAGCTTGCGGGAGCGCCTATAATAGCGGGTGGAGGAAATATTTTTGCCCTTGCGTTTGGACAGATATTTATAAATCTGCGCTATGCGTTGATGTCGGTTTCGCTTTCGCAAAGGCTTGATAATAAGGTTACTGTGCTTGACCGCTTGCTTATCGGCTTTGGTGTAACCGACGAGATATTTGCCGTGTCGGTATCGCAGGAAAATGCGGTGCCCAAGGAATATATGTACGGACTCATTACGCTTCCGTATATCGGGTGGTCGCTTGGTACGCTTATCGGAGCGCTTCTTGGCGTTGTCGTAAGCACGTTCTTGCCTCCATTCGTTCTTGCGGCGCTCGGAATTGCCATATACGGAATGTTTATTGCAATAGTCGTTCCCGTAATGAAAAAGGAGCTTGCCGTAACGCTCTGCGTGCTTGTGGCAATAGCTTTAAGCGCAATCTGCTACTACGTGCCAATGGTTAGCAAAATCATTCCCTCGGAGCTTCATATAGTGCTTTGTGCGGTTGTTGCAAGCCTTATCCTTGCGATATTTGCGCCTATTAAAGCCGAGAGCACAGAGGAGGGCGAGGCATGAGCATAAGACCTGAATTTTGGCTTTATCTTTTGGTTATGGCGGGCGTTACGTATCTTGTAAGAATGTTACCGCTTGTGCTTGTAAAAAATAAGATAAGGAATCGCTTTCTTCTTTCGTTTTTGCATTATATGCCATATGCGGTGCTTAGCGCTATGACGGTTCCCGCAATTTTCCACGCTACGGGAAGCATATGGTCGGCGCTTGCGGGCTTTATAGTTGGAGTTCTGCTTGCCTACCTTGAAAAAAGCCTCGTAACCGTTGCAATATGCTCGGCACTTACGGTGCTTTTGGTCGACCTCGGAATTAATTATATTCCGTTGTTGCTTTAAAAATAATAAAAACCCCTTGACAAATCCTTAAATAAGGTGTAAAATGTGTATCAATAAATCAAATTTTACAAAAGGAGAGCAGTTATGAAAAATAATAAGTTTTATTATTACTATTATTATTTTAAAAAGGGCTGCCCGAATTTTGTAAAGCTTGATATTTAAAAAATATCATCAAAACAAAAAATACGGTCAGTCCACGTTTGCTATGCTTTTTGATAGGCATAAACGAATGTGGACTTTTTACTTTTTATATCGGCTTTGAATCTTTATACAGTGCTTTTGCATATTTAATTATAATATTATAAAAATATAATAAAATTATAATAAAATATAGTAGAAAAATGCAAAAAAATAGCATTTTCACTCGACAAAATTCAAAGATTGTGGTATAATTACTGTATATGCTTTTGTATGATAAGAAATTAGGAAGGAAATAGTTATGCCTATTACAGATTTTTTGGAAAGAAACGCAAAAATCTATCCAAACGACGTTGCTATCGTGGAGGTAAACCCCGAAAAGCAGCCGGCAAAAAATATAACGTGGAGAGAGTTTAATCTTATCGACACGGCGGCAGAGGGAGATAAATATCGCCGTGAGATAACCTGGCGCGAGTTCGATATAAGAGCAAACAGATTTGCAAATCTTCTCTTTACACGCGGAATAAAGAAGGGCGACAAGGTCGCTATCCTTATGATGAATTGCCTTGAATGGCTCCCAATATATTTTGGTATTCTAAAAACCGGCGCACTTGTTGTGCCTATGAATTACAGATATTCCTCGGACGAGATTAAATACTGTCTTGATCTTGCCGACGTAAGAATGCTCGTATTCGGCCCTGAGTTTATCGAGAGAATAAACGCAATTCAGGATGATATGGGTATGGTTGACAATCTTTTCTTTGTTGGAAAGAGAAGTGAAACCCCCGCTTACGCAGATAACTACGCAGATATGACCTATTTCTGCTCGTCAATTACACCGCCTGTTGAAATATGCGACGATGACGATGCGGCAATATACTTCTCATCGGGTACAACGGGATTCCCCAAGGCTATTTTACATAGACACAAGGCGCTCGTTGCATCCTGCTACACCGAGCAAAAGCACCATTCGCAAAGCAAGGACGACGTATTCCTCTGCATCCCCCCTCTGTATCACACGGGCGCAAAGATGCACTGGTTCGGTTCACTCCTTACGGGAGGCAAGTCGGTGCTGCTTCGTGGCGTAAAGCCCGAGTGGGTGCTTCAAACCGTGTCGGACGAGAAGGCTACAATAGTTTGGCTTTTGGTTCCGTGGGTTCAGGATATGCTTGACTCTATTGACAGAGGCGACCTCGTGCTTAGCGATTACGCGCTTGACCAGTGGCGACTTATGCACGTTGGCGCACAGCCTGTTCCTCCCTCGCTTATAAAGCGTTGGAAGCAGACCTTCCCCAACCACGATTACGATACCAACTACGGTCTTTCCGAGTCGATAGGACCGGGTGCGGTGCATCTTGGCGTTGAAAATATCCACAAGGTTGGCGCTATAGGTAAGGCAGGCTACTTGTGGGAAACTATGATAGTTGACGAAAAGGGCAACGCAGTTCCTCACGGAGAGGTTGGCGAGCTTGCGCTTAAGGGCGACGGCGTTATGAAATGCTACTACAAGAACCCCGAGGCAACTAATGAGATTCTCAAGGGCGATTGGCTCCTTACGGGAGATATGGCAAAGGAGGACGAGGAGGGATTTATCTACCTCGTTGACCGTAAGAAGGACGTTATCATAAGCGGTGGTGAAAACCTTTACCCTGTGCAGATAGAGGACTATTTAAGAGCGCACGAGAAGATAAAGGACGTAGCGGTTATAGGACTTCCCGATAAGCGCCTTGGAGAGATAGCGGCGGCTATCATCGAAATAAAGGAGGGAATGGACTGTACCGAGGAGGAAATTGCTGAATTCTGTATGTCACTTCCCAAATATAAGCGTCCGAGAAGAATAATATTTGCCAAGGTTCCTCGCAACCCCACAGGTAAGATAGAAAAGCCTAAGCTTCGTGAAATATACTGTGGCGGAAGCCTTGTTGAAGCGCAGATAACGGGTTAACGGGCGAGGTGCAAAAAAGATAACGCAGATTTTTACAAGCCTTTTTGCTATTTGCTTTTTGCTTGATGATTTGCGTTGACCATAATAAAGAGGTCAAGGTAAGAGCTGCAAGCTCTATTGAAGACGAAAAAATTAATTTTATATAAATAAAAAGGTGTTTTAATTATGAAAAAATTAATGCTTGGAAATGAAGCGGTAGCTCGCGGTATCCTCGAGGCAGGATGCTCGGTTGTATCGAGCTATCCCGGTACTCCCTCAACAGAGATAACGGAGTATGCGGCAAAATACGATGAAATCTACTGTGAATGGGCTCCTAACGAAAAGGTTGCCTGCGAGGTAGCCTTTGGCGCCTCCTTGGCAGGTGCAAGAAGCGCTTGCTGTATGAAGCACGTTGGTCTTAATGTTGCGGCAGACCCTCTCTTTACACTCTCCTACACGGGTGTAAACGGCGGACTCGTTGTTTTCGTTGCAGACGACCCCGGTATGCACTCCTCACAGAACGAGCAGGATTCAAGACATTACGCAATCGCATCTAAGGTTCCTATGCTTGAGCCCGCAGATTCGGTTGGGGCAAAGGAATTTACAAAGATAGCGTTTGAGCTTTCCGAAAAGTTCGATACTCCCGTTATCGTTCGTATGTGCACAAGAATTGCACACTCTCAGTGTGCGGTTGAGCTTTGCGAGCCGAAGGCGGCTGTAAAGCGTGACTATGTTAAGGAGCCTAAGAAGTACATAATGGCTCCCGCAAACGCAATTGCAAAGCACCCCGTTGTTGAGGCGAGAACTGCGGCGCTCTCGGAGTACGCAGAGTCCTGCGAGCTTAACAAGGTTGAGCTTTCGGCAGGTAGCGAGCTTGGTATTATTACCGCAGGAACCTCCTATCAGTACGTTAAGGAGGTATTTGGCGATAGCGTTTCGGTTTTGAAGCTTGGACTTGTTAATCCGCTTCCCACAAAGCTTATTACGGATTTTGCCGCTAAGCATAAGAGAGTGGTTGTAATCGAGGAGCTTGATCCCGTTATCGAGAGCTTCTGCAAGTCACTTGGACTCAACGTTGAGGGTAAGAACATTTTCCCGATTTGCGGAGAGTTCTCACAGTCTATGGTTGCAAAGGCGTTCGGCATAGAGGATAAGGCGTTTACCGCATCCGAGGATGCAATTCCCGTTCGTCCCCCCGTTATGTGCGCAGGATGCCCCCACAGAGGCTTGTTCTATACTCTTGCAAAGAAGAAGATTACCGTTCTTGGCGATATAGGATGCTACACCCTTGGTATGGCACCGCCTCTTGCGGCTATTGACTCGGTTCTTTGCATGGGCGCATCGGTTTCTGGCGTTCACGGCTTTAACGTTGCAAACGGCGGAAATAGCGCAGGAAAGACCGTTGCGGTTATCGGCGACTCGACCTTTATGCACTCGGGTATGACAGGTCTTGCAAATATCGCATACAACGGCACAAATTCCACGGTTATTATAGTTGATAACTCTATTACCGGTATGACAGGACATCAGCAGAACCCCACAACCGGATATAACATTAAGGGCGACCCCGCAACTAAGATAGACCTTGAGGCTCTTTGCCACGCACTTGGTATTAACAGAGTAAGCGTTGTAGACCCCTACGATCTTAAGGCAACCGAAAAGGTTATAATGGAGGAGCTTGCGGTAGACGAGCCCTCGGTAATTATCTCTCGCCGTCCTTGCGCACTTCTTAAGAGTGTTAAGGCAAAGCCCGCGCTTAAGGTTGACGCAGATAAATGTAAGTCCTGCAAGGCTTGCACGAGAATCGGCTGTCCCGCAATTACCACTAAGGACGGTAAGGCGTTTGTAGACGCAACCCTTTGCGTAGGATGCGGAGTATGCACTCAGCTTTGCGCATTTGATGCATTTATAGGAGGTGACGCAGAATGAGCACTAAGAATATTATGATAGTCGGAGTTGGCGGTCAGGGCTCGCTCCTTGCAAGTAAGCTCCTTGGCAGACTTCTTATGAACGAGGGCTATGACGTAAAGGTTTCTGAGGTTCACGGAATGAGCCAGAGAGGCGGTAGCGTTGTAACCTACGTTAGATACGGCGAAAAGGTTTATTCTCCGATAATAGATAAGGGAGAGGCAGATTTTATTATCTCCTTTGAAAAGCTTGAGGCAGCTCGCTACGCACAGTTCCTTAAGGCTGACGGAAGCATAATCGTTAATGCTCAGGAGATAGAGCCTATGCCTGTAATCACAGGTGCGGCTGTATATCCTCACGCAGTTCTCGACAATCTTTCGGCAAAGGGAGTTGCTATTGACGAGATTGATGCGCTCGAGCTTGCGCTTAAGGCAGGAACCTCAAAGGCGGTAAACATCGTTCTTATGGGTAGACTCTCAAGACTTATGCCTATGTCCAAGGAAAAGTGGATAGAGGCAATTAAGCAGACGGTTGCTCCCAAGTTCGTAGAGATGAACGTAAAGGCGTTTGAGCTTGGACGTGGCGAGTGATTATTGCTAAAGAGGTAAATAAAATGAGCATCAAAAAATACTATCAACCCGAATTTGAAACGATGGCGGTTGAGGATATAAAAAAGCTTCAATCCGAAAAGCTTGTAAAGCAGGTAAAGCACGTTTACGATAACGTACCTCATTACCGTGCAAAAATGGAGGCAAAGGGAGTAACTCCCGAGGATATAAAGAGCATCGACGATCTTTATAAGCTTCCTTTTCTTGAAAAATCCGACCTTCGTGACACCTACCCCTACGGTATTCTTGCAAAGCCTCTTAACGAGTGCGTAAGAATTCACTCGACTTCGGGTACCACGGGTAAGCGTGTTATTGCATATTATACTCAGCACGATATAGATTTGTGGGAGGATTGCTGCGCACGTGCGCTCGTTGCGGTTGGCGCAGACGAGAATGATATTGTTCAGGTAAGCTACGGCTACGGACTTTTTACAGGCGGAGCAGGACTTAACGGTGGCTCGCATAAGCTTGGATGCCTTACACTTCCTATGTCTTCGGGTAGCACCGAGCGTCAGCTTCAGTTTATGACCGACCTTGGAGCAACAGTGATTTGCTGCACCCCCTCTTACGCCTGCTATCTTGGCGAGGCGCTTAAGGAAAAGGGCTATACCCCCGATATGATTCCTCTCAAGGCAGGAATTTTCGGCGCAGAGCCTTGGACCGCAGAGATGCGCAGAAGCATAGAGGAAACGCTTGGAATTAAGGCGTACGATATTTACGGTCTTACCGAGATATCCGGCCCAGGCGTATCCTTTGAATGTGAGGAGCAGACGGGTATGCACATCAACGAGGACCACTTCGTTGCCGAAATAATCAATCCCGAAACGGGCGAGGTTTTGCCTGAGGGAGAGAAGGGCGAGCTTGTGTTTACCTGCCTTGACAAGGAGGCTTTCCCCGTATTGCGCTACAGAACAAGAGATATCTGCGTGCTTACGAGAAAGGAATGCTCCTGCGGCAGAACCTTTATTAAGATGGCAAAGCCTATGGGCAGAAGCGACGATATGATGATTATTCGCGGAGTAAACGTATTCCCCTCACAGATAGAAACGGTTCTCGTTCAGGAGGGCTTTACCGCAAATTATCTTATTAAGCTTGGCAGAGTAAACAACAACGATACCTTTGACGTTTACGTTGAGCTTCCTCCCGAGCAGTTTGATGACTCGGTAAAGGTTATTGCCGCAAAGGAAAAGGGACTTCAGGATGCACTCCGTATGATGCTTGGCATAAGCCCTGCGGTTCACCTCGTTCCTCCTAAAACTATTGCTCGAAGCGAGGGTAAGGCGGTTAGAATTATCGACGAGCGTAAGCTTCACGATTAATAAAATAATTTAATAAATGTAAGGAGAAAAATGGTATGGGAATTAGACAGTTATCGGTTTTTCTTGCAAATAAAAAGGGCTCGTTGCACGAGATAAGCGACATCATCGCAAGGGCAGGCGTTGACCTTCGCTCAATGTGCATCGCAGATACGAGCGACTACGGCATAGTTCGTATGATAGCCGACAATCCTCAAAAGGCAGCAGACGTTCTTACGGCGGCGGGACACACCGCAAATATCCGTACGGTAACGGCGTTTGCAGTACCCGACGTGCCCGGCGGACTTTCTAAGGTTCTTTGCTTGCTTGAGGAAAATAACGTAAATATAGAGTATCTTTACGCACTTGTTACAACCAACAAGGATAAGGCGTATGCGGTTATGCGTACCGACGATACGGAAAGAACGGAAAAGCTTCTTCTTGACAACGGCGTTGAGCTTTTAGAGGAAGATCAAATCTGATGGACGTTATTTTAAATATATTTAAAACTATAAATGCCTATCTTTCGGACTACGTTCTTATATTTTTGCTCGTAGGTACGGGACTCTTCTTTACCGTCCGCACAAGATTTGTTCAACTTAGATGCTTTGGAGAGGGAATGAAGCAGGTTTTCGGTGGAGTTTTCTCAAAGCATAAGGGAAACGGTCTTAGCTCGTTTCAGGCTCTTGCAACCGCAGTAGCGGCGCAGGTAGGTACGGGTAATATCGTTGGCGCAAGCGGAGCAATACTTATAGGTGGTCCGGGAGCGATATTTTGGATGTGGGTAATAGCCTTTCTCGGAATGGCAACAAACTATGCCGAGGCGGTTTTGGCTCAAAAAACACGCAAGGTTGAGGGCGAGCATATATTCGGCGGACCTGTGTATTATATAAAGCACGCTTTCCGTGGAGCGTTTGGAAAGGTACTTGCCTTTATCTTTGCAATAACTGCAGTTCTTGCCCTTGGATTTATGGGACTTATGGTTCAGTCGAATTCGATTGCCGAGTCGTTCTCCAATGCTTTTGGAATACCCACAGAGTTTACTTGGGTAATTGGACTTGTGCTTGTTGCGCTTTGCGCATTAGTATTCTTTGGCGGAGTTAAGCGACTTGCATCTATTACCGAAAAGCTCGTGCCGATTATGGCAATACTTTTCTTGCTTTGCGGATTTGTAATTCTTTGTATTCGTGTAAAATATATTCCTACAACCTTTGGAATGATATTTAAGTATGCCTTTACCCCGAGCGCACTTATAGGCGGCGGTGTAGGCGCGGCAATTAAGATTGCAGTAAGTCAAGGCGCAAAGCGAGGACTGTTCTCCAACGAGGCGGGAATGGGCTCTACGCCTCACGCACACGCTATGGCAAGCGTTGAGAATCCACATCAGCAGGGCGTTGCGGCAATGGTGGGCGTATTTGTAGATACCTTTATGGTGCTAACAATGACAGCGCTCGTTATTATATCCACACTTTATTGCGAGGGCGGAGTGCTTTACGGGCTTTCGGGCGATGCGTACCAAGCGGCGATAAGCGGGCCTCTTGCGGTCATATCCAAGACCAACGCTATGCAACAGGCGGTTTCGAGTGTGTTTGGAACAACGTTCGGTAGTATTTTTGTTGCAATTTGTCTGCTTTTCTTTGCATTCTCAACGATAATATGCTGGAATTTCTTTGGACGTCTTAATGCGCAGTATTTGTTTAAAAACAATAAGGTGCTCGTGATAATTTATTCATCGATTTCAATTCTTTGCGTATTTTTGGGAACGGTGCTTTCAAATGATCTTGTTTGGGAGCTTACAGACTTCTTCAATTATTTAATGGTTTTACCTAACGTAATCGCGCTCATCGCACTTTCACGCTTGGTCGTTGATGAAACCAATGCGGCAAAGGCAAGAAGAAAAGAGAAGAAAGCGAATAAAACAAAATAAAATAAAAAGAAAAGGACTAAGTCGCAACTTGGTCCTTTTTTGTATTTGTTTAAATTGGAGCGGTATCTTCGATAGTTCTAAAAAACGTAGAATTTTATGTTATTAACAAACAACGAAATGACAAACAAATAGGCGGTAGGGAAGGATATCATCCTCCCGCAAAATCAATATTCTACTTATTATTTCTCAATATCCGCAAGAGCGGCACCGATAACCGTAGCAAACTGCGAAAGCTCGGGAGTTACGAATTTAACGCCAAAATGCTCCTCCAAGCCGTTGAAAACGTTGCTTATAGCCTTAATGGCGGTAAGATTACCCGTAAGCACCACGGTATTAATATTATAGCTACGAGCCGCAAAAACGGCAAGCATAGCAATAGTTTCGCCAACCATATTGGCAATACCCAACGCAAGGTCCTCGTTTGTTGCCATATCCGAAAGCTTACCAAAGTTTGCCGCAGTAAGCTCACGGTTTATCTGTATCGCTCCGTCCTTTGACATATCCTTGATTTTCAAATCAATATTATCAAGATTACCGCCCTCGCAAAGCGTTTGAATATGCTCAATAGTATCAACACCAATCATCTTTTTGGAAAGTCCGACAAGCGTTCCGCCTCCAACACCCGTTCCGCCAAGATAGGTGGTTTGAGTTTTGTTACCGTCCTTTTTGGCGTACATAATTGCGGTACCCGTACCCATGCTTACAACTATAGCCTCGTCGAGCCCCGAAAGATAGAGTCCACCGCTACCAACGCAGGAAAATTCAGAAATCTTCTCACAGTCAAGCGAGTAAAGTGGCTCCTTTATAAAGGACGAGCCAACGCCCGTCATTAAAACACGGTCAATTTCGTTAAGCTTTAAGCCGTTCTCCATAGTAAATTTACCAAAAGCACCGTATACCGAGGTTATAGCGTCGGTGGCGGTTACGAGCATTGGAGAAATAAGCTCGTGCTTTTCATCTTGAGAGCGAAATCCAACTATTTTAGTTGTACTTCCGCCTATGTCGATACCTATTATCGTACGCACAGAATTGCTCTCCCTTCGATTTTTTTAAGATTTTAAATTTTATCAAGCCTTCATTTTTGTAAAAATATTATATCACATTATTGAAAAAAATGCAATATTATGTTATAATATCGAGTGGAATATTTATAGTTTTTTTAATAAAAGAAGTAAAAAAGAGGTAAAAAATATGTTAGAAAGCAAGGAAATTTTGGCTTCAAAAAAGCTTTTTATATTTGATATGGACGGAACCGTTTATCTTGGCGGTATCCCCTTTGATTTTGCGATAAGATTTATAAAAAATCTTAGAAAAAGCGGAAAGCAGGTGCTTTTTTTCACAAATAACGCATCGCACACCACTCCGTTTTATTTAGAAAAGCTTAGTCGCCTTGGCTTTGAGCCAACGATTGACGAAATTATGACCGCAGGCGATGTAACCTTTGAATTTTTAAGCCGTCACAGAAGCGGTAAATCGGTTTATATGGTTGCCACCGACGAGCTTGTTGAGGAATACCGTGCAAAGGGCATAAACGTTTTAAACGGTAAGAAGAATATCGAGAGCGCCGATGTAGTTGTAACAAGCTTTGACACCTCCCTTACCTACGAAAAGCTTAATATCGCTTGCCGACTTATTCGTGGCGGAGCGGAATATATTTCAACGCACCCCGACTTCAATTGCCCCACCGAAAACGGATTTATCCCCGATAGCGGAGCAATTGCGGCGCTCGTAACGGCTTCAACGGGCGTTCTTCCCACCTATTTTGGCAAGCCCTACAAGGAAACGATTGAGATGATTGCCGAGGCAACTAAATACTCAACCGACGAGATGTGCATTTTTGGCGACCGCCTCTACACCGATATAGCCCTTGGAAAGAGCTTTGGAGTTACCTCCTGCCTCGTGCTTTCGGGCGAAACCAAGCAAAGCGACGTCGATGCGGCAAGGGAATGTGACAAGCCCGACCTTATTTTTGGCTCGCTTGACGACGTTGACAAAATAATGTTTTAATTATATTAAAAAAATCACGATAAGGAGATACTATGGCATTTGATGCAGGTATGCTTGCTTGCACCCTTGCGGAAATTCGCAAGGTGGCGCTTGGAGCAAGAATTGAAAAGGTATATCAACCCGAAAAGGATGAGATCGTGCTTCAAATGCGAAGCTTTGAGGGTGGTAAGCGCCTTCTAATTAACGCAGGCTCAAACAATCCTCGAATAAATTTTACCGAAATTCAAAAGGAAAATCCACAAAATCCGCCAATGTTTTGCGTGCTTCTCAGAAAATATCTTCAAGGCGCAAGGCTTGCCTCTATAGAGCAGGAGGATTTTGACAGAATTGCATATCTTGGCTTTGACACTCGTGATGAAATGGGCTTTGATTGCAAGCGTTATCTCATCGTTGAGCTTATGGGCAAGTACAGTAATTTGATTTTTGCCGACGGAAATAAAAAAATAATAAGCGCACTCCGCACAAGTGATTTTTCCTTTGACAGTGTGCGTCAGCTTATCTCGGGCGTTACCTACGCACCTCCCTCATCTATGGGCAAGGTAAACCCTAAGACGGTTAGCGAGAGCGAGTTTTATGCACTCCTTGCATCCGCCCCCGCAGATAAGCCTATTGATAAATGGATAGTTGCATCCTTTATGGGAGTTGCCCCCGTGGTGGCGCGTGAAATCGCTTTAAGCGCCACGAGGCGCACCGACACGCTTATATCAAACTGTGATGCAAAAGCCCTTTGGAGTGCCTTTGACGGCGTTACAGAGGCATTACGAAGCGAAGCCTTTACCCCCACTCTCGTGCTTGACGGAGAAAAATGCGTTGAATATTCGTTTATAGCGCTTAAGCAATACGCCTCACTCGAAGCTAAGACCTTTGAGAGCGCAGGCAAGCTTCTTGACGCATATTTTGCAAGCCGTGACAACGATATCCGTGTGCATCAGCGTGCATCGGATATTTTAAAGCTTTTATCCAATGCAGAAAGCCGAATACTTAAAAAAATAGACCTTCAGCGTGCAGAGCTTGATGCCTGCAACGAGGGTGAGGCTTACAAAAAGTACGGCGATCTTATAACCGCAAACATCTATCGCTTGCAAAAAAGAGTATCGGTTGTTGAGCTTGAGGACTACGAATCGATGGACGAGGAGGGTAATTTTTCCACTGTCAAGATTGCGCTTGACACACGCCTATCTCCTGCGGCAAACGCTCAACGCTACTACAAAAAATATGCAAAAACCAAAACCGCAAGAGTTGAGCTTGCAAAGCAGATTTCGCTTGCTGAGGCAGAGCTTGAATATATCTATACGGTTTTTGATGCGCTTAGCAGAGCCGAATCCCCCGCAGACCTTGCCGAAATACGTGACGAGCTTTACCGTGCGGGCTACGCCTCGAGGATGAAGGCTTATTCGGGTGGCTCGCACAAGCAAAAGGCGCCTGCAATTATGCAATTTGAAACTCCCGACGGAATGAGGGTGCTTTGCGGCAAAAACAATCTTCAAAATGAGCATATCACTCACAAGCTTGCCGAAAAGCATGACTATTGGTTCCACGCAAGAGGCACGGCGGGCTCGCACGTTCTTTTGGTTACCGAGGGTAAGGAGCCAACCGACCTTGATTTTACCACCGCGGCAGAGATTGCGGCGTACCACTCTAAGGCAGAGGGCACAAATATCGGCGTTGACTACACCCTTGCAAAGCACGTTAAAAAGGTGGCGGGAGGTCGCCCGGGATTTGTTATATATCATACCAATTGGACGGCTTACGTAACGCCAAACGGCGAAAAAATAAGCGCTCTGCGCAAAAAATAAAATTAAAATAAGAATTAAATTTAAGCTAAAGCAAAGGAGTTAAAAAATGATTTTCGGTAAACACGTAAACCGCTACTACCTTAAATACTCCCCGCTTATTATACTTGGTCTTATAGCGCTCTACCTCGTTGACAGTCTGCATCTCGTTATCCCAAAGCTATACGGAATGGTAATAAACGGAATCGACAACGGCGTTGTTGTGGTTGACGGCGTGGAGCATGCCTTTGATATAAACTTCCTTCTCGACGAAATATGTCTGCCAATGATTATTATTATATTAATAATGGTTCTTTGCAGATTTCTTTGGCGTATCTGCCTTTTCGGAGCAGGAATTCTTATGGAAACCAATTTACGCGGACGTATGTTTGACCACGCAAAGGATTTATCCCAGCAATATTATCAAACCAACAAGGTAGGAACTCTTATGTCCTACTTTACAAACGATCTGCAAACCATACACAATTGCTTTGCAAACGGTCTTTTGATGTTCTTTGACGCACTTATTATGTGCTCCATGGCAATATCAAAAATGATATTTATGCACCCCATTCTCGCACTTCTTTCACTTATACCAATAATTATCTTTTTCTGTTGCTCGTTGGTAATTAAAAAATATATGTCCATCAAATGGCGTCGCCGTCAGGAGGCATTCTCAAGCCTTTCGGACCACGCACAGGAAACCTTTGCGGGAATTGCCGTTATCAAGGCGTTCGTTAAGGAGGGCTACGAGCTGCTCCGCTTCAAAAGGCTTTGTAAGGACAACGAGGACCGCAACGTTGAATACGTTAAGCTTTCGCAAATGCTTTCGGTTTTGCTTTTACTCTTTACCGAGTCAATAACCTGCATTATCATCGGCTACGGCGGATATCTCGTTCACGAGAATGTGCTTAACGCAGGTCAGCTCGTTGAGTTTATCGGCTATTTTACCTCTATTATTTGGCCTGTAACGGCAATCGGAGAGCTTGTTAACCTTAACTCACAGGGTAAAGCCTCGATGGAGCGTATTGGAGAATTTCTTGACACTACTCCGGACGTTGCCGACGTAAACGTAGTAGACGGCGTTAAGATAACCGGCGAGATAGAGTTTAAAAATCTTACATTTTCGCATCCTAACACCGAAAAAGCAATTCTTAAGGACGTATCCTTTAAGATAAATGCAGGGGAGCGTGTTGGACTTATAGGTCGCACAGGTGCGGGCAAAACCACAATCGTCGATCTCATTTTGCGTACCTACAACGTTCCCGACGGCACTGTATTTATTGACGGAACCGATATCAACAGAATACCGATAAAGACTCTGCGTGCAAGTGCGGCGTACGTTCCGCAGGATAATTTTCTCTTCTCGGACACTATAGAGAACAATATTGCCTTTGCCACCGATAACGGTAGCATTGAGCAGGTTATTGAAGCGGCTAAGATGGCAGACGTACACTCAAATATAGATGAATTTCCAAGCAAGTACCAAAGCGTGCTTGGCGAGCGTGGCGTTACCGTTTCGGGCGGTCAAAAGCAAAGAATTTCTATTGCCCGTGCGCTTATGAAGAATGCGCCGATACTTATTCTTGACGATTCGGTTTCGGCGGTTGACGTAAACACCGAAAAGACTATTCTTGCTAATCTCAGAAGAATACGTGAGGGCAAAACTACTATACTTATAGCGCACAGAATAAGCACCATTGAAAATATGGATAAGATAATATTTATCGATGATGGCGAGATTATTGCCGTTGGAACGCATCAAGAGCTTTATAGCTCCTGCGAGGATTACAGAACCCTCGTTGACCTTCAAAGGCTTGATGACGTTAAAAACGATACTAACGATACCAACGATAATTACGAGAAAAGCGAGGTGACCTTAAATGCATGAGTTCTTCCCGCTTTTGATAATCGGAGCAATAATTGCCGTATTCACAACCGCCTTTATAATTGCGTTTGCGCTTATGAAGGATAAAAAGGAAGCAATCGGCTTTGACCGAAATATGAAGGATAGCGAAATACTTAAGCGCCTCTTACCCTACGTAATGCGCCAAAGGAAGCTATTTTTCTTGGCAATTATTCTCGTTCTTCTCTCAACCACCTATTCAATCGGCTCTCCCGCACTGCTTGGCAGAGCAATTGAAACGGTAAGTGCGGATAGCGGATTTGAGTTAAGCTCGCTTACTTGGATTGTGTTGGCGCAGATATGCTTGCTGATACTTACGCTTTTTGCAAACTACTTCCAAGCAATCACGCTACAAAAAATAGGTCAGCGCATAGTTTCCGACATTCGCTCCGACCTCTACGAGCATATCGAAAATCTCTCGCATAATCAGTTAAATAAAATTCCCGTTGGAACGCTTGTAACGAGAGTTACAAATGATACCGACGCAATATCCACAACCTTTACCAATATTTTGGTAAACCTTATAAAGAATTTCTTTATAATTTTGGGTATTCTTGCGGCAATGATATGCATTAACTATATGCTTACGCTTATGGTTCTTTGCTTCATTCCGTTTATCATCATTTTCACTCTCATATTCCGTAAATTCTCACGCCGTGCGCATCGCAGAGTGCGTGATGCGAGAACGAATATCAATATCTTCCTCTCGGAAAATCTTTCGGGAATGAAGATAATTCAGATATTTAACCGTGAGGAAAGAAAAAAGAACGAATTTGATGAGAAAAACCGTGAGCTTGGAAGGGCAAAGCTTGGACAGATATTCGTTTTCGGTATATTCCGTCCCGTAGTTTATATGCTTTATATCTGCTCGGTTCTCTGCCTTTTCTACCTCGGCGCAAGAGGCTATATTAAGGGCACCTCGTTCTTGGGGCAGGTAATAACGAGCGGAACTATAGTTGCCTTCTACTCCTATATTTCAAAATTCTTTAACCCGATACAAAACCTTGCCGAGCAATTTAACCATCTTCAGGCAACCTTTGCCTCGGCAGAAAAGATACTTAGAATATTCGACCTTCAGCCCGATATAGTTGACGAGCCCGATGCTATCGAGCTTGACCATATCGAGGGTAATATCGAGTTCCGCAACGTATGGTTTGCATACATACCCGATGAGTGGGTGCTTAAAAATGTTTCCTTTAAGGTAAATGCAGGCGACACGGTTGCATTCGTTGGCGCTACGGGTAGCGGTAAGTCAACGATACTTGGTCTTATATGCCGAAATTACGATATACAAGATGGTCAAATACTTATCGACGGTATAGACATCAAAAAAATCAAAATCTCCTCTCTACGCAAGCATTTCGGGCAAATGCTTCAGGACGTGTTCCTCTTTTCTGGTACGGTTCGCTCCAATATAACGCTCGGACTTGAGGGCGTAACCGACGAGGAGGTAAGCGAGGCTTGCCGTTACGTAAACGCAGATAAGTTTATCGACCGCCTTGAAAAAGGACTCGACGAGGTAATCCGCGAGCGTGGAAATAACCTTTCGGCAGGTCAGCGCCAGCTTTTATCCTTTGCAAGAACGATAGTTCATAAGCCGTCAGTTATGATTCTTGACGAGGCTACGGCAAATATCGACACCGAAACCGAAATTCTCATTCAAGACTCCCTTGAAAAAATGATGAATATTGGAACAATGCTCATCGTTGCGCATAGACTTTCAACCATTCAGCACGCCGATAATATCATCCTTCTCGACCATGGAGAAATCATCGAGCAAGGAACACATAATGACCTGCTTCTGCAAAAGGGTAAATATTATAACCTTTATTCCTTGCAATACAGTAAGGAGCAAATGAAGAGGAAATAAACGAGGTAGGTAATGTAGGGAGAACCCCCGACGAGGGTTCTCCCTCCGGGGCTGCGTCATTTAGCGCAGAACAAAAACACACGAAATAAAAACAAATAAAAAATAGCTTTAACTGTGAAAATAATCATGGTTAAAGCTATTTTTGTAGGAATTTTCGAGAAAAATCTCTCAAATTCCATTTTTATGTGTGTTTTTTAG
>JAZRAJ010000078.1:0-20146 GCA_045634485.1 Eubacteriales bacterium | reverse complement strand
GTCATCCTGAGCGAAACGAAGTGAAGTCGAAATTTTTCGTCCGAGATCCCAAACGTGCCTTACGTCACGTTTGATTCTCGCTTTGCTCGAATTTCGACGTTGCTCAGGATGACACGGACGAAAAATCAAGGCGCGTTAGCGCCGAAGGGATCTCGTTTGGATTTTTTATTTATTAAGAGATCTCAAAACAACCTATTGCGAAAGTATCGCATTATTGATTTATCCAAAATGCACTAAAAACAGTTAATAAATTGTAACGTTTATAGAAAAACACTAAAAAGGCTTGAAAAATGGAAAGGTTTATGGTACCATTATAATGTATAATTATATAATAGGGTTGATATACCCCGAAAAAGATATACGATAACACTTAGATATATACCAAATGACATAAAAAATCTAAAACGGAGAGATTATTTATGAAGAAAAGTGCATTTTTAAAAATTTTAGTAGCCTTGGCGGTTATCTCGTCAATATTGCTAAGCTCAATACTTGGCATCACAAAGGCTGAATATTATAAAACCTTGTCAAAGACGCTCGACTTTGAGTCAAAACCCGATTTGATGCTTGAGTATTATCTTTATGATGCTAATGCTTATACTGGTACTGGTTCTACGGTATATGAAGGCGAAAATGGTGTATATGAAAATGCCGAAAGCTTTACTCAAACTATTGTTATTGGTACTAAGGATAATACAGATAAACAACTCAAAATGGCAACATCTACAGGTGGATATGAAAGTAACAAAGCATATGTTAAGTGTGGAAAAAGCATAGTATATCAAATTAAAATTCCTGTAGATGAAACCGGATATTATACGCTTGATTATAATTCTCGTTTTAACTGGGGACCTAATGCAACTTCTAATTTGAATCAACATACCTATACTATAAGTGCTATATATTCTGTTGGTTGTGAGGTTCTTACAGCAAGCGACAATGTTAATTTTTTTAACGATAGTAACCCTATGCCTGCAAACTATACCTTTGACCTATCGAGAAGACAATTTTTAACAAAGGATAACAATATAAAATATAGCAGTACCGAACCTTTGTTATATGCTGATTCTACGGTTAATAGTTCAAATACAATTAAAGATGCTACCTACATTTGGAAAACTCTTGCTCCTTCTCGCTCTGAGAATGTACGACTTGCATTTAAGGTAGAGCAAGCGGACGTTGATAGGGGCTACGTTATTTGGTCTTGGGATTTATACGGACTTAAAGGCGAACGTCGATATACATTAGTTGTTAATTCATTGTCTATAACAAAAACGATGGAGCTTGCGTCTGATTTGCAAACAAATATGGGCAATGAGCCTTACTTTGTCTTCCCACAGACCTCATATGTTAATAATAATGTTATTTCCAATGGTACAAATGGCGCCGGACATACGAGAATTACAAGTGGAAGAGGTACTTATATTACCGAGGCAACTGAAAATAGTCTTGGTATGCGTGCAGAAATGCTACATGCCACTGACGCTACAGATGGAATCGCTGCTAGTACTGCGGATCAAAATCCCATTGGTATATATATACCGCTTAAAAATATACAATTTGATACGACGTATAAGGTAACCTTTGATATTTCGGTTGCAAAGCAGGGGCAAAATTCTATTAATACAGATACAGGAAACGATCGATATCTTGGTAATACTACCGATTGGCATGAGTATACTCCATTTAGTCATATTTTTAATCTAGGCGATGACTATTTCTTCCAATCTTATCTGCAAAGTGGTTTAACCCCCAGCGCTACTATTAGCGAGCACCAAACCAAGCAAGGCCAGATAGAATACGCAGATAAATCTTACGATAGTAAACCTCTTGTAAAGTATGATGAGGTAACCAGTCTTACCAATATAGACCATACCACCACACTAAGCGTAAACAACACTTACTGTAATGATTATACTCATCACGGTAATACCGAAAATAATAAAGGTCAATCTCGTAACTGGTTTAATGCCGTTCAGCATACCGAGTACAACGGAGAATATGCAATAAGGTGGATAACCTTTTATAATACCACCTTCTCGTTTAATATTCCTAAGTCACAAAACAGTTCTCTTAATATAAACGATCTTTATTGGGTATGGGCTATAGAGGCTCTTAAGTATACCGCGTTTTACAATATAAGAATCGAAAACGTTCGTATAGAGAAGGTTGTAAAATACACCTCTTACTTAGACGTAAACGGCGTATCAATAGCAGGACAAAGAGTGTTCTTGGCAGACCAAGCAGTTAAGAAGAACGATAATAACCTGGGATATGACCCAACCTGGGATGTGACTGTTTCGGGTGGTAGTCCTAACATCTTTACTTCGTTTAGAGGTATAAACGGCACAGGTCAGCAGTACCGGGCAAAGGGATTTACGCAGGATAATGGTACTACAACAATGGCTGGTAAGGTGTTTACCGCCGAAGGAAATATTTACGCTCCTATTATAGACGTTAAAAAGATGTCTGCTATAGGTACTGCAAACCAACCTTACCAAATAGCACTTGACGGTGCTATAGCCTGCGAGGGTGGAATTAATAAATACGTATTCTCTATTGACGGTGGTAAAAGTTGGGAGGATATGACCTTTACAGGTAAGGATATAGGCGATGCCAGCGATAAAGCAATCCGTTTAAATGACTTAGCGAGAGGTGTTAATCAGTGGACCTCCGGTCAGACTCCTTACGGTCCTATTCCTGAAGGTAGTAATAAACAATATCCGGCGTTTCCAACGGATGGTAATATTAACAATTTCACTCATCTTGACGGTGCCGGCGGTTTGTTTACAGAGCAGGACGGCGTGAACGGATATTTCAGCTACAGTAGTGATCATAATGGAGGTAATTGGTGCCTTGTTGCTGATCTTTCGGAATATAAGTACATGGCAAATCTTGATATCATCATAGCGGCGGTGCCTCTTGAAGACCCCAATATGCGTTGTGAGATATTGAGAATTATAAACTTTAATCAGTCGCCTAATTACGTAAGCTACGTTAATAATATCTATTCGGATATTAGAGTAAAAAATGCGGCGACCAACGAAACGAATAACTTGAACGCCAGCTATTTGGGAAGAGAGGCTAACGTAGACGCTACGAAAGAGGCTGATAACACCACGAAATTTTCTATCCAGAGAGGTTGGGATTTAACCGCAAATGCTCCCGGATATACCGACACGGGATATTCCTTGCATACCTCCAAATCCACTAAGTACAGTGACATACGAACGCTATATTCCGATATTTCGGTTAAGCAATGGCTCGGAGTTCAAGGCTGGTTCTTTGTAAGCGGAGATACCCGTAACGTGTTTAAGGACTACGGCTGGTCGGTTGACGGCGGTGTTACTTGGTATGATGGTAGTAAGAGTGCAAGAGGCTCTATTGTAGCACAGCTTGATGCCACTAAACTTCTAACACTGCAAACAGATAAGGCAAATCAGCCTATGATAGAAGCTCGTCAAACATATGAAAATAAGTGGTCCTTAAATCATAAGCTTACAAACGCTAATCAAGGAAAATTTTTCACAGGATATGTGACTAAAAATACCGACACATATAGTGCAACCGTGCCTGAACAACATCTAACTCTCGCCTTTGAGGCAAATCTTGCAGACTTTGAGGGTCAGGTCGTTGACATCATCTTCGGAGGTAGAGCCGAGGGAAGTGACGTTTACTGTCCTATCGCAAAAATTGATAACGTAGCAGTCTACGGCGAAACGGGTACGTTCTATTCACAGATTTCTGAGATTAGAACCTCTCCTAAGGCGGCGGATTATATTTATAAGAAAAATAGCGATGGAAAAACAGATTCTTATCCCAATAAGCTTAGTGAGATTAACAACGTTTCGAATCTTCTCAAGGATTCTAATAAGCGAAAGATAAATCTTTCAGGCGGATGGAATCAGAACATAATAAAATCATCTGCCTCCTATAGCCATTTTGAAACGCAAAACGTCAATGCGGTTAATGCACGGCTTTTGGGAGATGAGGTTTTGCACACCGAAAAGGGAGCGAGAATATTTATTAAGGGCGAAATACTGTGTAATAACACTATAACAGGGTATAAGTTTACTCTAAACGGTGGAGTCGATTGGATGGATGTTCCTGCGGGGCATTGTAACTTGACTACTTCCTCGCCCTCATCAACTATTATAAACGGTAATTCAAATTACGTCGACGTTGGTCTTACCGGCACTACAAAAGGAAGCTTCACTACAGTTCCTGTCGGTGACTCGAGTAATGACGATAAAATAAAAGCAAATGATGAAAAGAACACGAAGGCGGGCTTATCGTTTAATCTTCCTGCACTTGATGACGACGATGTAAGAAATTGCCTTGTTGTAGCAGTAGGCAAAGATGGCGATAATGACGAAAAAATGTACCCAATAGCGCATTTTAAAATTCAGCAAGATAGGGATGAAGATATCGGTGCAGTGAACAGAAGCACCAACAAGGGCTTAGATGTAGATAATTATCCCGCATATTATTCCGGCGGTGTTAAATCCAGTAGTACTTGGGGAAGTATAAATCCTCAAAATAGTATTAATTCTGACGGTACTAATAATCTTCGCCATAGAATTTCACTTCCTGTAAACCAAGTTGGTAAGTGGAGGCTTGATATACAGCATAATATGTCTGATGAGAGTATGTCCCCAGATACCTTGGAAAAGGAATATGCAACCTTGGCGTTTGTTAGAGATGCAAGCTACTATAGCGATTTGGATAGGCAGATTGACCATCTCGACCCCAACAATTCCGATATAGTGACGCTTATTAAGACTATAGACGATCCGTATGGTACGCAGAATGAATTGCATATTACTTACGATATTGATATAACTCAAGAGGACGTAAGACGCGGATTTATTATTCTTGATGCCGATTATACGCATCTTTATGCGGATGGTATTACTACGAATCTTTACAGAGATATTGATGGCGATGGCACAGGGGATTTGCCTTGGAAATTCTTGGGCGCTGTTGTTCCCGAGCAAAGTCAAATATCGCTTGGCGGTACGGCTAACTCAGAGCAGTACCTGCAGATACCTGTTGACCAAACCGGTACGTATAAGTTAAAGTATTCCACTGTCGTTGGTATGGGTATTACCAAGAAGGGTGTTAATAAGATCGGTATCAATGAAATTATGGCGTATAATGGTAATCAAACGCATACTTATACCAACCTTAATTATGGAAATGCTTCACTATCTGTTTCAAAGAATATCTTTGTTGAGGGAGAGCCTATAACAGTTACCTATAACACTGCGGGCTCTGTTTGTGGCGAAACGTTTAGCGACGGATATACTAATAACAATAAACCGTGGATAGGTATAACTCGTGAGATTGAAGGTAAGGACAGATACGTTAATTGGGCTCGTCTTGAACCTGAGGCAAGCGGTAGAGTTACCTTTGTGCCTAACAGTAGCGCAAATAATGCGGAAAATGATGCGGCTAAGGAATACGTTAGCTTACCTCCCGGAACCTACAAAATTTACCTCAGAGATAACGCTGCAAAAGTATATCGTGACCATGATGGTTCCTATTGGGATGCCTACAACATGGTTCAGCCTATCGAAATTAAGGTGGTTTCTAAAACCAATCCCGATTATACTATGTCGAAGAGCTTTAGTAATTCTTGGAAGTATACGGGGCTTGATAATAAGTATAACGGTACATTTAGTGGTCAAACTGGAAGCGTTACATTGAATAATACGCTCTTCCGTATTGGCGGAGAAATCAAGCTTACAACCTCCAATCTTAGCGACACGCTTAAAAATAGCGGTGGCGACTGGTTTGCAATATATCCGGTTGATAGTAATTCTTTCGTGAGCGGATGCTGGCAGTATGTTGATGGTAATTCCGAAACGAGTATAACTATCCCTGATAGTGTTACTCCGGGTACGTATAGAGTTGTATATTTGCACGGAAATAATTTGACAAATGCTATAACTGCAGGCGCAGTGCTTGCCGAGTTCTACATTAACATTGTTCCAAAGGATTCCTCGATTACTGCAAGCGTTGAAAGCCTTGATGCGCAGACTAAAGCATCTATGGGAGAAATGACAGACATTTGGACGTATCAAACAACCAATGAGGTTAGCGTTAGTGTAACCGCAAATGATGTGACTAATGGATACATACGCATAAAATTCGATGTTGCCGGACTTCCCGGTAATAATTACGGCTGTATGCTTACCGTGGATGATTTGTCATTCCTGCGACAAGGTGATTAGCACAACAAAATTTAACAAAACTGAACGGAGAGAAATCTCCGTTCTTTTTTTGCGGGAAAAATAGTATATTAGGCGGTTGGAGATTAGATTTGTTTGAGGCTATAGTTGGTGGTAAGGTATATATTAGCCTTCCCTTGTGAGGGAAGGGGGACCACCGCGGGGTTCCCCGAAGTGAGCTTGCGAGCTTTGGGGGTTCGTGCGATAGTGGTGGATGAGTAGATTATGAAAGCAATTTTGGTGTAATTTTGTACTAACTCGCTTCATATCGGACACCTCATCCGTCACTCCTTCGTCGTGACACCTTCTCCCGCTGGAGAAGGCTCGCATATACGATACTTCCAACAATAGCTTGTAGCAGAGCATAAAGCTCGTACGTATCCTTCACTCACAAGTAAAGCTTGATAGAATTGTTACTTTTATCCATTTATCTCCGCAAATTGCTCGAAAGATATTGAAAAAAGTTTAATCTCGTGGTATAATTATTCTGTATTTTTGTGTTCTGTTATGAATGTAAAAAATAAACGTATTTTATCTTGATTTATATAAATCTTCCGTGGGGGGAGTCTTCTATGAAAAAAAGAAACCTTTTGAAGGCATTAGTGGCTTTGGCTGTGCTTTCCTCAATGCTTTTGAGTACCTTGTTGGGTGTTTCGGATGCCTTAATAACTAAAACTTTATCTAAAAAATTGAACTTTGAGTCGATTCCCGATCTCGATATGGAGTATTATCTCTACGATGCGGATACTACTGCCTCTACCTCATATGAAGATGAAAGGGGTGTATACAAAAACGCTCATAGCTTTAAGCAGGAGATTATTGTTGGCGTGTACGGCAAGGATGATGAAAATTATAAGAGCGTAACATATGAGGACCTTCAAAATACCGCAGGTAGCACAGAAAAGGCAAAAATTTATTTCGGTAGAAACGTTGTTTATCAAATAAAGATTCCCGTAGATGAGTCAGGCTACTATACTCTACATTTTACCCCTCAGTTTATAAAATCTGATGTAAAGGGCAGCTACAGTATGGCATTAAGAAGCGGTACTGCTGTTGAGCAAGAGTTTTACACGGTTAGTATGCAGTATGCAGTGGGATGTGAAATTCTCAACAGTGAGGATTCCGAAACTCTTGATTTTCCAGCAGAGGGCGAAGAGCCACCACTTTTTAAATTGAAGGACAGCATATTTGCCAAAAATACATATTACGAGCAGTATAACTATCTTGCTGAAACCTCCTTCCAATGGAAGACTCTTTCTCCCACTCGTGCAGAGAATGTAAATCTTGCCTACAAGGTAACCGAGGCGGATGCTCAAAGAGGCTACGTTATTTGGGCTTGGGAGCTTACAGGACTTAAGACGGGAAATTATCAGCTTAATTGTGATTCCATCTATTTTGAAAAAACTATGGAGCTTAACGGCAGCACAAGCTACAGAACAAGCACAAGCGAGCCCTATTTTATGCTTCCTCAAACTCTTGTTACAAATAATCAGGTTAAAATTTTCGGTAAGGAAGACCCGCTTAGCGGTGCTGACGGAATAAATAAATCACAAAGACGTGGCTCTAACCACGGTGGTAAATCCGAATACAGTGAGGGCCGTGGAACGTTCGTTACCGAGGCTACTACTAATAGCCTTGGATTAAGAGCTGAAATACTTAATTCGGGCGGTAGTATAAATTCTAATGGCGGTGTAGACAAGTGGCACGAGGATAATCCCTTGTCATTCCAAATCCCATTAAAAAACGTGCAAGTCGGCAAGACCTACAAGGTTACCTTTGATTTCTCGGTTGCAAGGCAGGGAATTGCGGCGCCCGATAAAAATTCGACATCCTATAAAATATCCGGAGATACAGTAGATATTACAAAATATTTTGGCGAGGTTGCAAGCTCAGAAAAGGATTCACACACCTCAAAGGTTGGTAAGAACTGGTGGGATTACGCAGATTTTACACAGATATTTACTCAGGACGCGACTAATGAGTTAACAGGAAAAATGTTTATGTCATATTTAAGCTCGTTAACCGATAATCCCAATAACAACGGCGGTTCTGTTATGGTGGGTGACGATCTTATTGATGATAATAAAAATTACGAAATTGCGGAGTATTTGGGAAAGAAATTTAATGTATCAAGACTTTCATTGGATAATCACAAAAGCAATTTAGATTTGATACAGTATAATCACAAGGCGTTCCAAGGCGAGCCTCTTACAAAATATAATCAGGTAACAACCCTTGCTGCTTATGCTAATAACACAAGTAAGCATAATTTTCTTGATATGACTACCTCGAAATCGTTGAATGATACGTATAGCATAGACTACTTTAACCCTGGTACAGGCAACAATTCGGGGGGGAAGATTACATCTACAACGATGCGTAACTGGTTTAATGCGGTTCAACGCACTGAGTTAAACGGTCAGGTTGCTATAAATTGGATAACATTTTATAATACTACCTTTTCGTTTAATATACCCGACGGTCAGAATATCGATCTTGATAATTTTTATTGGGTTTGGGCTATAGATGCTCTCTACTATGAGAATTTCTATAATATAAGAATTGATAATTTGCGCATTGAGGAGGTAGTTCAGTATTCATCTACTATTAACAATCCTAATGGCTTGAAAATTGGCGACACTATTGTTGGACTTGCACAGATGACCAAATGGGGTGCGGGTACCGAGGGTATAGACGTAGGTATCTTTAATAACTTCCGTGGTTGGAATGGTACGGGTCAGAATTTCCAAGCAAGAGGATATAATACTACGGATTACTTTGCTTGCGGAAATATTTATGCGCCCATTGTTGATGCAAAGAACGTGGCGGCAACTCCGGGCGGAGGTACGGGCGAAACCGACTATAAGATATATCTGGACGGCTCGGCGGTCTGCAAGGGCGGAATTGATAAATACGTCTGGTCGGCGGACGGCGGTATAACGTGGTATGATATGGCCTTTAGCGGCGGAAATGCTACGGAGAATATCATAATAGAAGGCGAAAAGGGAGTAGATCAACGAACGCTTGCACAGTCGAAATTAGAGCGTGAGCCGTGGAACACCGACGGTCATCCGCATACTACTAAAGAGGAGTGTGAAGCAGCGGGATGTGCATTGCAGTATTCCACTACGCCTTATGTTGATTTCGTAACCTTTACCAAGGAAAACGATGGCTTGAATTCTGATTTTAATGCTGTTAAAACTATGGTGGATGGAGTTGATGCTAACGGCAATTCTACTAAAGTAGAGGACCTTGATCAAAGAGTATGGCGTCTTGAAGCCGATATCTCGGTTTACAAGGGTCAGTCTGACCTTGATATAATTATTGCGGCGGCGCCTGCGTCAAATCCGAGCTTGCGTTGCGAGATTATTAGAATAATTAATTATAATTCGGCAAATACATACGTTTCTAAGGTTATGTCTGTAAAGTCGGATATAAACTCCGATGCAATTGCAGGCAGCAATAAAAACCTTTCGCTTGCAGAAACAGATCTTTCCATAACAAGCGGCGCGGGTGCTTTTTTGGATATCTTTTCTGATGATGGAAAGGATAAGTATTACGAAAATTATGCGCCCGTGTATGAGAATGGAATAATTTATAATTATAATGCTAAAACCGCTACAGAAAATGCCGAAACGCAAAAAATAGATTACGAACGGCTTCAAGCTACTTATTCAGGTTTACCTGTTAAAAAAGATCTTATTGTTGTTGGTGGTGTAGTATGCGCAGAGGGTGTTTACGAGTATTGCTACTCGGTTGACGGCGGTAAAACTTGGTCGGAAATAAATTCCAGAACTAATTCTGAAGATGCTACTGACGATGTTTATAAATCTGCGCTTTCAAAGTGGATTACTAAGGATGAAACCGGAACAACTATTCGTAAATATATTACCAATTGTAACGGAAACTATTACGACGGTGGTGGATGCCGACTCTACGTTGACCTTTCGGCTTATGCGGGTCAGGTTCTTGATGTAATTGTTGCGGTAAAGCCTAATTTCCAAGGGGATTCCACTAAGAGTCTTAAGACCGATATTTATCTCCCTATTGCAAAGGTTGATAACGTGTCTGTTTACGGAGAGGATGGTACATTCTATACAAAAATTAATAGTGTTAAGCTTGACGAAGTTGAGATTACCCCTACGCTTACGCATATTGATAACACCTACTTTACAGGTAAGAGCAATCCTAAGTGGAGCGACGTAGTTCCTACAGAGGAGTTTGCATATACAATGTTCGAATCGCAAAACGTTAACGTTTGCAATACCCGACTGTATAATAACTCGATAAACGATGTTATAAGCGGTGGCAAGGTAACGATTAACGGATACATAATGTGTAAGGGCGGCGTAAGTAAGTATAAATTCTCTGTTGATGGCGGCGAAACTTGGACGACGATTATACATACATCTGCTAATATTACCGATACGAATATAGAAACAGATTGCAAAAAAGCGGATAACAGCTTTAAGTTGGATCCTGACGGTAAAAACGGAGATTTCAGTACCGATACAACCGCACTTGAATTTACGCTTCCTGCATTAAGCGATGAAAGAATTACAAATATTCTCGTTGTTGCCGAAAACGAAAGCGGAAAGCTTTTGCCGATAGTTAATTTGAGGGCTAAGTTTAATTGCGAGGAGGGAAATACAGCACATTTTGGATATGTTAGAGCTTTAAAGAAAAATAAAGTAGCGGAGGGATATATTACAACAGAAGATTCTTGGACATTTAAACCCACTGCTAAAACTGATGCATTTTACAGATTAACTATTCCTGTAGAAAATGCAGGTACTTATAAGCTTTCGTGTAAAGTAAAGTTAACAACCGACGGTGCGGCGGTAAGCAAAACTGTTTACGGTCGATTGTATAGTGAGAATGAGAGTGGAACTGCATTGTTTGCTGACATAAACGGTCCCGCTCTTACAAGTGCCGATGCATTAGCTTCATGGTCGAAAAAAATGACAGCAACAACATATAATGTCACTTGGAATGTTACTGTCAGTGAAAAGGATGTTAAGCACGGATATATAATTTGGGATTGGAATTTCCAAAATTTAACCACGAAAAAAACTTATGAATTAAATTTGAGCAATATATCTTTTGCTAAAACAAGCAATTAAATAACTTGTTAAAAAAACGCTCTACCGATGAATTTAATTTGTCGGTGGGGCGGTTTTATTTTGTAAAGATTTTTTCAAAAAACTATTGCAAAATATCCTTTTTTATGGTAAAATTGTATTGTGTATAATTATGCTATGACAAAAGCGATGCATATAACTGTTTAAGAAATTGAAAGTGAGGGGGATTTTAAATGAAGGATAAAAGTAAAATCTTGCCAAGAGTAATAATAGTCGTTTTAATAATTGCGTTGATTTCAACCTTGGTTTTGTCCTCGGTTTACGCAAAATATGTTTCAAAAAAAGATCCGGGCGAAGTTAATTCACGTCCTGCGGCGTTCGAGCTTATTATGAAAACTCCGTTAAAGGACAGTATCGATTATAACTTTGCCACCGACGGAGAACCGGGTAACCCCATTGGTCACACCGAAACCGCAAAGTATTACGATTTCAAGGTTAAAACGAGTGGCTCCGAGGTTAGAGCTGAATATACTCTTATGATAAAGTTCAGCGAAAAGATCAAGGATCTTATTAGAAAGGGCAGAGAGGATAAAATGAAGTACGGCGTAGCTTGTGATTTTGACGTTCAGCAAAAAAATGCTGCGGGCGACTACGTATCGATTTTAAAGGATGAAACTAAGGCTAGGGATACCGTATTAGATGATGGAAAATGGACATACTCGGCTACTATAGAGGCTAATAAAAATCCGGACCCCGATATAGAGGGCGAGGTTGAATATCGCCTTGTAATGATAGTGTATAATAACACTATGATGCCTGAGGACGGTAATACGCTAAATTACGTTCTCTCCACTAACGGTATAGAGATTTCGGTAACCTCTAAGCAGGATAATCCTAATTATAAGGGTCAATATGCAGGTAACTAATTAAATATATAGAGTCATCTTAAATGCAAATTTGAGGCGGCTCTATTTTTTTTGCAAAAAACTATTGACAATTTTTCTTCATTATAGTATAATATTTGTGAATTTGAATATATAGACTGTGATGAAGAGAGTAGCATATCCGTGCCTTTACAGAGAGTCCCTTGCTTGGTGCAAGAGGGGCATCGCACCTTGTGTGAAGAACGCTTCGGAGTCTGCAAAAGAACGCCGATTTTAATTAATTCGGTTATTAGAATTGCACGTATGCGTCACGTAACGACGGCTTAAGAGGACCTTTATATTAAAGGTCAATATGGGTGGTACCGCGGAAGATGTCTTTCGTCCCATTTGGGGCGCACGGCATCTTTTTTGATTTTTATAAATAATTTTGTAAATAATAATTTAAGATATATATTTTTGGAGGAATAAAATTTATGTTAAGAACTCACAATTGTAACGAGCTTTCTATCCAGCACATAGGCGAGAGTGTAACTCTTTGCGGTTGGGTTGATACAATTCGTGACCACGGTGGCGTTAATTTCGTTGACCTTCGTGATCACTACGGCGTAACGCAGGTCGTTCTTTCAAGCGATTCCTTGCTTAACGGCGTAACTCGCGAAACCGTTGTTTCGGTTTGCGGAGTTGTTACTAAGCGTGACGAGGATACCGTTAACGCAAAGATAGCAACAGGTCTTGTTGAGGTACGTGTTGACTCTCTTGAAATTCTCGGACCTTGCCAGCTTTCACTTCCTTTTGAGCCTGCACATTCAACCGACACGAGAGAGGACGTAAGACTTAAGTACCGCTTCCTCGACCTTCGTAACCCCGGTATTCACAATAATATAATTCTTCGTGCGAATATTTTGAGCTTTTTGCGTAAGCAGATGGAGGCTCTTGGATTCCTTGAAATTCAAACTCCTATTCTTACAGCATCCTCTCACGAGGGCGCGCGTGACTATCTTGTTCCCAGCCGTAAGCACAAGGGCAAGTTCTATGCGCTTCCTCAGGCTCCTCAGCAGTTTAAGCAGCTTCTTATGGCATCGGGCTTTGACCGCTACTTCCAGATAGCTCCTTGCTTTAGAGATGAGGACGCACGTCAGGACCGTTCTCCCGGAGAATTTTATCAACTCGACTTCGAGATGTCCTTTGCAACGCAGGAGGACGTATTTGAGGTAGCTGAAACCGTTGTTTACAATACCTTTAAGCAGTTCTCTAAGAAGGAGGTTAGCAAGCCTCCGTTCCGCCGTATTGCGTTTAACGAGGCAATGCTTAAGTACGGTACGGATAAGCCCGACCTTCGTAACCCCCTTATCATCAACGACCTCACAGACTTCTTTGCAACTCACGAGTTCCTCGAGATAAACGGCAGAACCATACCCTTCAAGAATAAGCTTGTTCGCGGTATCGTTGCAAATTACCTTGTAAAGCGTGACGGCGAGGGCGACGGTAAGAAGGCGTTTGAAAAGGCTATCGACACCTATTCAAGAAGCATCGGAATGAAGTTTGGATGCGGATATATCACTCTTGAGGATGGCGAGTTCAAGGGACCGATTGCTAAGTTCCTTACCGACGATCAAAAGACAGAGCTTTGCGAGCTTTGCGGAATTAAGGAAGGCGATTCGCTCTTCTTCATTAGCGATGCTCCCGCAGTTATTAATAAGCTTGCAGGCGAAATGAGAACCTGGATTGCAAACGAGCTTGGACTTATCAAGAACGATAGCTTTGAATTCTGCTTTATCGTTGACTTCCCGATGTACGAGTACAACGAGGAGGCAAAGAAGATAGACTTTACTCACAACCCATTCTCAATGCCTCAGGGCGGTATGGATGCGCTTCTTAACAAGGATCCGCTTGAGATATTTGCATATCAGTACGATATCGTATGTAACGGCGTAGAGCTTTCCTCGGGTGCGGTTAGAAACCACAATCCCGAAATAATGAAGAAGGCGTTTGAGATAGCAGGCTACGGCGAGGAGGACGTCAAGGCTAAGTTTGGCGCTCTCTACACCGCATTCTCCTACGGTGCGCCTCCTCACGCAGGTATGGCTCCCGGTGTAGATAGAATGATAATGCTTATCGCAGAGGAGGATACCATTCGTGACGTTATCGCATTCCCGCTTAACGGAAATGCACAGGACGTTATGATGGGCGCTCCCGGTAACGTTACCGAGCAGCAGCTCCGTGAGGTACACATAAAGGTTAGAGATTAAAAAACGAGGTGCTTTTTATGTTTAATATGAATAGCGATATATTAAGGCGACTTCAAAAGCTTAATCAGCTGAAGCTTACCGAGGCTGAGGAAAGCGATGTGCTTGCTTTCTTTGAAAAGCAGAAGGCAGAAATGGACACTCTTTGCGCAATCGACACCGAGAGCGTTGAGCGTATGGTTCACGTAATGCCTATTCTCACAGTTGTTCGTGAGGATGTAGTTGTAAAGAAATTTTCACGTGAGGAGCTTCAGGCAGGCGCTCCCGAAACAATGGACGGCTATTGGCAAGTGCCAAGGCTCGTAGAGTAAGGAGGGTGCCAAAATGATAAACAATAAGATAGCTCTTGACGATATGATTCTTACCACCGAATATCCCACCACCGCAGGCTCTAAGATGCTTGAGGGATATAAGAGCTTGTTTGAGGCAGAGGTAGTATCTAAGCTTAAAAATGCAGGCTACGAGATAGCGGGTAAGGCAAGAGTTGGCGAGCTTTCGCTTGGACTTTTGGGCGAAACCTCGTATTTTGGCTCTGTTCTCGACGAGAACGGCAATTTAAGCCTTGAGGCAAGCGAGATGCTTAAAAAGAATGAGGTGTCGGCTTGCGTTGGACTTGATGCAAGCGGCGCTATAAGACGTGCGGCGGCTCTTTCGGGTCAGGTGGCAATTAAGCCCACATACGGCACGGTTTCCCGCTTTGGAACAATTTCGGTTGCTTGCTCGGGCGAGGCGGTTTGCGTAAGCGCTAACAATGCCTCCGATGCGCAGAAGGTGCTTTCGGCTATCATCGGTCACGATGATAAGGATGGAACAAGCCTTTCTGAGGCAGAGTGCCAAAGGCTTAGCGCAGATGCACCCTTTGAGAGCATTAAAAGGGTTGCCGTTGCAAAATCGCTTGTACGGAAGGTTGACGAAGCAACGAGAGCAAGAATACACGCAGTAGTTGATGTATTTGAGAAAAATGGTGTTAAGGTTGAGCCTATTGACGATTCTATCCTTCTCGCCGCAGAGACTGCTTGGAACGTTCTTATGTGCGCAGAGCTTTGTAACAACGTTTCAAGATACGACGGTATTAAATACGGATACCGTTCTAAAAATTATACTAATATCGATGAGCTTTATACAAATAGCCGCACCGAAGCGTTTGGCGAGCTTTTAAAGACCGCTATACTCTTTGGATCGGAGGCGCTTTCAACCGAAAATTATATGCCGGTTTACGATAAGGCGTTGAGAATTCGCCGTGTTATTTGTGAGCGCTTTGCAGAGATATTTGCAAGCTACGGCGCAGTTCTTATGCCTGTATGCTCAAAAACGGCTTACACCGAGGCTGACGTTAAGGCAAATAAGTATGTAAGCTTTGATGAGGCGAGCTATATTGCTCCCGCATCTATAAGCGGACTTCCCGCACTCGTGTTCGGTGGAGTTCAAATAGTAGGTCCTGCATTCTCCGAGAATGCGCTCCTTGACCTTGCAAAAAAATATGAAGGGGAGGGCAGATAAAATGGCACAGTATGAAACAGTCATTGGACTTGAGGTCCATATAGAAATGGCAACAAACTCAAAAATTTTCTGCTCCTGCTCGGCAAAATTCGGTGGCGAGCAAAACGACCACGTGTGTCCCGCTTGCTGCGGTATGCCCGGTATGCTCCCCGTTGTAAACAAGCGAGTTGTTGACCTTGGAATTACTGCGGGAATGATGCTTAATTGCGATATTAACCGCATTACCACCTTTGATAAAAAGAGCTATTATTACCCCGACCTTCCCGGCTCGTACCAGACAACACAGTGGTTTTCTCCCGTTGCGGTAAACGGTAAGGTTAGAATAGAAACCTCCAAGGGCGAAAAATTCGTAAGAATTAAGCAGATTCATATGGAGGAGGATGCAGGTAAGCTCGTTCACGATGATTGGACCGATACAACGCTCGTTGACTTCAACCGTACCTCCGTTCCGCTTATTGAAATCGTAAGCCAGCCCGATTTAAGCAGTGCAGAGGAGGTAGTTGCTTACCTTGAGCAGCTTCGCTCGCTTCTCCGCTTTGCAAAGGTTTCCGAGTGCCGTATGGAGCAGGGCTCTATGCGTTGCGACGTTAACCTTTCGGTACGCCCCGTTGGTAGCGATAAGCTTGGTGTTAGAACCGAGATGAAGAATATGAACTCGATTTCGGCTATCGAGCGTGCAATCGCTTACGAAACCGCAAGACATATCGACGCTATCGAGAACGGCACCGAGGAATTGGTGCAGGAAACTCGCCGTTGGGATGATATTAAGGGTATGAGCTTCGCTATGCGTAATAAGGAAACGGCGGGAGATTACCGTTATTTCCCCGATCCTAACGTAATGCCTATATTTATCGACGACGAGTGGTACGAGAGAATTGAAAAATCTCTCCCCGAGCTTCCCGCGGCTAAGAAGGCACGCTATATCTCCGAGCTTGGTCTTGGCGAGTACGATGCCGATATTCTTACTCAGAGCCGTGCGCTTTGCGATTGCTTTGAGGCGGCGTACGAGGTTACGGGACTTGCAAAGGAGTCGGCTAACTGGATTATTTCCAACTGTATGAACATTCTTAACCGTAAGCAGCTTACCGCAGATATGTTGAATATCAACGGCACAGCGCTTGGTCAGCTTATAAAGCTTGTTGCCGACGGTAAGGTTGGTCACGCAAACGCAAAGAAGATACTTGAGGCTATGTTTGACGAGGATATCGACCCCGCAAGCTATGCTGAGGCTAACGGCTATATCGTTTCTAACGATACAGGTAAGATCGAGGAGATAGTTCGTGCCGTTGTTGCTTCCGACCCTAAGACGGTAAGTGATTACAAGGGCGGTAAGGAGAAGGCTCTTATGGCACTTTTTGGCAGATGTATGAAGGACCTCCGCGGTAACTGTGACCCGCAGGTGCTTCGTGAATTGCTCCTTAAGGTAATTAATGAGTAAAATTAATTAATAATAAAAAGACTTATGATGAATGCTCGTCATAAGTCTTTTTTGATATATAAAAAACGCTCGACCTTTGTTTAACATCGGTCGAGCGTAATTACTTTTAAAATTAGTAAAAGCTTTTCTTTTAGAAAGTTTTTTGTGTTACTTTTTTTCAAAAAAGTAACGAAAAATACTTAACACAAGCTATCTACTTAATCAACGTCAACGTCAAAGGCTTCAAGACCCTTCTTGCGTTCGATTTTTGTGTCGCCGTGCATAACGAAGCACATAGTAACAAAGGAGAGGAATACGAATATTGCGGAGTAGAGGAAGAGAACCTTGAAGTCAATCTTCTCAATTAAGAAGCCCGCAACAATGGGGGTAACTATCTGTGCCGCCATACTAAAGGTGTAGTAAAGACCTGTGAATTTGCCAATGTCGCTTCCGTGGCACATTTCGACAACCATAGGAAAGCTGTTTACGTTTATGGTAGCCCAAGCAATTCCAACGAAGGCGAAGAGAACGTAAAGAGCAGGGTGGAAGAAGCTTATGAATAGGGTGTAGATAAATCCAATAAGGAAGCTGAGAGCAAGAAGGAGAACACCCGCAATAATGGTTTTCTTTCGTCCTATCTTGCTTGCAAGAATACCTGCGGGAATGTAGCAAACTATTGCCGCGGCGGTTGCAATTGTAAGGCAGAGCGATGCTCCACCGATTCCAACGCCCCAAACCTCCTCGGTAAAGGTGGTAAAGAAGGTGGAAATTCCGTTATAGCCAATGTACCAAAAGGCAACCGAGAGGAGAAGAAAGATAAGACTTCTCTTTACGGGCTTTGGCATAGTAGCCTTGTTGTTTTCATCTGTTTCGGTAAGACATTCCTCGGGGTGAGCCGCCTCATATTCCTGCTGCTTTTTAGCAAGCTTTGGCTCGTTTACGAAGAATATTATCATAGCAAGCGATATAAGAATAACCGCCATAACCGCTATGAAAAGCGGTACGTAGTTAACGTGCTCAAGACCTGCAGTTTTACTGTTGGGGTACATAATCGAGGTAAATAAGAGATAAAGTACACCGCCAACCGCACCCATAAGGTTGATAATAGCGTTAGCCTTGCTACGTAAGGGCTTGGGAGTGATATCGGGCATAAGAGCCACGGCAGGGCTTCTATAAAGAGCCATGGTTATAAGCAGCATTGCCAAAACACCGATAAAGAGTATCTTTAGAGTGCTTGAGGGAGCTGCGAAATATGCGTTGTCGATAATCGGTATCCATATCATTATTATAAGCGTAAGAATCATACCCACGATAATAAACGGACGGCGCTTGCCTATTTTTGTATCGCAACGGTCGGAAATACGACCAAACAGGGGAAGTAGAAATAGAGCTAAGACGTTGTCAGCCGCCATAATAACACCCGAGAGGGTTGGACTAAGATTAAAGGTGTCGTTAAGCATCTTCGGAATAAGTCCGTCGTACATCTGCCAAAATGCCGTTATAGCAAGAAAGGCAAAGCCGACAAGAAAGGTTCTTTTTGTATCAAGCTTCATATGCTTCTCCGTTTCGTAGAAATTTGAAGTTATTTTATTTATTATAACATATTTTTGTGCAGTTTTCAATATTAAATTGGATAAAATGGGAAAATATTAATGAATATTGATAAATATAATAAAACACCGCTTTACTATCGTTTATCGAGAATAAAGCGGTGTTTTTTATTTAAAAAACAATTTTGCGGCGTTATTATAGAATATAGCCTCACGTTCTTCTTCGGTGAGGTCTATTTTCATAAATCGCTCAATCTCGTCCTCGGGGCACCACAAGGGGTAGTCCGTACCAAATAGCACTCGCTCAACACCGTAAATGTGGATAAGATTTTTTGCGGTTTCGGGAGATATTGCGTAGAGGGATGAGGAGCAATCAACCAAAAAGTTTTTATATTTGCAAAGCTTTTCGGTTGCCTCCTCCCAAATCGACCAACCTCCAAAGTGAGCGCCGATAACCGTGAGGTCGGGGTATTGCTCAAGTATCGGTATTACTCGGTTGGGGTTTGAAAGGTCATAGCGGTAATCTCCCGTGTGAAGTAGCATCGGAAGTCTGCCCTCGCAAAGAGCGTAGATTTTGTGCATTCTCGGGTCGTCAATTGCAACTCCTTGTATATCGGGGTGAAGCTTAACTCCCTTTAATCCTAAGGCAATTATCTCGTTTACGTCTGCCTCCATATCCTCACTATCGGGGTGGAGAGTTCCAAGGCCTGTAAAATGACCGTCGCTTGCGGCAACCGAGTCGCAAATAAAGTGATTTATGCTTGAAACCTGCTTAGGAGTGGTTGCAACCGATTGAACGATAAAATGCTCTATTCCCGCTTTTTTTCCATGCTCGAGCAGGGTGGAAATTTTTCCGTCAAGCGATGCGGGAAGATCGTAAAACCTACCCGTGCTTGCCGCCGCCTTTTCGGCTATTTTATCGGGGTATATGTGACAGTGTGAGTCGATTATTCTGTATTTTTTCACGTTGTTTTCTCTCTTTTTTAAAAAATATTCTTTAACTCGTTTATTGTATCACAGTTTTATTAAAAAGTCAAGAAAAACTAAAGGGTTATCTTAAATGCGAGCTTTTGAATTTGAGTCAGCCCATGGAGGGGCTAGGCAGATTTAGGCAAGAAGCGTCGTTCTTGGGGGCGTGAGGCGTATTTACATACGTCGAGCCCCCAAAACGGCGGTAAAAAAAGTCCGATTAAAATGAAATCCGTAAGGATTTCTACCTTATAACTGTTTCATTT
>JAZRAJ010000077.1:0-9761 GCA_045634485.1 Eubacteriales bacterium | reverse complement strand
AGCTTTTGAAAAGTCGGCAGTGCCGACATCCCTGTATCGTTCATTGTTTAGTTGAAATTTGTTATTTTTTCCCGATGGCATTGGGATTTAACAATCAAAAGACCAAAACTTTCCTGTATTGGTGCGGTGCGAACACACCACATTCAATCGTTGAGCGCATAATTAAAACAAAAAAACAAATCCCCTTTCAGAAGTTCTTCGAAAGGGGTATGGGGAAAAGCTTTCTTCCAAAGAAAGTTTTTCCCACATAAAAAATATAAAAAATACATAAATTATCCCAACGTTGAGATATATTCCTCCGCAAAATGAGCGGCGACGGCACCGTCAGAGGCGGCGGTCACTATCTGCCTAAGAGCCTTTGCTCTAACGTCGCCTGCGGCAAATACGCCGTCAAGCGAGGTTTTGGTGCTTTCGTCGGCAAGTATATAGCCGTTTTCGTCAAGAGCAATAACGCCTTTTACGATATCGGTGTCGGGACGTCTGCCGATGCTTACAAAGATAGCGTTGCAATCAAGCCTTGATTCCTCGCCTGTAACGGTGTTTTTTACAGTCACGCCGTTAACGCGATTGTCGGCAATGATTGACGATATCTGCGAATTCCAAATAAATTCCACGTTTGATGCGTTTTTGAGTGGCTCGTGATAAATTTTCGTTGCACGTAGCGTGTCACGTCGATGAACGAGAATAACCTTTTTTGCAATACGCGAGAGATAGAGCGCATCGGATACCGCAGAGTTTCCACCGCCGACCACGATTACAGTTTTATCCTTGTAAAATCTGCCGTCACAGTGAGCGCAATAATGAACTCCTCGGCTTGTAAGCTCTTCCTCTCCGTTAATTCCAAGCTTGCGAGGCGAGGCGCCCATAGCCAAAATAACCGCTTTTGCGTAATAGGTTGCACTATCCGTTGTTATTTCCTTTGAAAAGCTTGTGAGATTAATTGATTTTACCTCGGCGTACTCGGTTTTAGCGCCAAAGCGCTCTGCACCAGATTGCATATTCATAGCAAGCGTAAAGCCGTCGATGCCCTCGTTAAATCCGGGGTAATTTTCGATATCTCCAGTAAGAGTCATTTGACCTCCCGCAGACATTTTTTCTATAACGAGAGTATCAAGTCCTGCGCGTGCGGTATAAAGCGCCGAGGTGTATCCCGCAGGTCCTCCTCCAATTATTATTACGTCGTATATGTGACTCATAATTTCTCCTTTAGTGGTAGTTAGTTTATAGCCGAGATTTTTTTGCTTAACATAGTGCGCTCGACGGTTAAATGTGCTATGTTCACACTGCACCCGAGTAGTAAGTTTTTGGTTTCGCTTTTTTTAAAAAGCGAACGGGTTTGGGCAGAGCCCATAAAAACGGCGTTTTCTTTTTGCCAAGCTTTTTCTTTGCGCCTCTTGTGCCAAAGAAAAAGCGGTATTGTGGATTGTATGGTTTTATGCTTGCGAACACAGTTCGCCCTTACCGCATATTATCATTATTTTGCGGTAGGGGAGGGGCTTGCTCCTCCCGAATACAATAAAAATTAATTTTCGTTTACGAAAATTTACCGAAATTATTCATTATTCATTCTTCATCAGCGAAGCGACTTCATTATTCATTTGTATACCAAACCGGCTCCCTCGATAAACAAGGGAGCCGTTGTAATTGAAAATATTAATTAATAATTTTCTTTTCTGATCTCAAAGTAAGCCTGAGGATGGTTGCAAACAGGGCACTTCTCGGGAGCGCTTGCGCTGAGAACGAGGTGTCCGCAGTTGCGGCATTCCCACATAACGATTCCGCTCTTCTCAAATACTGCCTTGGTTTCAACGTTGGTAAGAAGCGCACGGTATCTCTCCTCGTGAGCCTTTTCAACAGCCGCTACGCCACGGAACTGTGCCGCAAGCTCGTAGAAGCCCTCTGCCTCTGCATCTTTAGCAAACTGATCGTACATATCGGTCCACTCGTAGTTCTCTCCCTCTGCTGCGTGGAGAAGGTTCTCTGCGGTGTTACCAAGCTCGCCAAGAGCCTTGAACCAAAGCTTTGCGTGCTCCTTCTCGTTTTCTGCGGTCTGGAGGAATATAGCAGCGATCTGCTCGTATCCTGCCTTCTTTGCAACGGATGCAAAGTATGTATATTTATTTCTTGCCTGTGATTCGCCTGCAAATGCAGCCCAAAGGGTTTGCTCGGTCTTTGTTCCCGCATAGGGGTTCTTTACAACCTCTGCCTCAAACTTATCTGCGCCAACCTTGCAAACGGGGCACTTGAAATCTGCATCCATAGCACCCTCGTGAACGTATCCGCAAACCTTGCACTTAAATTTCATAATTCTGTTCTCCTTTTTTATATGTAATATTATTTTTATTTACTTACTGTATATATTATACAGAATAAATTTCTTTATTTCAGTGACTAAATCACTAAATTCGCATATTGACTCAAAAAGAAAAATATGGTAAAATTACTTATATATATTATAACATTTATTTTTTTATAAGTCAATAAGTTTTTTGAGGTTTAATTAAAATGAATAATATGAATAACCAAGAGCTTGTATCTCTTTTTAAAAAGACCTTTCCTTTTTGGGAGAGGCTTTCTGAAATAGATAAGGAAACGATGTGCCGAACTGCGCACGAGGTTCATTTTAAAAAGGGAACCAACATACACGACGGCAACGAATGCACGGGCGTTATACTCGTTAAAACGGGTAGCCTGCGACTCTACATACTCTCCGAGGATGGAAAGGAAATAACTCTTTATCGCATCTTTCCGGGCGAGATGTGTATGCTCTCGGCATCCTGCGTGCTTGAAACCGTTACCTTTGACGTTTTCGTTGACTCCGAGGAGAACAGCGATTGCGTGGTTATCGGCGGGTGCATTTTTGAGGACCTTTCTCGCAGAATGTCCGAGGTAAAAATCTTTGCGCTTGAAGCTGCTCTTTCAAGATTTTCCGATGTTATGTGGGTAATGCAACAAATTTTATTTATGAGCATGGATAAGCGACTTGCAATATTCTTAATCGACGAATCCTCAAAGCGTGGAAGTGACGTTATCACGCTAACTCACGAGCAGATAGCCAAATATACGGGCTCTGCTCGCGAGGTGGTTTCACGTATGCTTAAATATTTTTCAAGCGAGGGCTTGGTTGAGGTGTCGCGAGGAGGCATCAAGCTTCTTGATAAAAAGAGGATTAGAGAATTAACCCTCTAAGAGCGCAAGTATCTGCGCCTTGGGGCGAGCCCCTGCCGATTGATGCGCCACCTTGCCGTCCTTAAGGATAACGAGCGTTGGAATACTGAACACGCCAAAGCTTTCTGCAAGCTCAGGCTCACTGTCAACATTTACCTTACCAACGATTATATCGTCACGCTCCTCTGCAATCTCGTCAATAATTGGAGAAAGCATTTTGCAAGGACCGCACCAATTTGCGTAAAAATCTATAAGCACCGCTTTGCTGCTATTTTTTATTTCTTCAAAATTGTTTTTACCGATTACGATAGGCTTCATATATTTTTTCCTCCTGTCAATTGTTCTTTACATTTATATTTTACCACCGAGGCAAAAAATAATCTGTGACCGAGTCACGTTTTTTTAAAAAATATTTTGGATTATTTTTGTGGCGTAGATAATTCTTAACAAAATATCTATTGAAAAGTTGCAAAAAGTGTGCTATACTGTATAAAACCGCTAAACCATGCGGTAAAAATAAAGCTATTATTTTTTAGGAGAAGAAAAATGAAAAGATTTATTAGCTTAGGCGTAACGCTTTTGCTGCTTTACGCAATGCTTCTTGCGGTAATACCCTCAAGTGCGGCTATTACATCGGGACCCTATTCCTATGAGAAGGGAACTATTCAGGACGTTAAGATAGACGCCACCAAGGTTCTCGGCAGAGGCAAGGCAAATTATTATAAGGCAACCGTTACCTCTCTTATGCAAAACGAGGCAGACAGAGTTCAGTCCTACACCACCCACGTTGCGGTTGGAACCAAGGATGCAAAATTCTTCGTTTACGCCGCAGAGAGTGACAATAAGTTAAAGTACGGATTAATGAACACGCTTGACATCGCAAAGGCGTTTGAGGCGTCACACCCTGACTATCAGGTTCTTGCGGCGGTAAACGGCGACTTTTTTAATACCGCTACGGGCGAGCCCGAGGAGCCTATGATTCAGGACGGACATATGCTTAAGGCGTATCTTCTTAGCGATATGACCGGTCGCGGAATGGTTGGAGTTAACGCAAACACCGGCACGGTTGTATATCACACCGTCGGCGCGGCGTATAAGTCTGCGGGCTACGGAGTTGAGTATAAGTTCAACGGTGCGTACCAGGTTAGAGTGTATAGCGCAGACGAGTCTAAGATAGAGGTAAGCTACGCATCTTCTCTCGCTAACGCACCCACAGCCACCGAGATATCCTTTACCACGTCGGATTACGGCAAGGGTAATTACGATGGCAAAAAGGTTTACGTTGTTGAGCTTGAAAAGTACCGTAAGGATACAGGCTCTCACAACCAAGAGGCTCGCACCGATGCTTACTACTACGCATACGGTAAGATTACCGAGATTATCGACGGTACAAAGAATATGAAGCCCGAGGCAGGCAAGGCGTATATTGCGGTTGCAAACGATACTCAAGCGCCAAAGCTCGTAATTGGTGCGTACGTTGAGTGCCAAAGAACCCTTCAGGGCGCTTGGGAGAACGTAAGTAATGCGGTAGGCTTTAAGCAGCAGCTTATGGCGGACGGAAACATTCTTTTTGAAAATATGTATTCAAGATACCACCACAGTCTTAAGGGTGGAAGCAGCAGCGGATACAAGGAAGCTGCAGATTACTACTGCGATTGCGGCTCGAGCAAGTCAAGAGATGAAAAGTGGACCGAGGACCTTTACGATTATCCTATGTGCTGGAAGCCGAGAACCGCAATTGGCTTTAAGGCAAACGGCGAGTGCGTTATGATGACCATTGATAAGTCTAACGAGGGCAAGTGGGGCGCAACCTACGTTGAGATAGCATCTCAGCTTAAGGCTCTTGGATGCGTAAACGCATTCTTGCTTGACGGCGGTGGATCCTCCACAATGGTTATCCGTCAGGGTGACGAGCTTGTAACGGCGTATGCGGGAGAAAATCAGCCTAACGGTAGAAAGGTTGCAAACGCAGTTATTATTGCAGTTCCTAAGGAAGCACCCATAAACACCGACGACCTTACCGATGCTATTGCAAAGGCAGAGGGAATGAAGAAGGCAGATTATTCTGCAAGTGCAAAGGATTGGGAGGCCTTCACTAATACTCTTGATGAGGCAAAGGCTATTCTTGCCGACGAAACCTCTACGCAGGAGTGGATTGATATCGTTTGCGAGAGCCTTGTAAGCGCTATTGCGGATATCGAAAAGACTAAGAAGACCGATAAGGCAGACGAAACCGATAAGGCAACCGAAGCCCCCGCCACCGATGCAAATAACGATGTAGATGAGCCCGCAATAGATAATTCGGGATGCGGATCAAGCATCGCAATTTCGACAATTATTACGGTAGGCGCAATCGGAGCAGTTGCAACGAGAAAGAGAAAAAGAAAGTAAATAATTAAATATTAAATGGCTAAGCCGTGAGGCTTAGCCATTTTTAGTTAGTTTGTGTTTAAAAGATTTGTTACCTTTTTTGAAAAAAAGGTAACGCCAAAAAACTTCCTGAAAGGGAAACTTTTGGTTTACATAGCAAGCTCGACAGTTGAGAGTGGTGTGTTCACACTGTACTAAAGTGGGAAAGTTTTCGTCCACCTTTTGAAAAAGGTGGCGAGGGCTTGGGGCGAGTAGCCCCATTTTTATTAGTTTGTGTTTAAAAGATTTGTTACCTTTTTTGAAAAAAAGGTAACGCCAAAAAACTTCCCGAAAGGGAAGCTTTTGGTTTACATAGCAAGCTCGACGGTTGAGAGTAATGTGTTCGCCCTGTTAAAGAAAAAGAAGTGTTGAGGATTATATGGCTTTACGCGGGCGACCGCAGGTCGCCCCTACCGCCAAACAATGATAATATGCGGTAGGGTAGGGGCTTGTTCCTACCTATGGGGGTTTCCCCTCCCGAATACAATAAAAAATAATTCTCATTTTTTAAAAAATATTGAAGATTTAAAGAAAATATGGTATAATGAATGTAATTGTGAGCGTGGCTTTCAATTCCAACAGCAAATTTTAGGAGGACGGTATGGAGATTAAGTACGACAATATTGTTAAAGAGGTTTTGGTTTCCGAGGAGGAAATCGTTGCGGCATCAAAAATGTTAGGCGAGAAGATATCAAGAGATTATGAGGGTAAGGACCTCGTGCTTGTTGGTATGCTCGTTGGCGCTATGCCGTTTATGATGGAGCTTGTAAAGCATATTAAAATTCCGATGGTTATGGATTTTATGCAGGCTAAATCCTATCACGGTACTGTTTCCAGTAACTTTGTTGAATTGAAGCGTGATATAGTTACCGATATTAAGGATAAGCACGTTTTGATAGTTGACGATATCCTCGATACCGCCCAGACTATTACAAAGGTTATGACCTTGCTTGAGGATAGAGGTGCGGCATCTATTGAGCTTTGCTGCTTGCTTGATAAAAAGGAGGGCAGAAAGGTACCCTACGAGGCAAAATACGTGGGTATAGATATACAAAATGAGTTTGTTATCGGCTTTGGTTTAGATTATCTTGAATATTATAGAAATTTACCGTATATCGCACTTGTGGATGAAAGCTTGCTCGATTAATTTTTTATGTTTGCTATAGGTATAAAAAATATGTTATAATAAATAATGGTAAATTATAGATAAGAATAAATAAAGGAGAAACAGAAGCTGTGAAAATAACCTTAAGATTATTTTCTGCTTTGATGCTTGTTATTATGCTTGCTTCAACCGTTGTGCCCTGCATAGTAGCAGAAGCCGCTACCGCAAGCGCACAATCGACAGTTGATAGAGTTTACTCAAGCGATGATTCGGATAAGATGGCAACAAATGATGCACTTCTTGCCGAATTCATGCCTAAGTATGAATCACTCCGAGATAAAATAACCAATAAGGAGTCGGGCTACAGCCTTGGAACTGCTACATCGAATATCGGAACTCCCGATTCGTCCTGGACGGCAGAGGTTCCCGAGCTTAGAACCGATCACCCCCGTCTTTTGGTTACGAAGGAAACCTTACCCACTGTTAAGAAGGCGCTCGAGGGGGATAACCCCACCAACAAACGCTTCTTTGAGTTACTTGACACGGTACCCGCAAACGACGGTGTTCTTGGTAAGGCAACCACAGACTTTAACGATATAAAGGGTAAACACAACTACGACGATACCATTCTTGAGCTTATTCAAATAAAGGCTCTCGGTTATCTCGTTGACGGTCACGAGCTTTACGGCCGTCAGGCTATCTATTATATGAAGCAATTTTTGAGAACTCTTGATATTCAGTATATCAACAGCTGTCAGGAGCGTCAGTACGGTAACACAATGTTTACCGCGGCACTCGTTTACGACTGGTGCTATGATCTTCTCTCTCCCAACGATAAGCGTCAACTTATAGCGGGCGTTGAAAACAAGACCGCAAAGGGCTATTGCGGCGACCCCTCCTACACAAGTGCGGAAATACACAAGCGTAAGATGACGGTTGACTTCCCGCCCTCCGATTACAACGCAATAGCGGGCTCGGGCGCAGAGCGTGAGATTCTTCGTGACTTCCTCTCTGCGGCAATCGCATTCTACGGCGATAACAACTCTTGGTACGATTACATCGGTGCGCTCGTTTACTCCGAGCTTGTACCTGTTAGAAACTATTACTTCAAGTCGGGCATTTCGCATCAGGGAACAGGCGTTTACATTTACGGTAGACACTTGGCTGATATGTACTCTGCATGGATGCTTCAAACCGCAACCGGAAGTCAGCCCTATGAAAACCTTGATAAGACTATAAGAAGCTTTTTGGGATATGAGTGCGCACCCGGAGAGATATTCTCCGACGGCGACGGAACCTATTCTACAAAGAAGGCTTACAAGCTTAAGACCTTGTCTTATATTTCGGCATATCTCTTTGCCGACGAGGCTATGCTTGCTCAGGCAAGATCGATGCTTCCGACGCATTCCTTTAAGAACGACAGTATTGAGATTACCTCGGCTATGTATGTAGCGCTTTGCGGTATGTCGGATATTCAGCCTGCCGCAGATAGATACGAGGGAATGTCGCTCATTCAGTACAACGGCTCTCCCGTTGGACAGTACATTGTGCATCAGTCGTGGAACGATTCAAGCTCTGCAAACGTCTTTATGAAGATAAAGGAGAGAAACGCAGGCGGACACGAGCATATGGACTCGGGTACGTTCATGATTTACTATAAGGGTATGCTTACTGCTGACGGCGGTGTTTACAATCAGTCGACTTCAAACCATACCAAGTATTACCATCAGGCAACCGTTTCTCATAACGGCTTGCTTATCGTCGATCCCTCTAAGGTCGACACAAGCTCAACCGATCCTAAGGTTAAGTATTATTCGGGTAGCCAAAAGAAGCCCTCCGTGCTTAACGACAGATACTCCGACCTCCTTTCAACTGATTATTTGATGGGTAAGGTAATCGGCAGAAGCCACGGATACTTTGATTCGGCAAAGACTCAGCCCGAGTATGCGTATATTTCGGGTAACCTTACAAATGCTTATTCCGAGAATACTACCGATAGTAGCTTTACCGGAAGAAGAATGCTTACGGTTTACACCGGTAACGAGGATGTTCCAATGGTATTCTTTACCTATGATACCATAACCACGGCAAAGCAAAACTTTATTAAGAAATATTTGCTCCAAATCTGCTCTCCCGATGCTCCGATAATTAATAGAACCAAGCAGACCGTTACAACCGAAAACGGCAACGGTAGACTCGTTCTTACCTGCCTTACCGAGGGAGTAACCTTTACAGGCATTGGCGGAAGAACCAACGTTGACGGTACGTATAGCTCAACGGAGTCAAAAAATTATTCGGTAAACGGAATACAGATTCCCACAACGAACAACTATGACGATAAGAAGTGGGGACGCGTTGAAATAAGCATTAGCGGTGCGCCAAGCCACAAGATATTCAATTCTATCTACGTAACCGATAAGGGCAACACCACTTACTACGAAACCAAGCCTATAACCAACGTTTCAACCAACGCTCTTACGGCAGGCGACGTTGAGGGTGGAGTATTTAACGGAAGCGTTGCGGCAATCTTCGCTAAGAGAAATATCAAGACATCTTCGAACTATCTTTCAAATGATATTTCCTTTACAACCAAGGGTAATAGCTCGATGAAGTACTACGTAGACGGCTTGGCGGCAGGCAACTGGAGAGTTACGGTTAACGGTAAGTACGTTTGCACCGCAACCGCTTCAAACGGCTTCCTTACCTTTAGCGCTCCCGCAGGCGACGTTGTTCTTACCAAGGAGTCTGATGAGCTTACCGCTAAGAGAGCTACTTATATCGAGGCTCTTGGCACAAAGATAACCAACACGGGCAATACCTACTCCGCAGAGTCCTATGCTGCATACTCTGCTGCATATGACGAAATCTATTCTGCAATAACCACTGCGGCTAATATCGCAGAGCTTAACGAGATAAGCGTTGCCGACCTTAAGAGGGCTGCAGAGGGCAAGCTCGTTACCGTTGCAGACGTTACCTTGAGTAAGAAGTCCGAGCTTTTGACCGTTTTGGGCTCCAAGATAAAGAACACCGACGATAAGTACACCGCAGAGTCCTACACGGCGTACGAAAATGCATTCGA
>JAZRAJ010000076.1:0-2511 GCA_045634485.1 Eubacteriales bacterium | reverse complement strand
GACTTTTTCCGATGTGGCAGGTAACTATCTTGGTTTCCTCAACGGGCTTATCCAAAAGCTTTGCCATTTCCTCGCTTACAAAGCGGTGGGAGGTTCCGTGTGCGCCGTAGCGACGGATGCTGTACTTTTCGCAAAGCTCATAGGGAAGAGCGTAGGTGTACGCATCGGGAGCCATTGTTTTGTGGAATGCGGTGTCAAATATAAGAACCTGGGGCTTGCCGGGCATAATTTCGCCGCAAGCGTTGATACCCGTGATGTGAGGACCTGTGTGAAGAGGTGCAAAGATTTCGCAAAGCTTAAGCTTTTCCATAACCTCGGGAGTAACGAGGGTTGCATCGCTAAAGTAAGGACCGCCGTGAACCACACGGTGACCGATAGCGTCGATTTCATCCATGCTTGTAATGCATCCAAACTCAGCGTCGGTGAGAGCAGAGATAACTGCCTTCATTGCATCTGCGTGTGTAGCAAAATCAACCTTGTTTTGGAAGCTTGTGCCCTTGATAAGGTTTTTGTGTGTGATAGCCGAGCCGGTGTTTCCGATTCTTTCGCAAAGACCCTTTGCGTAGGCTACCTCGGTTTCTGTGTTAATAAGCTGGTACTTAAGCGAGCTTGAGCCGGCATTGATAACAAGAATATTCATTATTTTATACCTCCATAGTATATAAAAAATATAATTACAATAATTATACAATATAAATAGAGATTTTTCAATAGCATTTTTAATTTTTAAGGAAGTAATTTTATGAATTTTGGAATAATATGTGAATTTAATCCCTTTCACGCAGGGCATAAGCATCTTTTTAACTCGGCTCGTGCTCTTGGGGCAAAAAATATAGTATGCGCTATGAGCGGAAATGCGGTTCAAAGAGGCGAGCTTGCCTTAACCGACAAATATATAAGGGCGAGAAGCGCTATAGAGAACGGAGCCGACCTTGCTTTGGAGCTTCCGTTTCCTTGGTCGGCATCAAGCGCAGAGTATTTTGCCACAGCGGGAGTGAGGGCACTTATGCCGTATTGCGACGCTATTATTTTTGGCTCGGAGTGTGGGGATATCGACCTATTAAAAAAAGCCGCAGACGTTGCGTTAACAAAGGATTTTCGTGATGCTCTTGAGAATAGAAAAAGAAGTGGAGAGGGTGCGGCAGCGGCGTATTTTTCTCTGCTTGAGGGCTATATTGGCGGAAGCCTTTCCTCAAACGATATCCTTGGCGTCGAGTATATCAAGGCAATAAAAAAATGCGGAGCGAGCCTTGTGCCTTACACCGTTCGCAGAATGGGAAGCGCCTACCGTGAGAATAATATTCAGGAGGGTATGCTACCGTCTGCAAGCGCCATCAGAGAGGCTATAAGAGAGGGGAGCGATAGCGCCGAAAAATACATCGACGAGCCTATCAAAACGGCTCTTGATAACGGACTTATTACCGATATATCAAACGTCGAGCGTGCGTTGCTTTTGCACCTTAGGCTTTCGGATGCGAGCGAGCTTTCACAGTACGTCGAATGCGACGGAGGCGTTGCCGAGAGAATATGCTCTGCGGCAAGAGAAAACGCTGATATTAAGGGCTTTTGGGAGGCGGTAAAAACCAAGCGCTACACCGATGCAAAGCTTTCAAGAGCGATACTTTTTAGTCTTGCTAAGGTCAAGCGAGAGCTTCTTTCGGAGTCCCCCGAGTATCTTTATTTGTTGGGCGCAAGCGATGGCGGCAGAGCGCTATTGTCAAGTGCTCGAAAAGGTAATAAAAACGCTATTTCGGTGGTAACAAAGCCTGCCGACGTGCCTCGCAACAGTGCGCAATTTGCGGCAGAGGAAAGGCTTAACGCACTCTTCTCCTTAGCGGCAAAAAATGCATTTTCTATGGGTGAGGCGTACCGAAAAAATGCTTTTATAATAAAGTGAGCATAATTCCTTGACTTTTTGCTTATTGCATGTTATAATTATTAGGATATATAATTAGATTTACGAAAGGAAATATAGATATGGCAGAAATTAAGCTTGTAGAGGGTAAATATCTTGAATATAAGGGCAGACCGTTGGTTCGTGAGGGAGATACTATATGCTACGGAGATATGAATGATAAGTGCATTCTTATTCTCGAAATTCTTTCCTACAAAAAGGTAGACGGCAAGGACCTTCCCGACAATATATTTATTCAGGTTGTTGACAGTAAAAATCAAACTAATATTTTGCGTCAGGGCTCCGAGAAGGGACTCTTTGAGGCGTTTGACCTCGGAATTCTTTGGCTTGAGCACGAGTTGAAGAAATAATTTTATAAATACTAAATTAAAGCTATCTTGCTTGGCAAAGCGGCCTTGGTGGGATAGCTTTTTTAAAAATGGAGTGTAAAATATGAAAAAGCTTCTTGTTATAGATGGAAACAGTATATTGAACAGAGCATTTTACGGGATAAGACTGCTTACCAACAAAAACGGTCTTTATACTAACGCTGTGTATGGTATGGCTAATATAATAGAACGCCAAATAGCTGCATTAAAGCCCGATTATTGTGTAGT
>JAZRAJ010000075.1:0-13852 GCA_045634485.1 Eubacteriales bacterium | reverse complement strand
GATTATGAAAACGAAAACCAAACATAACCACTACAAGAAATATAATCCCAACGAAAGGAGATAAAGAATGAATTTCAAAGAAGTATATCAGACGGTACTGAAGGACTATCCCGAAATAATGAGCGTGGAGGAAACGAGCGTGGCTCTCGGCGTAAGCACCAAGACCGTTTATAAAATGCTGAAAAACGGCACTATCCAAAATATGAAGGTCGGCAGATCGTACCGTGTTCCGAAGGTACATCTGCTTTCTTTTTTGAAAATCAATATTGCAAAGGCATAAAATAAAAATTCGCACATTGGACATTTGCAGCGCACCGTGGTATAATAAGGGTGGTCAACGGCAAGTGTCCAATTCGTGCTACTACATTAAGGAGGTAATTATTATGGTAGCAGGACATCTGCAAGAGAAAAAAGGTTATTTTTATATGGTATTGAACTTTACCGTCAACGGCAAGCGTCAAACAAAATGGATACCCACGGGGCTTGCAATCAAGGGCAACAAAAAGAGGGCTGAAGCTATGCTGATGGAAACCCGTAAGACCTTCATTCTTCCCGCCGATACGCTTATCCCATCTTCCGGCGAAATGATGTTTACGGACTTTATGAAAATGTGGCTTGAAGTCGCTAAAAGCACCATCAAACTCACCACCTACGCATCTTACGCCGCTATCGTGAACAACAGAATCGTTCCGTATTTTGAGCCGAGATATTTGCGACTCTCCGAGGTCACGGCAAACGACATTCAAAAGTTTTATCTTTGGCTACTTGAACAAATGACCGCAAACTCGGTAATCCATTATCACGCGGTTGTTCACAGAGCGATGAAATACGCTGTTAAGACAGACCTTATCGTGGCGAACCCCGTAGATAAGGTGGACAGACCTAAGAGAACGGACTACCACGGCTCGTTCTACAACGAGGAAGAAATGCAAGACCTCTTTGAAGCGGTAAAAGGCTCAAAGTTGGAATTGCCTGTAATGCTCTCTGCTTTCTACGGGTTGCGTCGTAGCGAGGTTCTCGGACTCAAATGGGATGCTATCGACTTTCAGCAGAACACCATCACCATCAAGCACACGATTACATCTTGCAAAGTGGACGGCAAGTTGGTAGAGGTGGCTTCTGACACGACGAAAACCAAGTCGAGCCGCAGAACCTTACCCCTCGTTCCGCAGTTCCGCGACATGCTTAGACAGCGTTGGGAGATGCAAGAGGAATACAAGAGAGTGTGCGGCAAGTGCTACAACAGAGAGTTCCTTGATTACGTCTGCGTTGACGAGATGGGCAATATCATCAGACCGAACTATTTAACTACATCGTTCCAAGTTTTGCTTGAAAAGAACGGGATGCGGAAGATTAGATTTCACGATCTCCGTCACACCTGCGCTTCCTTGCTGTTAAAGAACGGTGTGCCGATGAAGCAAATTCAAGAGTGGCTCGGTCACTCGGATTTCAGTACAACGGCAAATATTTATGCTCACTTGGACTACAATTCCAAGCTCACTTCTGCGGATGCGATGATTTCGGGAATGAGTGGCGCGCTGAATTTTATTTCGTGATTTGAGGGCGAAAAAAGAGCCTGCAATCCGAAAATTGCAGGCTCGGTGGCGGAGGGTGTGAGATTCGAACTCACGTGACATTGCTGTCAAATGGTTTTCAAGACCACCTCGTTATGACCGCTTCGATAACCCTCCACGTCTATTTCAATCTGTTGAACTCAAAATCAGACCTTGGAAAAAGGAGAGAACAACAGGAGAGAACAAACAAAAATATTCAGTTGTAAAAGTCCAAAAATCCCTTATAAATCAAGGGTTTTCGGGGATAAACGTTCCAATAACGAGTACAAATTTCAAGACCGCCTCGTTATGACCACTTCGATATCCCTCCGTGGATATCTTTTGCGAAGATTCTCGTATTTTAGAGAGAATTTCGCGAGAGAACTATTTAATTTTTGTGTTTTGGAAAATCCCTACATTCCTTATATTACAAGGATTTTGAGGGTACAGAGTGAATCGCATTGCGTGGGGTTTCAAGACCGCCTCGTTATGACCGCTTCGATATCCCTCCAAGGTATGATGCACACTGTTGCATCATACCTTGGAGCTTAAAAGACGCGGCTTGGCGAGCGTTAGCTCGACAAATCCACTTCGCATACCCCACCCAAAGATCGACAAGCTCGCTTGTCAGGCGCAGGGTGTGGGTATCTTCGCACTTGTGCGAAATATCCTCCATCAATACAATGCGTAATGCGCATATTTTAATTTGAAAATCTCTTTTCCAAATCACAAGCGTTATTCTACCACAAATTATTGCATTTGTCAAGTATTTTATTAAAAAACACGGAATTATCTTTATTATTTTCCTATAAAGATTCAAAAAGGGTTGATTTTTTACTTCATCAACCCTTTTTTCTCTATTTATTTCTTAGTTTATCTCGGGGGCTTCCTCGTCGCCCTCGTCGTATCTAAGCGGAATTCCGTACTCTCTCTCGTAAATTTCCTTCCATACACGTGAGTTCTCGTTTGCCATCATCTCGGCATTAACTCCGGTTCTCACGCCCTCCTTAGGATATATCGGCTCTGAAACGTGAATCGTATATTCCTGAATCGGAAATCCGTCCTCTCCTATAAGCTTTGTATCCTTCATCGTAATAAAGCATGGAAGCACGGGAAGCTTATTCTTTGCCGCAAGGTAAAATCCACCGGGCTTTACAGGCTTTGGCTTTCTATAGTTCCACCACATACTCTGCTCGGGATAAACAAGCACGAAATGTCCCTCCTTAAGAAGGGTATCGGTGGCTCTTGTAAACTCCTTCATAGCGCTTGGGTTAGAGGAAAGCGGAAGCGTATTACAGTGGCGCATTAAATAACCGAAGAAACCGGGGAAGGAGGTGTAGTTTCCCTCTCTTATAATTCTATAAAACTTTCTCTTTTTATGTCCCGAGCTTTCATACGCAACCTGAATTGCAAAGCTATCGAATGCGTTAAAGTGATTGCAGGTAATAATTGCTCCGCTATTTAAATTTGCAAAATTCTCGATGCCTATTATGTCTTTAATAATAAGCTTTTTATTATGAATTATACTGTTTAAATATCTTCTTGCAAGTGAATAAGCGAATTTTGACTGAATTCTGCTTCTAAGCTTTTTGCCAAGGTAATCAACCTCGCCCGGCATTATCTCACGTCCGGGAGGATCGTCCTCAACGTCCTCGTCAAAGCGTCCCTCACGCTCAAACTGAGCAATCTTTTCAACGATTCTAACTCTATCCGACGCTCTATCCTCGGAAATTCTTGCCATATAATTATCCTCTCTAACCGTTTCGTTTCTTGCAAGCTCGGCAAGCTTATCCGCAGAGCGTGCATCTCTTTCTCTTTCCTCGTCGGTGTAGTTATCAAGAATTGCCTTTATCTCGCCGTAAACCTCGGTTTGACTTGCATATTTCCAGAACACATCTCCGCAACGGCAATCCTCGTAGTGCCAAGGCTTTGACACCATAATGTAGTGAATAATATTTGCCTCCTCAACGGGGTAAAGCAGCTCGCCAAACATCTCGGTATTCCAGGTCTGCGGCAGCCACAAAACGTGATCTCGGCAAATGATATTAAGATAATCCTCGTCCTGCGTTACGCGGAAGTCGTAAATTCCAAGCAATCTAACAAAGTCCTCAAGAACCCTTTTCTCACGAAATCTTTTGCAGTTCAAAAGCAAAATGCCTGCGTTAAAATAAGCGTTTCTGTCTATTCCAAGGCATTTTTCAACATACGTTCCGTAAACGTCTGCTTGAACCATAGCCTGCTCGTGGCAAGCGCCTACGTCATATTCGGTTATATCGTAATCGTAGAGCCTTGAAATATCTCCCGTAACAACTGTATCGCTATCGATGTATATTGCCTTGTCAAGCTCGGGGTACATATCGGCAATAAACATACGGTAATATGTGGTATTCGAATAATAATCTCTAAGCGGCAATCTCTCGCAAAGGTCATTAAGGTATGCGCTTACGTTATCAAAGGTTATCTCAAAGCAATCGTCTGCCATCTTAAGCATTCTTGCCTGCGTTTCGGGAGTTATATTCGTATGCAAAACGTGAACGTGGTAGCTTTTATCTCGTGAAGCGTTTTGCTTCATAGACTCAAACGATACCATAGTAAACTTTACAAAGTTATCGTCGCACGCATAAAAAATATGAATTTTACTTGTATCTAACATGGGTATTTACTCCTAAATTCCTTAACTAACTCGGTATATTCGTTAAGAATATCGTCAAACTGCGTGTATTTAAATATTTTATGCACCTTTTCAATATGCCACTGCTTTATATTTGCGGTGTGCGGATACGGTAACCAAAAGAGTCGCTTTGAAAAATGACGCACAACGGTGTGCTTATGCAAAAACTTTTGATCGTTGAATTTTTGCGGAAGCATTTTTTTACTTGTAGTCGAGCGAATTATTGCGCTTTGGTCGGCAAAGGTAAGCTTTTTTTGTCTTATAAGCTCACGTGCCTTAATTAAAAGTCCTGTTTCACGCATTTTCTTCATATTCCAAAGCATAACGCCCGCATTTACGTAGTTGGGGTTGATAAGATACTTGCCGTAGTGATCTCTTGCCGCCGCATACTCGACCTCGCTAACGTCGATATTATATAATAGCTGAACGTCACGGTTAAACATTACGTCGATATCAAGATAAAGTATTTTATCGGGGATTCCCTCCACTCTATCGGCAAGCAGACGGATAAGCGTATAAGGAGAGCAATATGCGCTCTCGTTTGGCGAGCCCGCAAACTCCTCCATATAAAGACTCGTTACGTCTATTCTTTCAACCGAATTTTCGGGGTTGTATCTCTTTACTACCTCGTTAAAAAAAGCCGTTTGCTCCGCCGAAATAGGCAGATATTCGGGCTTTATGTGGCTTACGTCCATGGTAAGCAGGTAAAACTTAAGCGGCTTGGAAAGCTTACTGCGCTTCATAATCGAGAGTGCGCAGGTCAACGCTCCGTCAAAAACCTTATCGTTGCCGCAAAACATTATATTTATCATATACTGTTCTCTTTACTCTTTATTCTTTATTTTTAATTTTTATCTTGGCTTTCCTTCTCGTCGGCAGGAATATATTTTATCCACTCAACGTTAGATGCCTTCGCTCTTTCACACATAGCCATATATACCTCGGTGCGCAAAAGCCTTCTCTGCTTGCGTAGAGGTAAGCTTTTATCGGGATAAAACGGACCGTCGATATAGGTAACTATCTGCGGATGCGCACGCTTACCCTTTTTTTGATATGTGTTAGTGAAGCAAAACGTGGGAACGTCCTGCTTTATCGGATAGCTAAACGAAGCATCGCCAAAGGGGCGTATCTTGGTGTAGTAGGGCCAAATGTGCGCCTCGGGATAAATAAACACCGCCGCACCCTCGCTTATGCGCTTTTCGATTGCCGCCGTAAAGTTTCTCGTTGCCGCCATATCGTCAGGGAGCGGTAGACCGCCCATATAGGGCGTTACTCTGCCAAGATAAGGCATTGACACGTTGTTTGCGTGAACGATTATATAAGCCTTTTTGGGAAAGCAAACGAAGGACGGAATAAGCGGGTCGCCAAGTATCTGGGTGTGATTTCCGTAAACGAAATAGCCCTGCTTCTCAAAGCCCGTAAGCTTTTCCTTGCCGACTATTTTGTGGCGATATTTAATTTTCGTATAAAAAAACGCTATCGGCGTTGCTATTATTCTGTACCAAAAAAAAGAGAGAGCAGGGTTTCGCAGATATTTCCACGAGCCGTCTATCCTCTTAGCCTCTATCTGTGCTGTCGAAAATTCGTCGTTGAGCAAATCGTTATAGTAAATAACCTCGGGCTCAGCGTGTTTTTTTTCAGAGCTTGGCATTCTACACCTCCAAGCATAAAAAATCAAATGTAGTATTGAATACTATATTACCACAATAAAACAAATATGTCAATAGATTTTTTGATTTTTACTTGATTTTTGCTTAAAAATCTCTTTTTTAAAAAATCTGCATAAAAGTAAAATTTGCGGTTAAAAATATGAATACACCGAAGTAAGCAACTAAAATCAATGACAAAAATGACAAAAAGGAGTACAAAATGCCATCATCTTTTAATAACAAGGAAAGCTTTGGCGAGAAAATGAAGGACGAAAGGCTTCGCCGTTCCTATATATTAACCGCCGTTGCGCTCTGTCTTGCACTTATTATAATTACCGTTTGTGCGGTAATTGCAAATCGCTCAAGGGAAAACGAGGTAGAAAAGCCCAAGGAAACCGAGAAGTCTACCGTAAGACTTGACGAAACCGAAAAGAATACCGATACCGAAAAGGCTACCGATACAGAAAAGGTTACTCAAAAGCCGTCGGGTAATACCTCAACCAACGTAAGCACGGGGCTTCCGTCCTTTGCTCTGCCCGTTAGCGGAACACTTACTAACAAGCACGACCCCGAGCTTCAGGTCTTCTCACCCACTATGCAGGATTACCGTGTGCATCTCGGAGTTGATATAGAAACCGCCGAGAACGCCCCCGTTTATGCCGCGGCAGACGGTACGATTTCTAAAATTTGGGTTGATACCCTTATGGGCTACTGCGTTGCCATTAAGCATTCGGGAAATTGCGTAACCGTTTATAAAAACCTTGGCGCAGATCTGCCCGAGGGTATTGCCGAGGGTGTTTCGGTGCGCTCGGGTCAGCTTATAGCAACAGTCGGTAATAGCGCTATGGTAGAGGTTGCCGACGAGCCTCATCTTCACTTTGAAATGACTGTTTCCGACCTTGCCGTTAACCCTCTTGAATACTTCGACGAGGAAACATTAAAGGCTATTACTAAGGAATAAGTATTTGTGTTTTTTAGGCGGGGAAGAAAACTTTTTAAAAAACGCTTTTCTCCCCCGTACCCCATCTTTCAAAAACTTTGAAGCTGGGGTTTTATTTTTTGTCGTAATGCCTACGCTCGACGGTCGAACGCACTATGTTCGCACTGCACCAAAGTGTGAAAGTTTTGGTCAAGCTTTTTCAAAAGCTTGCGGGTTTGGGCAGCGCCCATAAAAAAACGGCGCTTTCTTTTTGCCAAGCTTTTTCTTTGCGCCTCTTGTGCCAAAGAAAAAGCGGAATTGTGGAGTTTTATGTTTTTTCGCGGGGAAAGGAAACTTCTTGAAAGAAGCTTTCCTTTCCCCACACCCCTATTCTTTCAAAAATCTTGAAAAATGGGTTTGTTTTTTAGTCGTGACGAGTGCACTCGACGATAATAAAATTTTATGTTATTATCAATCAACGAAAACATAAACAAAATGCGGTAGGGGAGGGGCTTGCTCCTCCCGAATACAATAAAAAATAATTTAAGGGAAAACCCTCGTCGGGGCTTCTCTTTTTATTTTAATGAATAATGTATTTATATTTTATTTTTTCTTGACATCCTGACAATTCATGATATAATAAAAAAGACGCAGATTTTCTGCGTTGGGTACACCTCCACGGTGGCGGTCGCTCCTTTTGCCGTCTTTTAAGCGAAAGGAGATAATATCTTTTGCTCCTTTCGCAAATTTTACGAAAGGAGTTGGTGCTTATGAATGTTCAAAAGTACCTATCGGTTACATATGATAACTACAGATGCAATTCTTGCAATCATAGTTCTTATGGTAATTATTGCGTTTCTAAAAAATCGCAAATAAAGAAAAAAGATAACCGCCCAACACTGACAACGTTCGCGGTTATCTTTTAATTGCGAAAGGAGTGACCGTCATCGGTGTACCCTTTGTATATTTATATTAGCATATTTATTTGAAAATGTCAATAGCTTTTTGCTTTTTACAATAAAATTCTCACTTTATTAAAAAACTTCGACTATTAATATTAAACAAAGGGCTGCGTCATTTAACGCAGCCCTTTTTTGGTGGAGACAGCAGAACTCGAATCTGCGACCCCTTGCATGTCAAGCAAGTACTCTAACCAACTGAGCTATGCCTCCATATTTAACTCTTGCATATTATACACTCTTTTTAAGGCTTTGTCAATGCTTTTTTATTTTACATTTAAATTCTTTTAAATCCTTGACTTTTTACGTATTTTAATATATAATGTATTATATATAACTATGCGTAAAGGACAAACCGATATGCCACGAAATCTTTTAAAGGAGATCGAGGATAGCTTTTCCCGATTTTCAAAAAGTCAGAAAATAATATCTAAATATATACTCGAAAACTACGACAAGGCAGCGTATATGACCGCTTCAAAGCTTGCCTCTGCGGTTAGCGTTTCGGAATCGACGGTGGTTCGCTTTGCTATTGAGCTTGGATTTGACGGCTACCCCGAATTCCAGCACGCTCTCCAGGAGATAGTAAGAATTAAGCTTACCTCCTTTCAGCGAATGGACGTTACCAATAGCCTTATCGGCGACGGCGACGTGCTTTCCAAGGTTCTCAACTCCGACATAAGCAAGCTTAAGCGCACGATTGAGGAGATAGACCGCAATGCCTTTGACGCATCGGTCGAGTCGCTTCTTTCGGCAAAAAGCATATACATTATAGGACTTGGCTCGTCATCTATACTTGCAAGCTCGCTAAACCATTCGCTTAGAATGATTTTTGACAACGTAAGACTTCTCGACACAAGCTCGGCAGACGAAATATACGCTCAGATAATGAACGTAAGTAAAGGCGACGTGATAGTTGCCATAAGCTTCCCCCGCTATTCAAGAAAGCTTATTACCGCAATAAACTTTGCAAAGGACTCGGGCGCTACGGTAATTGCTCTTACCGACAGTCACTCCTCGCCTATTGCAAGCTTCGCCGACAGTCTTTTGGTTGCGCGAAGCGATATGGCATCCTTTGCCGACTCGCTTATAGCGCCGCTTAGCGTTACCAACGCTCTCGTAGTAGCCGTTGCGCGTAAAAAGCAGGACGAGCTTCGCATAAGACTTCATCAGCTCGAAAAGATTTGGGACGAATACAACGTCTACGATACGAACCGATAAAGGAAAGCCTATTTTTTATGGAAAACAACAAAGTAATCGTTATAGGCGGAGGCGCGGCAGGGCTTTTTGCCGCAATCAGTGCGGCGGAGAACGGCGCTGACGTTATTCTTTTTGAAAAGAACGACCGTTGCGGAAAAAAGCTTCGCATTACCGGTAAGGGCAGATGCAACGTAACCAACGACTGCTCCACCGAGGAGTTTTTGCAAAACGTTCCAACAAATCCCCGATTTCTCTACAGTGCCCTAAGCGCACTCACAACCCAAGACGTCAAGGACTTCTTTGAGGGCGAGGGCGTACCGCTTAAAACCGAGCGCGGAAAGCGTGTATTCCCCGTTTCCGACAAGGCGCAGGACATAGTTTCGGCTCTCGTTTCGGCTTCTCGAGCACGTGGAGTTAAAATAATAAACGAAAAGGTGCTTTCGCTTATCGTATCAGATAACGAGGGCGCAAAAAAAATAAACGGAGTAATAAGTGAGGGCGGCGAATACTTCGCAGATGCGGTAATTATTTGCACGGGCGGTCGCTCCTATACGCGCACAGGCTCCGACGGCGACGGATATGCATTTGCAAAATCGGCAGGACACACGGTAACACCGCTTCTTCCCTCCCTCGTTCCAATAGTTTGCGCAGGCAAGCTTTGCCCCTCTCTTCAAGGGCTCTCGCTTAAAAACGTATCGCTCTCGATAACCGACAAGACCACCAAAAAGGAGGTTTATTCGGACTTTGGCGAGATGATGTTTACGCATTTTGGAATAACCGGACCTATGGTTCTTTCCGCCTCAGCGCACATTCCCGACATCGCTTCGGGCAAATACGAGGCTAAAATAAATTTAAAGCCCGCTCTTGACGAAAAAACGCTTGATGCAAGAATCCTCTCGGATTTTTCAAAATATTCAAATAAGGACCTTATAAACGCACTCGGCGACCTACTCCCTCAAAAGCTGATACCCGTTACCGTATCTCTTTCGGGAATAGACCCGAGAAAAAAGATAAACTCGATAACACGTGAGGAGCGTCAGTCGCTTATCGACGTTATCAGAGGGCTTCGCCTAACGCTTATCGGCTTTAGACCTCTTGACGAGGCGATAATAACCAAGGGTGGCGTGTCGGTTAAGGAAATAGACCCCAAAACTATGGCGTCCAAAAAATGCGCAGGGCTATATTTTGCGGGCGAGGTAATAGACGTTGACGCATACACCGGCGGATTTAATCTTCAAATAGCATTTTCAACCGGTAATCTTGCCGGAAGATCTGCAGCATGGCAATAAAAAACAAGGAGCTTAAAATCAAATGGAAAAAATCATCAATATCGCAATCGACGGTCCCGGAGGTGCGGGCAAAAGCACTATTTCAAAAACGGTGGCAAAAAGACTTGATATTCTTTACGTTGACACGGGCTCTCTTTATCGCACGATAGGGCTTTTCGTAAAGCTCAAGGGCGTAGACCCCAAGAACGCAGATGCGGTTGCCGCTATTCTACCCGAGATATCTATTGAGGTAAAATACGAAAACGGCTCTCAGGTAAACTATCTCAACGGCGTAAACCACGGAGATGCAATTCGCACGCCCGAGATGTCGATGTACGCCTCCGCCGTGTCGACGATTCCCGACGTTCGCGCATTTTTGCTTGAAACGCAAAAGCAGATTGCAAAGACCAACAGCGTTATAATGGACGGACGTGATATCGGAACGGTTATTCTACCCAACGCCGACGTTAAGATATTTCTTACGGCATCCGAGGAATGCCGCGCTATGCGCCGCTACAACGAGCTTATAGAGCGTGGACAAAGCGTTACCTACGAGCAGGTGCTTTTTGAAATGAACAAGCGCGACGTGCAGGATAGCTCCCGCAAGATTGCTCCCGCAAGACCTGCCGACGACGCAATTATTCTTGACACCACAGGCTTTGAATTTGAGGATAGCGTAAATGCGATATTAGAAATAATTAAAAACAAATGCGGAGGAAGCATTTAAGTGAAAAATAAAGAAAACGTTAAAGCCGAAAAAGCCACGAAAAAGGCTAACAAGGCAAAAAGAGGCGGAACTCGTACCTATAGAGTTATATACGCCATCTTTTCGGGCATAGTAGGCTTTCTGTTTAATATAAAGGTGGTAAACGGCGAGCGTGAGCCCGACGACGGCGGATACGTCGTTTGCGCTAACCACGTTTCGGCAACCGACCCTATCGCTCTTTGCTACGCCTTTAGAAAAAATCAAGTATTTTTTATGGCAAAGAAGGAGCTTTTCAAGGTTCCGATTCTCGCACCGCTTATTAAGGTTATGGGCGCATTTCCCGTTGACAGAGGCGGAAGCGACGTAAGCGCGGTTAAAACCGCAATTTCGCTTGTTAGCGACAAAAAATCAATGGGTATTTTTCCTCAGGGACACCGCTACGTAGGCGTTGACCCGAGAACGACTAAAACCAAAAACGGAGTTGCGCTTATCGCAACAAAAACGAGTGCGGACATTCTTCCCTGCTACATTTGGCGCAAGAAAAACAAGTTCAAGCTTTTTAGACGCACCTACGTTATTATAGGCGATAGGATTCCCTTTGAGTCGTTAAATTACAATCCCGAGGCAAGCGGCGAGTACGCACGCATTACCGATATTGCCTTTGATAAAATATGCACGCTCGGCGAGGAGTTTGAGGCAAAGCTTACGGCAAAAAAGAATAGCAAAAAAGTAAAAAAGGATAATAAAAAATGATAACCGTCGCAAAAAACGCAGGCTTTTGCTTTGGTGTTAAGCGAGCGGTCGACACGCTTATGGGCGCAATAGAATCTAAAAGCGAGGGCGAGAGAATTTTTACCCTCGGCACGCTTATCCACAACGGAGTTTTTAACGCCGAGCTTTCGGAGCGAGGCGTACGCCTTACGAGCGTTGAGGAGCTTGACTCGCTTGCAAAAAGCGCAACCGAGGACTCTCCCGTAACGGTTTTTCTACGCGCTCACGGAGTTCCAAGGGAAACCGAAAATCTACTTTCTGCCTTAGCAAAGCAAAACAAAAGCTTTCGCTACATTGATTGCACCTGCCCCTTCGTAAAGAAAATCCATAATATAGCAAGCAAGCATTCCTCGCCCGACAAGGTGTTTTTGCTTTTCGGCAAGGAGGAGCATCCCGAGGTCGTGGGAATTATGAGCTATTTCGACTACGAAAAGCTTACCTTTAACTCGGCGGACGAGTTTTCTGCACTGGCAGAAAATGGTTTTTTCACAAAAATAGGCGAAAAAACACCGATTTTGGCATCTCAAACCACTCAAAATTTAAAAGAATGGAAAAAATGTCAAAAAATTTTAAAAAACTACTGTACAAATGCGTTAATTTTTGATACAATATGTAGTGTTACTGAAGAAAGGCAAAAGGATGCCGAGCGGCTTTCCAAGGAATGTGACGCCATGATAGTTATTGGCGGCAGAGAAAGCTCTAATACGGCAAAGCTTTACGCCGTTTGCAAAAGAAATTGTCCCAATACCGTTTGGATCGAAAGAGCAAACGAGTTATCGGATGATAAAATATTACAAGCCCATACACATTTGGGCATTGCCGCGGGAGCGTCTACCCCGTTAGGCATTATTCAGGAGGTACGAAACATCATGAGCGAAAATTTGAATTTCGAGGCAATGCTCGACGAATCACTCAAGACAACGAAGACTTTAAATAAAGGAGATATAGTTACAGGCATCGTTACATACGTTTCCGACGCAGAGATTCAGCTTGATCTCGGCGCACAGGTTACGGGTATCATCACACCCGAGAACATCTCGGACGATCCCTCAATAAAGCTTACTCAGCTTTACAAAAAGGGCGATACCATCGAGGCACGCATTTGGCGTCTTAGCGACGTTGACGGTATAGCAGAGCTTTCTAAGAAGACTCTCGACCACGCAAAAGAGTGGCAAAGCATCGTTGACGCAAGCGAGAGCGGCGAGGTTCTTAACGGTAAGGTTATCGAGGTTGTTAACGGCGGCGTTAACGTTCTCGTTGGCGCAACCAAGATCTTTGTTCCCGCTTACCACACCGGCGTTCCGAAGGACGGCGACCTTAACTCTATCAAGGGTGCAGAGGTAAGCCTTCGTATTATCGAAATCAGAGGCAACAGAGCTAAAGGCTCTATCCGCGTAGTTTCCAGCGAAAAGGCTAAGGAGGCTCGCAAGGCAGCTCAGGAGGCATTCTGGAGCAGCATCGAGGAGGGTAAGGTTTACACAGGTAAGGTTAAGAATATGACCGCTTACGGTGCATTCATCGACCTCGGCGGCGTTGACGGTATGGTTCACAAGAGCGAGCTTTCTTGGAAGCCCATCGCTTCTCCCGCATCTGTTCTCACCATCGGTCAGGAGATAACCGTATTTATTAAGGAGTTCGACGCTGAAAAGAAGAGAATTTCTCTCGGCTACAAGACCGAGGACACCAATCCTTGGAACGTATTTAACGCTAAGTACGCTATCGGCGACGTTGCATCGGTTAAGGTAGTTAGCCTTATGCCCTTCGGCGCATTCGCTGAAATCGTTGACGGCGTTGACGGTCTTATCCACATCTCTCAGATAGCTCAGCAGAAGATCGGCAAGCCCGCTGACGTTCTCTCTATCGGTCAGGTTGTTGATGCTAAGATCGTTGCTATCGATGAGGAAAAGCAGAACGTTAGCCTTTCTATCAAGGCTCTTCTTGACGAGGCTCAGGCTGAGGCAGAGGCTATGCCCGCTGACGTTGAGGCTGTTGAGGAATAATTTGATTATTTAAATTAATACTTTTTGCGGGGGAAAACTTTCTTAAAAGAAAGCTTTTCCCCCGCACCCCTTTTCAAAGAACTTTTAAAATTAGAATAAGAATGTTTTTCATTGTTTAGCACATTAATGCTTGAATGTTCTATATTCGCACTGCAT
>JAZRAJ010000074.1:0-6721 GCA_045634485.1 Eubacteriales bacterium | reverse complement strand
ATATTACTTTTTAATAATATCAACACCGAGATACTTACGAAGAACCTCAGGAACTACAACAGAGCCGTCCTTTAACTGATTTTGCTCAACGAGCGCGGGAAGAATACGGCTTGTAGCAAGACCCGAGCCGTTAAGAGTATGCACAAATTCAGGCTTACCCGTAGCATCACGCTTAACACGAATCATACCGCGGCGAGCCTGATAATCACGAGCGTTAGATACCGAGGAAACCTCTTTATATCCGTTCATAGAGGGAATATTTATCTCGATATCGTAGGTGCGCGCCATAGAAGCCGAGCAATCCTCTGCCGCAAGCTTAACTGTGCGGAAGTGGAATCCAAGGCCCTTTACAAGATTTTCGGCATTAGCAACAAGCTCCTCAAACGCCTCATCGCTCTTTTCGGGGAGAGTGTACTGAACCATTTCAACCTTATTGAACTGATGTCCTCTAACCATTCCACGCTCGTCTGCACGGTAGCTGCCTGCCTCACGGCGGAAGCAAGGAGTGTAGCTTATATACTTGCGAGGAAGATCTGCCTCGGTAAGTATCTCGTCACGGTGGAGCGAAACGAGAGCGGTTTCTGCGGTGGGAAGCATAAAGCGACGGCGCTCGTCCTCTGCGGTTTCAAGCCAATAAACGTCGTCTGCAAACTTAGGGAACTGACCTGCGGTGAGTCCGCACTCGTAGCCAAGCATATGAGGAACGAGAACAAGCTCGTAGCCGTTGGAGAGGTGAGTATCTATAAAGTAGTTAAGGAGAGCCCACTCAAGGCGTGCGCCCATTCCGCGATAAATCCAGAAGCCTGCGCCCGAAAGCTTGGTTCCTCTCTTGTAGTCGATAAGACCGAGGTCGGTGCAAAGATCAACGTGATTCTTAGGCTCAAAGTCGAATACCTTAGGCTCGCCAAAGAAGCGAAGAGGCTCGTTGTTCTCCTTACCACCGGCAAGAAGGTCGGTATCGGGAAGGTTGGGGAGAGAAAGCATTACCGAGGTAAACTGAGTTTCAACGATTTTAAGCTTATCGTCGATTTCCTTGGTCTTAGCCGAAAGCTCCTTCATACGTGCAAAAATCTCGCTTACGTCCTTGCCCTCCTTTTTGTACTGAGGGATGAGCTTGTTGGTTCTGTTCTGCTCTGCCTTAATAGCCTCGGTTTCGGCAATAAGGTTTCTTCTCTCGTTGTCAAGAGCAAGTATCTGCTCTATCTCGTCCTTTGCGTCCTTACCCTTAATGCGAAGTCTTTCAATGACCTCCTCGGGGTTTTCCTTTATATATTTAATATCAAGCATTTTTAAAATTCCTTTCTAAGCTTTGAAATTTATGTCTTTAATTACTGTTCGTCAAAAATTGCGTTGCCGCAAAGTGCGGTAAGAAGTGCCTCGAGGTCGGCATCATCGTCATAGGTAAGCTCAACCACCTTTTTGCGTGACGAGCGTGAGATGCGTACCTTTCTGCCAAGTGAGGACATTGCACGCTTTTCAAGCTCCTTCATATGAAGCTTTACCTGTACGGTAGCGGCATCCTCAATTACAGCCTCCTTCTCCTCTGCAAGAGCGTTCATACGCCTTACAGCCGCCTCAACCTCACGAACCGAAAGACCGGAGGATACGGTGCGGTTTGCAAGAAGAATCATATGAGCCTCGTCATCAAGTCCGAGAAGCGCACGTGCGTGGCCCTCCTTAAGCTCGCCCTCGCGAAGAAGCTCCAAAACCTCATCGGGAAGATCAAGCAAGCGAAGCATATTTGTAATCGTGGTACGGCTTTTGCCAACCTGCTTTGCAAGCTCATCCTGCGTAAGTCCAAAGCGGTCGATAAGCGCACTGTAGCCAAGAGCCTCCTCGACGGGGTTAAGGTCCTCACGCTGAATATTCTCTATCATAGCAACCTGAGCCGCATGAAGCTCGTCGCCGTCAAATATAACCGCAGGAATTTCGGAAAGTCCCGCCATTTTAGCGGCTCTCCATCTACGCTCGCCCGCAATTATCTCGTACGTGCCCTCTGCGGTGGGGTTTTCACGAACGATAATAGGCTGAAGAACGCCGTGCGCCGCAATAGAATCGGCAAGAGATTCAAGAGCCTCACGCTCGAAGGTCTTTCGAGGCTGATCGTGGCGAGGGTCTATTGCCGAAATGCGTACCATCTCTGCCGCACCCTTTTTGGAGTCGGCAAGATTGTTGTCGTTAAAAATATCATAAAAGCCTCTGCCAAGGCCCGACGGTTTTTTAGTATTTGCCATTCTGTTATTTCCTTTACTTTCTTTTATAATATTTGTTCATATTTTGTTCATAATTATGCGTAATAGCATAAATGTAGAAATATTTAACGTTAAAAAGTTATTACTTTCTAAAATTAGCCTTTACGCTCTTATTTTTCTTAGGCGTTTCAAAAAGAGCCTTCGGCGTGCCGTTTGCGCTTCCTTCGGGAGTGATTTTAATAATATCACCCGAGGTTTCCACGGTAACCTTGCTTCTTCCCTCACGCACATCGGGAGTATTATCGTCAAGCAGATCGCCAAGTCCTCTGCCAAGTCCCGACGGTTTCTTGTTTGCCATAGCTTCCTCCTAATTTAAAATTAATCCAAATAAAAATTATATTCTCTGTGTAAGCTCCTTAGCAACCTCGATATATTCCTTTGCGCCCTTAGAGCTCTTATCGTGGTAGTATGCGGGCTTTCCAAAGCCGGGAGCCTCGGTAAGCTTTACGTTTCTTGAAATCTTAGTGTTGAATATCTTATCCTCGTAATGCTTTTGAAGCTCGGAGATAACCTGCATAGAAAGAAGCAAGCGTCCGTTATACATGGTTATAAGAATACCCGTGATAGAAAGATCGGGGTTATACATTCTCTTGATGCGGTTGATTGTAACCATAAGCTGAGAAAGTCCCTCGAGCGCATAGAATTCGCACTGCATAGGAACGATAACTCCGTCGCTTGCCGCAAATGCGTTAATAGTAAGCATTCCAAGCGAAGGCGGGCAATCGATAAGAATATAATCGTAATTGTCCTTAACCTCTGCAAGAGCGGTCTTTATACGGAACTCGCTATCCTCAAAGTCAAAGAGGTCAAACTCTGCGCCTGCAAGAGCGGTGTTTGTAGGGATAACGTCAAGGTTTTCATAAGCGGTGGTAACGATTATGTCGCTAAGCGGTAATGAACCGTTCAAAAGCTCCTTAGTAGAGCCCTTTAATGTCTTTTTGGAAATTCCAACTCCACTGGTGGTGTTACCCTGAGGGTCAAGGTCGATAATGAGAACCTTGTGTCCGAGAATACCAAGCGAAGCTGCAATATTTACGCAAGAGGTGGTTTTTCCAACGCCACCCTTTTGGTTAGCAAAAGCAATGATCTTACCCATTGTTTAATACGTCCTTTCAACTGTGTTTTAATCAATTAAAGCATTTTCGGCGCTTTTTCTGCACAAAAAGCTACAATAAATTATATTATAATTATACGAATATAATTATAGCACATTTATTTAATAATTGCAAGGGATATTTTGTGTTTTTTATATATTTTTTAAAGGTTTCACGTGAAACGTTAGAGCTTGATTTGTATAGATATATCAATAACGCCTGAGGCTTTAGAAACATTCATTTTAGCACGAGATTTGCTACGATTTAAGAACGCAATTTTGCCACCAATACTCTTGATAACCGATGATATATCACGAGGTACGCCATAATTTGAAATAGAATCCCAAGCTTCACATTCAATGTTAGCTATACATTCACTAATAGACTTATCAGATAGCCCCTCGCCACAAATAGACTCAATAAGCCTATGGCGTTGCTCCTTGTCATTTATTTGCGCAATTCCAACCGCATTTTCCTCGCTAACGTTCATATTTAACAGTATCTGTCGCTCGTTGTAGTCAAGCTCCAAAAGCCATAGCTTTTTCGATAATTCCTTGTGGGATATCGAGAGCCGAGTAGCAATTTCCTCAAAAGACTCACAATTTTCGTTAAAGCTGCTTATCCTTTGCAAGGCAACCGCCTCTTCAAAATAATTCAGCGGCTCGGAATATATGTTCTCGATAACCGAAAGCTCAGCCGAAAGACTCTGCTCGGCATCAAGAATAATACACGGAATTGTGCTTAATCCCGCAAGCCTTGATGCACGCAAACGCCGTTCGCCAACGATAAGCTCGTAGGCGTAGCTATCATCAATATCGGTCTTTCGCACACAGATAGGCTCGATAACACCGTAACGCTTGATAGAATAGGCTAAATTTATAAGCTTATCTTCGTTAAAATCACACCGTGACCGCATAGCATTTGGACGAATTAAATCGCACGGAATATAATATACCGAGCATTTTTCTATTAATAAGTAATCATTTAAAGCGTTATTAGAAGTATTTTTGCTTTTGTTAAACCATTTAGTAATCATTTCAACCTCCTTGTTTGTTTCACGTGAAACATTGTTGAACAGTATTTCGTTTATTTCGCGCGAAACATTATTCAATAATTATCTGTCACGTTTCACGTGAAACATATACGGTACACACAATTTTGATATTACGTTTCACGTGAAACATTCTACTATAGCAATTATACCACCAAAGTGATGCAAATAAGGTCGAAATAAGGAGGCAAAATAAATATTTTAAATAACATTACTAAATTCCATAAGTACAAAGATAGAGCGAACCCCCGACGAGGGTTCGCCCTCTTTCTTTGCTTCGCAAAGAAATTCACCCACTCCTGCGTTTTTAGAACGATAAGAATGGGGCTACTCGCCCCAAACCCCAGAAAGCTTTTGAAAAAGCTTGACCAAAACTTTTCTGCATGGGTGCGGTGCGAACACATCACTTTCAACCGTCGAGCGCACTCGTTAAAATAAAAAAATCCCCCATTTTTCAAGGTTCTTGAAAGATAGGGGTTTGGGGAAAGAAAAGCTTCTTTCAAGAAGTTTTCTTTCCCCACAAAAAACATAATTCAATTATTCATAACGGTTTCTTAGTGATTTGAGAATAATGACGTGGATATTTTGCAGGTGTGGGAGCTTTTTTCGATACAGTTATAATGGTTCTATCCTCGGTTGCTTGCTCGGATACAAGACTAAGCTTGTCAACCGATACAATATTTCCTCCGCAGGTATTGATAGCGTTTTGCGCATCAATCGACTCCTGCGCACCTTGTGATGCCTTCATTGATATAAACATACCACCTTTTTTAACAAATGGTAAACAAAGCTCACTTAAAACCGGTAGAGCAGCAACCGCACGAGCGGTAGCAATATCATATTGCTCACGGTAGTCGGATTTAGCACCAAGCTCCTCGGCACGAGCCGCAATCGGAATTATATTAGTTATTCCGAGCTTTTTTGAGGTATCATCAATATATCTAATGCGCTTAGCAGTAGAATCGAGCGCGGTTATAGTTAAATCCTCGCGAAATATCGCAAGCGGTAAGCAAGGAAATCCCGCTCCGCATCCAACGTCTATAACTGACACGCCCTGCGGTATGTAACTCGATACCATAAGCGAATCCACGTAATGCTTTACAATTATAGCATCCTCGTCGGTTATTGCGGTTAAATTCATAACCTTGTTAACCTCGAGCATTATTTTTGTTAAATCAAAAAGCTTTTGTGCCTTATCATCGGTTACCTCAAGCGATACCTTGTTTTCACTTAGCGACAAAGCAAGCTTTTCTTTAAATTCAAGAAATTCCAATTTATTCTCCTTGTATTGATGTACGTTTCACGTGAAACATTTTTATTTAAGTCCGAGATATATAAGCAACACCGAGATATCCGCAGGGTTTACACCACTAATTCTCGATGCTTGACCAACAGTTAACGGACGAAGCTTGTCAAGCTTTTGTGCCGCCTCGATGCGCAAGCCCTTGATATTCATATAGTCAAGGTCTGCAGGGAGTGACTTTAATTCAAGCTTTGCGTGGCGCTCAACCTCGGCAATTTGGCGCTTAACGTAGCCCTCGTACTTAACAGTTACCTCAACCGTGGTAATCACACGTGAGGGAAGAGCAGGGCGCTTTGTGTCAAGCTCTGCAAGTATATCGTAGGTCATTTCAGGTCTACGGAGCAATTCTGCAAGCGAAAAACCACTATTTACAGGCGATAAGCCCATCTTTTCAAGCAAAGGATTGATTTTTAATGGGGACACGTGGGTTGCATTGAGGCGTTCTATCTCGTTTTTAATGCACTCCTGCTTTGTCAAAAAGGCTTTGTATTGCTCCTCGGTAACAAGTCCTGCATCATAACCCTTTTGAGTAAGTCGCGCATCGGCATTATCCTGACGGAGCAAGAGTCGGTATTCCGAGCGTGAGGTCATCATTCTGTAGGGCTCGTTCGTACCCTTGGTGACGAGATCGTCGATGAGCGTTCCGATATAGCTCTCGGAGCGTGCAAGTATCATCGGGGGCTTGCCGAGGAGCGAGAGCGCGGCGTTCACACCCGCGACGAGTCCCTGCGCGGCGGCCTCCTCATAGCCTGACGTTCCGTTGAACTGTCCTGCGCCGTAAAGTCCCGAGATCCCTTTGAATTCAAGGGTTGGGAGAAGCTGTGTAGGATCTGCGCAGTCATATTCTATCGCGTACGCGTAGCGCATTATCTGCGCATTCTCAAAGCCCTTGAGCGAGGCGAGCATTTTGTGCTGAACGTCGACGGGGAGGGAGGTTGAAAATCCCTGAATGTACATCTCGTCTGTATCTGCGCCCACGGGCTCGACGAAAAGCTGGTGTCTTTCTTTGTCCGCAAATCTA
>JAZRAJ010000073.1:0-11422 GCA_045634485.1 Eubacteriales bacterium | reverse complement strand
CACGGTAGGTCTTGGCTCTAAGGTAGACGGTATTCCGTGTCAGGATCACTTTATGATAACCGTTGCAAGTGAGTTAATGGCAATACTTTGCCTTGCTGAGTCTCTCTCCGCCCTCAAGGAAAGACTTGGTAACATCCTCGTTGCATACACATATGATAATAAGCCGGTTTATTGCCGTGATATCAAGGCAAACGGCGCTATGGCGGTGCTCCTTAAGGACGCTATAAAGCCTAACCTCGTACAGACTCTTGAAAACACCCCTGCGCTTATTCACGGCGGTCCCTTTGCAAACATCGCTCACGGATGCAACTCGGTACGCGCTACAAAGCTTGCGCTTAAGCTTTGCGACTACACCATTACCGAGGCAGGCTTTGGCGCTGACCTTGGAGCCGAGAAATTTCTTGACATCAAGTGCCGTAAGGCAGGACTCGTTCCCGATGCAGTTGTTCTCGTTGCAACCGTTCGCGCACTTAAATATAACGGTGGCGTGCCTAAGGCAGAGCTTTCCAAGGAGAACGTTGAGGCTCTTAAGGCAGGCGCTACCAACCTTGAGGCGCACATTGACAATCTCCGCAAGTTTGGCTTGCCCGTTGTAGTTGCTATCAACCGCTTCCATACCGACACCGACGCAGAGCTTGCGTACGTTGAGGAAATATGCAAGTCAAAGGGCGCAGACTTCTCACTCTCCGAGGTATTTGCCAAGGGTGGCGAGGGTGGAATTGACCTTGCAAATAAGGTAGTTGCCGCTTGTGAAAAGGAAAAGAACTTTAAATTTACCTATGCCGACGAGCTTTCCATTAAAGAAAAAATCGAGGCTATCGCAACAAATATCTACGGCGCAGGCGAGGTAAAATACGATGCGGCGGCTCTTAAGAATATTTCCGAAATTGAGGCTCTTGACTCTAAGTATTCAAGATTCCCCATCTGCGTTGCAAAAACTCAGTATTCACTTTCCGACGATGCGTCAATGCTTGGCAGACCGCAGGGCTTTACTCTTACCGTTCGTGAGGTTAAGCTTTCGGCAGGTGCAGAATTTATAGTTGTTCTCACGGGCGCTATTATGACTATGCCGGGACTTCCCAAAGCTCCCTCGGCGTTTAACATAGACGTCGACGAGGACGGAAACATCACGGGGCTCTTCTAATGAACATCTATCCTGAAAATTTATATACACGTTCGGTTGAGGAAACCGAAGCCTACGGCGTAGCTCTTGCAAAAAGAATGGCGGACGACTCATCGCTACCGAGGTTTATTGCTCTTTACGGCGACCTCGGCGTTGGAAAAACTGCGTTTGTGCGTGGCTTTACCTCTGTTTTTGCAGAGAGCGCAAGAGTAAAATCCCCCACGTTTGCGCTCGTAAATGAGTACAAGGGCGCAGGCATATCGGTATTTCACTTTGATATGTACCGAATAAATGACGAGGACGAGCTTTACTCAATAGGATTTTACGATTATCAAGACAGAAACGGAATATGTCTTGTTGAATGGAGCGAAAATATAGAGTACGCACTGCCCGATAGATATTTTTCGGTAAAAATAGAAAAATGCGAGGAAAATACCGAGCTTCGCAAAATAAGCGCCGAGCTTATCGGCTAAAATTAAATTACAGGTAACTGAAAATGAAAATATTATCACTTGATACCTCGGCTACGGTAGCATCGGTTGCCATATCCGACGGCGCTACTCCACTTGCGGAGTACACTCTAAACGCAAAAAACACACACAGTGAAACGCTTTTACCTATGATAGAGGCGGCGCTCGGCGCTCTTTCCCTTACGGTAAGCGATATCGACCTTTTTGCCCTCTCGGCAGGACCGGGCTCATTTACCGGAGTCCGCATTGGTGCAGCAACCATTAAGGGACTTACATTTGCATCGTCAAAGCCTTGCGTTGAGGTTTCCACGCTTGAGGCTCTTGCGCAAAACCTCGTTATCAAGGAGGGGCTTATCTGCCCCGTTATGAACGCACGTCGCTCACAGGTCTACACCGCACTTTTTAAGTCGGACGGTAAGGCGCTTACAAGGCTTATGCCCGACTCTGCGCTTTCAATTGACGAGCTTGACGAGCTTCTCTCCCAATACGGCGAGCCTATCGCGCTCGTTGGAGATGGCTACGATATTTGCGAAAAGGGCTTTAGCAAATCAACCCTTTGCTACGTTCCCGAGGCTATGCGACTTCAGTCGGCGCTCTCGGTTGCGGCAGTAGCGCTTAAAAAATACGAGAGCGGAGAGATTGCAACCGACTCCTCCCTTTCGGTAAATTATCTTCGTCCCTCACAAGCGGAGCGTGAGCGTGCAGAGCGTGAGGCGGCTAAGGGCAACTCTTAAAATAACGAAAACTAAGATAGGAGCTAAAAAATGAAAATAGTTATAGGATGCGACCATGCGGCAACAGAGCTTAAGGAAGCCGTTAAAAAGCATATAATTTCACTTGGACACGAGATAGCTGACGTTGGCACTTACACAAACGAAAGCTGCCACTACCCCGTTTATGCGCACGCCGCTTGCCAAAAAATTCTTGACGGCGAATGTACGCTTGGAATACTCGTTTGCGGTACTGGTATAGGTATGTCTATTGCGGCAAACAAGCACAAGGGAATCCGTGCCGCTTGCTGCTCGGATACCTTCTCGGCTCGTCTTACACGTGAGCATAACGATGCAAATATTCTCTGCTTTGGCGCAAGAGTTGTGGGAGAGGGACTTGCCCTCGACCTCGTTGATGCATTTTTAAGCGCAGAATATCTTAACAACGGCAACCACGTTACCCGCGTTGCTATGCTTAACGATATAGAAAATAATAATTTTTAATCCAAACGGAGAAAAACGTGAAGCTTAAAAAGATTTTAAACGTTGTACGTGCGGCAAACGGAACGTCGGAAAAGCACTTTACCTCGGCAATAATCGCCGCCGCAGGACTTTCAACACGCTTTGGCGAAAATAAGCAATCGGTGTCTATTCTTGACGTTCCCGTGCTTATCCACACTCTGCGTGCCTATGATAACGCCGATTGCATTGACGAAATAATAATCGTTACAAAAAAAGAGGATATCGAGCTTTGGCAAAAGCAATGCGAGCTTTTCTCAATTAAAAAGGTAACGAAGATAATAGAGGGTGGCGCCACTCGTCAAGACTCGGTAATATGCGGATTTGAGGCTATAAGCGATAAAGCAAAATTCGTTGCAATTGCCGACGGCGCACGTTGCCTGACAACGCCTATAAATATAAACGACGTCTGCTTTGCGGCGTATAAGCACAAGGCGGCAACTGCGGCACACAGAGCAACCGACACCGTAAAGATTGCGCGTAGCGGTCACTTTATTGAAAGCACGCCCGACCGTGAAACGATTTGGCTTGCGCAAACCCCGCAGGTATTTAAGGTATCTCTTTACCGTGCGGCGGCTTATACGGCACTTAAGGAGAAGGTGGCGGTTACCGATGATAACTCGCTCGTTGAGTTCATCGGTCACCCCGTATATCTCGTTGAGTGCGGAGCGCAAAACATAAAGATAACCACAAGGGACGACGTAATAGTTGCCGAAAGCATATTGCGCCACCGCAAGGAAGAGGATATCGAAAAGGAAAGAAAGAGGCTGGGATTATGAGCAATATCAGAATTGGCCACGGCTATGACGTTCATAAGCTTGTTGAGGGCAGAAAATGCATTTTGGGCGGAGTGGATATTCCCTACGAAAAAGGACTTTTAGGTCACTCGGATGCCGACGTGCTTCTCCACGCAATAAGCGATGCTCTACTTGGAGCGGCGGCTCTTGGAGATATCGGCAAGCACTTTCCCGATACCGATGCGGCGTACAAAAACGCAGATAGCCTCGTTCTGCTTTCAAGAGTAAACGAAATTATAAATCAAGCGGGCTATAAGGTATCAAATATAGACTCAACGGTTATTGCTCAAGCGCCAAAGCTTGCTCCTCATATAGAAAAAATGCGAAAAAATATAGCAAATGCGCTATCGACAGAGCTTGACGCAATAAGCGTAAAGGCTACCACCGAGGAACGCCTCGGATTTACAGGCAGAGGCGAGGGCATCTCCGCCCACGCAGTCTGCATTATCGAGAAAATATAAAAATATAAAGCAAAAAGAGCCGTAGGAGTTAACTCAAACGGCTCAAACGCAGATTTTTCGGCGCTAAATTCCAAATTCCTTTTCTATTAAAATCCTTTTGCCTTATTATCTGCGGTACTAATAAAATACTATGCTAAACAAAAATAAAGGTCACTAAAATACTTAAAACAGGAGTTTTTTATGATAATCATTTCCCCATCGGTGCTTTCCGCCGACTTTGCAAATCTTGCCGACGATATTAAAAAGGTAGAGGCGGCAGGCGCACAGTATTTGCATCTCGACGTTATGGACGGACTTTTCGTACCCAACATAACCTTTGGCGCACCCGTAATTTCAGCGCTTCGCAAGCACTCAGACATTGTTTTTGACGTTCATCTTATGATAGACCGCCCCGAGCGCTATATTGACGATTTTGCAAAGGCGGGCGCAGATATTATAACTATTCATATCGAAAGCACTAATAAAGTGCTTGAAACCCTGCGCTACATTCGCTCCAAGGGCATCAAGGCTGCAATATCGGTAAAGCCGAACACGCCCATAGAGGAAGCCTTCCCCTACCTTTCCGAGCTTGATATGGTGCTTATAATGACGGTCGAGCCGGGCTTTGGCGGTCAAAAGCTCATTCCCGAAACGCTTGAAAAAATCAAGGCACTCAAAAAATATTGCGATGAAAATAATTATAATATAGATATAGAGGTTGACGGCGGAATCGGGCCCGACAATATAGGACTCCTTACCTCCAACGGCGCAAACGTAATCGTTGCGGGCTCTGCGGTATTCAAAGCAGAAAATTACGGCGAGGTAATTTCAAAAATGCTTTCCGAGGCAGAAAAAAATCCATATAATAGCTAATTTTTCCCATTTTTTAACAGTTTACAAAAAGTTCAAAAAATAAATACTATTCGTTTTTATATTCTCATATATAACTTAAAAAATAAATGATATCTTATTATATGTTTAAATAAATTTATTATCAGAAAGGAACGTAAAATGCTTGAACTAAAAAACATACGCAAGATATACGAAACGGGCGACACCAAGCTCGCAGCGCTTGACGGCGTAAGTCTTTGCTTCAGAGAAAATGAATTCGTTTCAATTTTAGGCGCCTCCGGATGCGGTAAGACCACGATGCTTAACATCATTGGAGGACTCGACAGATATAGCGAGGGCGACCTCGTTATTAACGGCAGATCCACAAAATCCTTTAAGGACAAGGACTGGGATACCTACCGTAACCACTCAATAGGCTTTGTATTCCAAAGCTACAATCTTATTCCCCACCAAACGGTGCTTGCAAACGTTGAGCTTGCTCTTACCCTCTCGGGCGTATCAAAGTCCGAGCGCAAGGCAAAGGCAACCGAGGCACTTAAAAAGGTTGGACTTGGCGATCAGCTTCACAAAAAACCAAACCAAATGTCGGGCGGACAGATGCAAAGAGTTGCAATTGCTCGTGCGCTTGTAAACAACCCCGATATCTTACTTGCCGACGAACCCACGGGTGCGCTTGACACGCAAACGAGCGTACAAATTATGGACCTTTTAAAGGAGGTTGCAAAGGACCGACTCGTTATAATGGTAACGCACAACCCCGAGCTTGCCGAGGAATACTCAACAAGAATAGTACGTCTTTCCGACGGTAAGGTTGTTGGCGACTCAAATCCCATAACCGAGGCGGAATACGCAACACTCGTAGCCAAGGATGCCGCGGCGCTTATCGAGGCTAAGAAAAACAAAAAGCTTGAAAAGGCAAAAAATAAAAAGAAGTCGATGTCCTTTGGAACGGCTATCTCGCTTTCCTTTAAGAACCTTCTTACCAAAAAAGGAAGAACCATACTTACCTCCTTTGCGGGAAGCATAGGTATTATAGGAATTGCTCTTATCCTCTCGCTCTCAAACGGAATTAACCTCTTTATCACTCAGGTTCAGGAGGACACCCTCTCGACCTATCCGTTATCGATTCAGCAGGAAACGAGCGACACATCGGCTATGATGTCGGCTATGACGAGCGTTGAAGAATCAAGTGACGAAGAAAAGGACCCGAATTTAATTTACGTCGATGACTCAATGGGTAATATGGTAAGCGCAATGCTTTCCACAAGACCTAACAACCTTGAAAAATTCAAGGAGCATATTGATGCCAATTACGACGAAAAGCTTAAGCCATACGTTAGTGATATTCAATACACCTACAATCTCAATCTTCAAACCTATAGCATTATCCCCGATGAAAATAACGAGGGCAAGAACCGTATTACAAAGCTCGGACTTGGCTCTATGCTTGACAATATGGGCGATGAATTTGCGGGTATGAGTTCACTTATAAGCGCATCGGGTATGATGGACGTAATGAGCGAAATGATTGACAATCAAGAGCTTTTAGATCAGCAGTACGAAATAGTAAGCGGTAATTGGCCTACCGCCGAAAACGAGGTAGTGCTTGTAGTAAGCAAGGACAACCAGTTAAGCCGTATGACACTTTATATGCTCGGACTTCTCGACCAAGAGGAGCTTGACGAGATAATGGCAGACCTTATGCAAAATAAGGAATACGAGAACACTCCCGTTGAGCCATTTACCTTTGAGGAGCTTATGGGGCTCGACTTTTATCTTGTAAACACTCCGGATTTCTTTAAAAAGACGGATGCAAAATATCCCACAAATGAGAATTATTTTATTTGGGAGGATGTACGAGAAAAGGCGGACTATAACGAGGAGCAATTTATTACCGAAAACGGAATGAAGCTTAAGATATGCGGTATAATTCGTCCGAGAGTGGATGCAACCGCATCATCTATCTCAACTCCCTTGGCATATACACACAAGCTTACGGATAAAATCCTTGCTATGACCTCCGAAAGCGAAATTGTTCAGCAGCAGTTAAAAACTCCGGATATCAACATTACAAACGGCAGACCTCACGACCTTGAAGAAAAGGAATATACCGTTGATAACGTTAACGAGCTTTTCGACACCTTTGATGCAAATACAATGTCAAAGATCTCCACGATGTTCGGCTCTATGATTGCAGGCACATTTGCAAAAACCCCCGAAGCAGGAGTTGACAAGGATAATAATCCTACCACTCCAAAATTTGATATGTTCTTAGGATATTCGAATCTGCTTTCTACCGAACAAAAGAAAGAGCTTGTAATATCTATGTACGATAAAGCTGTTGAAATCGCTCCCATGGCTACTCCTATGATATTTATGTCACTCAACCAAGATGGCGTTTTCAATATTGATTCAAAAGAAGATCTTATATTGTGCTTGCCCAGTATAGCGCAAGACCCGATGAAATTTATGACGTTAGTAGGTACACTTGCAACTATCTGCAAGGATAATATGCAGCCCTTCTATGCTATGATGCAAGAGATGCTTCCCACGATAACGCTTTCCAAAGCGGATTGTGTAAGCTATATCAAGGGATTTGCAGAGCAGGAAAAAAACCAAACGGCAGAGGACGCTGCGCAGGACGGACTTAATATGTCTGTTAATGACGTTATCAGCTTACTCAAAACAATGGCTCCCGAAAGTGACGCTACCTTAAAATCCACTCTTACAAAGATTGGATATGCCGCAGAGGCTTCCCCTGCATCGATAAACTTCTACGCAAAGGACTTTAACTCCAAGGAGCAGGTTGAACAGTTTATTAAGGACTACAACAATTCCGTTGAGGAAGAGGACACAATTGAGTACACCGACATTGTTGGCGCGCTTATGTCGTCGGTAACTATAATTATTGACGTTATTTCCTACGTTCTTATAGCATTCGTTTCTATTTCCTTGGTTGTTTCCTCTATAATGATTGGAATTATCACTAACATCTCGGTTCTTGAGAGAACTAAGGAAATTGGTATCTTGCGTGCAATCGGCGCATCCAAGAAGGACGTATCCCGCGTATTCAACGCAGAAACCTTTATTATCGGTCTTATTGCGGGCGTTCTTGGAATTGCTATTACTCTCTTGCTCTGCATACCCACAAATGCAATAATATTTGCTTTGACGGGCTTTGCTAACGTAAGAGCGGTATTGCCTCCCGTTGCAGGCTTAATACTTGTAATCATCAGTATGGGACTTACTATGATAGCAGGAATTATTCCCGCTAAGAGCGCATCCAAGAAGGACCCTGTGGTTGCTCTCAGAACAGAATAAAGGATAAATCAAAATGGGTAAATTTACAAACAAATTAGCAGGCTTCTTCTACGGAAGATACGGTAACGACACCCTAAACAGAGTGCTTACCGGAATATATCTTACCTGGCTTATCGTATTTACAATAGTGGATATATTTGTTTCCTCTATTATCTTTACAATCGTTGGCTGGTGCATAACTCTTGCCCTTTTCCTTTGGGTAATGTTTAGAATGATGTCACGTAACATCTATGCACGCCGCCGTGAAAATGATAAATTCTGCGGTTTCTTTAAGCTTCGTAAAAACAAATTCCGTGACCGTAAAACTCACGTCTACCGTAAATGCAAGACCTGCAAGGCGGTTCTTAGACTCCCCAAGGCAAAGGGCAAGCACTTCGTTGTCTGCCCTAAATGCAAATCTCGCTTTGAGGTTAGAGGGTAAAAGTTAATATATTAAGTGGGGGAAAGAAAACTTTTTAAAAAAAGATTTTCTTTCCCCCACACCCCCTTTCTTTCAAAAACTTTGAAACTGGGGGTATTTTTTTGCCATAATGCCTGCGCTCGACGCTTGAACAATCTATGTTCGCACTGTACCAGAGTGTGAAAGTTTTGGTCAAGCTTTTTCAAAAGCTTGCGGGTTTGGGCAGCGCCCATAATTACGGCGCTTTCTTTTTGCCAAGCTTTTTCTTTGCGCCTCTTGTGCCAAAGAAAAAGCGGGATTGTGGAATTTAGTTTATGTTAAAGCGGGGAAGAAAACTTTTTAAAAAAAGCTTTTCTTCCCCGTACCCCATCTTTCAAAAACTTTGAAACATGGGGGCTATTTTTTTACCATAATATCCGCGCTCGACGCCTGAACAATCTATGTTCGCACTGCACCCAAGCGCTCAGGATGACACGGACGGAACATTTTGATGCAAATGGGCGACCACCGCCACTTGTATATTAAATATACAAATTACACAAAATCTACTTTTAATATGTTAAAATTTCACAAAGGTATTGACAAATTGTGGAATATACTGTATAATACACTATACGAGGTATAAAATTTTAAAGGCTTGAGCGTTTTAACAGATCACCGTAACGATCATCTACCGCTTAATAAAAAACGGTAGGTTTTTTTTATTCTCAAAATTAAATGGGCAAAAAACGAATATCCATCTTAACGCTATGAATAGAATATAAGATGAGAAAATAATTTTAAGGAAAGTAACTACGATGAAATTAATTATAAATAACATTGAATGTGAAGCGCAAACGAATGAGTCGTTGCTTGACATAATAAAAAGAATTGGACTTATAAGCGGTCGCTTATCCACAGACCCTATTGCCGCAAAGATTGCGGGTAGAATTTTTACTCTTAACTACGTTCCCGTGCGTGAAAAGGACGTAACTCCCGAGCGCAAAACAATACGAAAGGCGATGTCTGCCTCGGGCGGTATTGTAAGACTCATTACCTACTTTGACGCCGAGGGTAGAGATGCCTATATGAGAACGGCTCAGTTTGCAATATTTTTAGCAATTGAGAGCCTCTGGCCTGAATGTGAGGCTACAATGAGCTGCACGGTTGGTTCAGGCGTGTACTTTAAGGTTACGGGCGCTAAGGACTTTTCGCTTGAGCGATTTAGAGAAAAGCTTGACGAGATAATCAAAGCCGACCTCCCCTTGGTTAGAAGAAAGATTCCCACCGAGGAGGCAATCGCTTATTACGAATCCCACGGCTACACCGATAAGGCTCGCTTGCTCAGCTACAGAAAAAACAGCACCTTTAAAATTTACGAAAACGGAGATTACAAGGACTATTTTTACGGTGAAATGGCTCCCTCAACCTCCTTCCTTCGTTCCTTTGACGTGCTTCCCACAACCGACGGATTTATCTTTGTTCTCCCCGATATAAGCAATCCCGATAAGCCCTCCAAATACACCGAAAGCCCTAACTTTTTTGACGTTTACACCGAGGGAAAGAACTGGGGCGAGCTTATGGAGTGTGAAACGGTTTCCGACCTTAACGAGCTTGTAAAATCAGGAAAGATAAGAGAGCTTATACGAGTTAACGAGGCGTTGCACGAAAAGAGATTTTCCGAGATAGCAACTATGATATGCGAGCGTGGCGCAAGAGCCGTTATGCTTGCAGGTCCCAGCTCGTCGGGTAAAACCACGTCTGCAAACCGCTTGGCAACTCAGCTTCGCGTACACGGCAAGCTTCCCATTCTTATGAGCCTTGACGATTACTATATCGACAGAGATAAAATTGCTCCCGGCCCCGACGGAACTCTTGACCTTGAGCATATAAACACGATTGATACCAAGCTTTTCAACGAGCAGCTTAGCGACCTTCTAAACGGCAAGGAGGTAGAGCTTCCGGTATTCAACTTTAAAACAGGTAAGCGTGAGTGGCTTGGACATAAGCTTCGTCTAACCGAGCGCACCGTTATTATAGTTGAGGGCTTGCACGGACTTAATCCGTGTATGATTCCCGAAGGACTCGACCCGAACCTCGTATTTAGACTCTACGTAAGCCCACTTCTTGCGCTTAACCTTGACAACCACAACAGAATTCCGTCAAGCTACCTAAGACTTTTAAGAAGAACGGTTAGAGATTACGCAACGCGCGGAGCATCGGTTCAAAGAACGCTTAATATGTGGGATTCGGTTCGTCGCGGAGAGGAAAGATGGATATACCCCTTCCAGGAAAACGCAGACGTTATATTCAATAGCTCAACGCTTTACGAGCTTTGCGTGCTTAAAAAGTACATTTATCCCTTGCTCACGCCCATTGACGCATCGGACGAGTGCTACGATCAGGTGCGAGCAATGGTAAAGGTGTTAAATTACGTTCTTGATGCCGACGTCGAGGACGAAATTCCGCCCACAAGCATCGTGCGTGAATTTATAGGCGGTAATAGCTTCTACAAATAAAATGAATATCTGATAGATTTTATTATGCGGGGGAGAAAACTTTTTTGAAAAAAAGCTTTTCTTCCCCGAAACCCCATCTTTCAAAAAACTTAAAAAAGGGAAAGGGAATTGTTTTTGCTTTGTGCGCTCGACGCTCGAACGCACAATGTTCGCACTGCACCAAAGTGTGAAAGTTTTTAGTGCGGTATTGTAAAAACTCTATGCCATCGGGCACAAAAGTTAAAATCTTTATATCACTACGGACGATATTGGCTGTCGGCACTGCCGACTTTTTTCAAAAAACTTGCGGGGG
>JAZRAJ010000072.1:0-4332 GCA_045634485.1 Eubacteriales bacterium | reverse complement strand
ATAGAACTGTGCAAGGCTTACAGGCGAGGAAACGTCTGCACGTCCCAAACAATTTACACCCTTTACAACTCGTCCGTTCTTAACGTCAAGACACGGAATAATTCTTTTAGTTATCATTTTTCTTCCCCTGCCGCTTTGATGGCATCCTTTAGGTCGATAGCACCCGTATAAAGTGCCTTACCCAAAATTGCGCCAAACAAATTCATTTCCTTTAGCGCCTTAATATCCTCAAGAGTTGAAACACCGCCCGAGGCTACGAAGTCTATGTTAAAGTCCTTATTGAGATTTTTATAAAGCTCAAGATTTGTTCCCGACATCATACCGTCCTTGGAGATATCGGTGCATATAACGCTTTTTACGCCAAGAGCCTCAAGCTGACGGCAAAAGTCCTCACAGGAAACCGCAGACACCTCTGTCCAGCCCTTAATAGCAACCATTCCGTCCTTTATATCAACGCCAACGGTTATTTTATTGCCGTAGGTGCTTACCGCTTCCTTTAAAAATTCGGGGTCTGTGATAGCCGCGGTACCCAAAATTATACGGTCAACGCCTGCCTCAACGTAGGTTTTAACCATCTCCATATTTCGAATACCACCTCCGACCTCAACCGAGAGTCCCGATGCGGCAACTATCTTCTTTATAACCTCAAAATTATCTGCTTTACCGCTTTTTGCGCCGTCAAGGTCAACCACGTGCAGATATCTTGCTCCGCAATCGTAAAAATATTTTGCAACCTTTTCGGGATATTCACTGTAAACCGTAACCTTATTATAGTCGCCCTTTTGAAGTCTAACGGCTTTTCCGTCGATTAAATCAATAGCGGGTATTATATTCATACCGTCTTTCCTCCGCTTTAAATTTCACAAAATGCTTTAAGTATCGAGAGTCCAACCCTCTCGCTCTTTTCGGGGTGAAACTGAACTCCGCAAACATTTTTGTTTCTAACTGCCGCAGTAAGCTCGGCACTATACTCGGTTGTAGCAATAACCGACTCGTTACAATCCGCACCGTAATAAGAGTGAACGAAGTAAACAAAATCTCCCTCGTTAAGATACTTAAATAATTCATCCCTTTGCTCGCCAAAATGCAAGGCATTCCAACCGATGTGAGGTATCTTTAGGTCAGCGTCGATAACGTCGGCAATAGGACGGATGCTTCCCTTAATTAGTCCAAGTCCCTCGTGCTCGCCGTACTCAAAGCTACGCTCAAACAAGAGCTGCATACCAAGGCAAATACCGAGCAAGGGCTTACCGTTTGCGCACTCGGCTTTAATAACCTTATCAAGTCCGCTATCACGAAGCTTTTTTGCCGCATCCTCAAATGCGCCAACGCCCGGAAGTATTATTCTATCCGCCTTGGCTATTACCTCGGGATCGGATGTAACGCAAATATCTGCGCCAATGCTCTCAAAGGAGCATTTGAGTGAAAAAAGATTTCCAACTCCGTAATCTATAATTGCTATCATTAGAGAACTCCCTTTGTTGTCGGAATCTCGTTTTGAGTCTTCTCGTCTATTTCTACCGCCTGACGTAATGCGCGTGCAAACGCCTTGAACGCCGCCTCGGCTATGTGATGTGCATTTTTGCCGTCGAGCTGCTTTACGTGAAGCGTAATGTTTGCATTGCGAACGAAGGCAAGCAAAAACTCCTCTATAAGCTCGGTATCAAAATTGCCTATTTTATCTGCCTTAATATCCAAGCCGTAATTAAGATATGCTCTGCCCGATATATCAAGTGCGCAAAGCACGAGGCTTTCATCCATAGGAAGCATCATATTGCCGTAGCGCTTTATGCCCTTACAATTACCTATTGCCTCGGAAAAAGCCTTACCCAAGCAAATACCTATATCCTCCACACTGTGGTGATAATCAACCGCTACGTCGCCATCGCAAGCAACCGTAAGGTCAAATCTTGCGTGGGATGCAAAAAGCGTGAGCATATGGTCAAAAAATCCACAGCCTGTGCTGATGCTTGATTTTCCCGTGCCGTCAAGATTGAGCGAAAGCTTGATATCGGTTTCTGCCGTTTTTCTATTTATTTCGCTTTTTCTCATATCAAATCAAAGCTCCTTTAAAATCTCGGTTATCGCAGAAAGCAGGGCTTCCATTTCCTCCTGCGTTCCAACGGTTATTCTGTTATAATCCTTTATTTTTTCCTTATCAAAGTGGCGAACGAGTATTCCTCTTTCACGGAGTTTTAAATAAAGCTCCTTACCGCCTATCTTGTCGCTCTTTGCAAAAATAAAGTTAGCCTTAGAGTTGGTTACCTCAAAGCCAAGCTCCTTAAGCTTATTTTGAGTGTACTCTCTCGTTGCGATTATTTTTTTGCAATTATCCATATAATAGCCGTTATCGAGAATTGCGTTTTCGCCCGCAATAAGCGAAAGTCGATTGATATTATAGGGATTTGTGCTATACTTTATTTTTTCAAGATCTGCAATTATCTCCTCGTTTGCAATTGCAAAGCCAAGTCTTGCGCCCGCAAGCGAGCGTGACTTTGAGAAGGTGCAAACAACGAGCAAATTACTGTATTTTTTTGTAAGCTCAATAGCGCTCTCGCCACCAAAATCAACATACGCCTCATCAATAAGCACCAAATTATCGGGGTTTGCCTTAACAATTGCCTCAACATCGCTAAGGCTAAGCGCAATTCCCGTGGGTGCATTGGGGTTTGCAATAACTACGTTTGCATCGTTGCCCATATAATCGGAAATGTCTATTGAGAAATCTTCCTTTAAGGGAATCGCCTTATACGACGCACCGTGAAGCTCGGCGTAAACGCTATAAAAGCCGTAGGATATTTCGGGGAATTTTACCCCTCTCTTTTCTCCCTCGCAAAACGCCATAAATGAAAAGTTAAGTATATCGTCCGAGCCGTTTGAAACGAAAACGTTTTTATACTCAACACCGTAAAGCTCGGCTATAGCCGTTTTTAACGCACGGCAGGTGGGGTCGGAATAAAGATTTAACCTTAATACCTCCTCACTTGAAAGCGCATCTACAACCCTTTTTGAGGGTGGATACGGCGACTCGTTTGTATTAAGCTTAATATATTTCATATCTCTTGGCTGCTCCCCCGGAGTGTACGCCTCGAGAGATACGTATTTTGAACTTAAAAATCTACTCATTTTTTTGCCTTTTCACTTATTTTCAAATCTTATAACCGCACTCTTTGCGTGTGCGCCAAGTCCTTCCTTATTTGCAAAGAACTCAACCTTTTTAGCAACCTTCTCGAGCGCATCCTTAGTGTAATAAGAGAACTGAGTTTTCTTTACAAAATCGTCAACCGACAATGGGCTTGAAAATCTTGCCGTTCCGCTCGTGGGAAGGGTGTGATTTGGTCCTGCGAAATAGTCGCCAAGCGCCTCGGGACAGTATCTGCCCATAAATATCGAGCCTGCGTTCTTTATCTTATCAAGATAGTTAAAGGGCTCGTCAAGACAAAGTTCAAGATGCTCGGGAGCAAGTCCGTTTGCAACAAAGATTGCCTCGTCAATGCTTTCGGTAATAATAATCTTACCGTTGTTATCTATCGATGCTCTTGCAATCTCGGCTCTTGAAAGCATAGGAATTTGCACCTCAAGCTCATCGGAAACCGCCTTTGCAAGCTCTGCGCTATCGGTTACGAGGACCGCAGTTGCGTTTTTATCATGCTCTGCCTGCGAGAGAAGGTCTGCCGCAACGCATACGGGGTCGCTCTTTGCATCGGCAATAACGAGAATTTCACTCGGTCCTGCAATCATATCGATTGCAACCTTACCGAATACCTGCTTTTTAGCCTCGGCAACGAATGCGTTACCCGGTCCTACTATCTTATCAACCGCAGGAACGCTCTCGGTTCCGTAAGCCAACGCCGCAACCGCCTGCGCACCGCCAACCTTAAATATACGGTCCACGCCCGCAACCTTTGCCGCCGCTAAAATAGCGGGGTTAACGCTACCGTCCTTTGATGGAGGAGTTACCATAACTATCTCACTACATCCCGCTATCTTCGCGGGAATTGCATTCATAAGCACGGAGGACGGATAAGCCGCCGTACCGCCGGGTACGTAAAGACCTACCTTTTCTATCGGAATAACCTTTTGACCGATAACCACTCCGTCATTTTCGCTTATAATAAAGCTATTTCTTACCTGTCTTGAGTGGAAGGCGTAGATATTCTCCTTTGCCTCCTTAAGAATTTCAACGAACTCGGGCTCAACCAAGGAAAACGCATTGTTTATCTCATCCTCGGTTACCTCAAGCGAGGCAAGCTCAACCTTATCAAATCTCTTGGAATATTCAAGCAAAGCGGCGTCCCCCTCTGCTCTAACCGTCTTAATTATCTCGGTTAC
>JAZRAJ010000071.1:0-6763 GCA_045634485.1 Eubacteriales bacterium | reverse complement strand
AGCGGGATTATAAGATTAGATTGTTTTTTAGGCGGGGGAAGAATTATTTATTGTTGTTTTGCGCGCTCGACCGTTGAACGCACTATGTTCGCACTGCACCCAAGCGCGAAAGTTTTTAGTCAAGTTTTTTTCAAAAAACTTGCGGGTTTGGGCAGAGCCCATAAAAACGGCGTGTTCTTTTTGCCAAGCTTCTTCTTTTGCGCCTCTTGTGCCAAAAGAAAAAGCGGGATAATGGGATTTTATGTTTTTTCGCGGGGAAAGAATTATTTATTATTGTTTTGTGCGCTCGACGGTTGAACGCACTATGTTAACCAAAAGAAAACCCAGTTTGAAAGTTTTGGTCAAGCTTTTTCAAAAGCTTGCGAGGGTTTGGGGCGAGTAGCCCCATAATTACGGCACTTTCAACTGTTTAATCCAATCTACCCTTAAGCGAGGCAGAGGAAAGCTGCGAATAGCAAATTTTGCACTGATTATCACTATCAATATAAAGCACAAACGATTTGGGAAGCTCGTCAAGCGCTGCATTGGTGGAAAGACCCGAACGCTCGCTCTGCGAAAGAAATTTGCGAGTTACCGCCGAGAGCGTAGCGTTGTCCATATCAAATATACCAATTACTCGCTCTACTAAAATATTTTTGTTATTCCCAACGTGTAAAAACATACCGGCCACCAAAACCTTAAACTTTTAACTTTTAATTTTTAACCTTCAATTTCTCATACGTTCCGTTTGAAACAAGAATTTTCTTGTCCGCATTAAGCTTATCAAGAATTCCCATCTCGCACGTTGTAATTATAACCTGCTTTCCAGTCGCAAACCGTATCATGTAGTCCCGCCGAGTGTCATCTAACTCAGAAAGTACGTCATCAAATAGAAAAACAGGGTAATCGCCAAACTCCTCACGGCAAATCTCTCCCTCGGCAAGCTTTAAGGCAAGCGCCAAGGAGCGTTGCTGACCTTGAGATGCAAAGGCACGAGCGTTTTTGGAATTTAATTTTATTTCGATATCATCCTTATGAATACCCCAAAGCGTTGAGCCGACCATAATTTCACGGTCGTGAGCGCTTGAGAGAAGCTCGACGTATTTTTGCTTAACAAGCTCCTTATCCAAATACTCGTCGCCGCTAAGCGAGGCAGAGCCACGGTAAATAATATCCACGCACTCTTTTTTGCCCGTCATTTCCTCAAAGCAAACCGACACGATATTTGCAACACGCTTTATGAATTGAAGCCTCTGAGCCGAAATTTCAGCCGCCTCAGTGGCAAGCTGCTCGCTCCAAAGGTCGATAGTGGCATCAAAAACGTCACGGCTCTTTACCGCCGACTTTATCAAAGCGTTTCTCTGCTTTAAAAAATATGCGTAGCGCTGAAGCGAATGTATATACTTAGGGCTTATTCGGCTTATAGCGATATCAAGATAGGTTCTACGCTCAAGCGGTCCGTCCTTAATAAGCGAAAGATGCTCGGGGCAGAACAAAACCGAGCGAAAGGAGCCAACGATATCCGAAAGCCTCTCTACGCGAAGATGATTTTTTTCAACGGTTTTCTTTTTATCGGAAAAAAGATGAATTGTGATATTGTCGCTTCTTTCCTTTTTTTCACTAATATAGTCTATCGAAACGGTTGCGTTGCGCTTGCCGAAAAGTATCATCTCGTTGGAGCTTGACGCGCGAAAGCTTCTGCCAACCGAGGCGTAGAATATCGCCTCAAGCAGATTAGTCTTTCCTTGCGCATTCTCGCCCGCAAGAATATTAATTCCGTCGCAAAACTCAACCGAGCATTCGCTTACGTTGCGAAAATTAGTGAGCTTAACTTTTTTACAGTACACGAATTAGTCCTTTGTTCTAACAGGAAGAAGCATAAACAACTCCTCTATACCGTTTTCAGCATACTCATCCGATGCGGGAACAATGTTCATGCTGCCAAGAGGCGAGGAAAGCATAAGCTTAATCTTCTCGCCGCTGCAGGAGCGAACACTGTCAAGCAAAAAGCGGTTGTTAAACGCAATAAGTATATCGTCGCCGTCGTGCTCGATATTTACCTCGTCGTAGGTGCTTCCCGCAACCGACATAGCGTAAATGCGGAGGCTCTCCTCCTTGATATCAAGCTTAACGTGAGCGCGAACGCTTCCAACAATCTTTTCTTCGGTAATGAGTGCCGCACGCTCAAGAGCCGAGTAGAACTCGTCCTTGCTAAGCGTAACGCCTATCTTGTGAGTCTTAACTATTATTCTCTCGTAGTCAATGTACTCGCCGTCAAGCAAGCGGGAGAAGAAGGTAAGCTCTCCAATATTGAATACGATATGCTTTCTGGTAACGAATATCTGAGTAAACGCCTCGCCGTCATCCTCAAGCAAGCGGCAAAGGTCGTTAACGGTCTTTGCGGGAACGATGAATTTATATTCGAGATGCGCATTTCCGTTTGTGTTTTTGTTTACAAGCTCTGCGCTTCTTCTGCACTTTGCAAGCTTAAAGCTATCGCAAGCAACCATAGTTACCGAGTCATCGTCTATCTTAACGAAGGTACCGTTAAGAACCACTCTTTGGTCGTTATTACCCATAGCAAAGGATACCTGCGAGAACATCTTTTTAAGAGTTGACTGACCTACGATAAAGCTTCTGTCGCTCTTAAGCTCGGGAACAGAGGGGAAGTCTGCACCGGGGAGCGAGCTCATCTTGTGCGACGAGCGACCGCTTACTATATTTGCTACCATCTTGGAGTCGATTGAAAGTGTTATCTCCTCGCCGTCCATAACTCGAAGCGTCTGATTGAATTTCTGAGCGTTGATAATATACGCTCCCTCCTCAAGAACCTTTGCCTCGATTTTTATACGAAGTCCCTTGTCGCCGTCAAAGGTTGTAAGAACGCACTCGTCGGGGAATTTTGCATCAATTAAAATTCCATCGGTTGCATTAAGCGTAAATTTTCCCGATGCCGTATACATTAATGGCGCTACTGCCGCGCTTACTACCGTACGATTAAATATTACCTTCATTTTTTTCTCCTATATGATTATTTTTTATTTTTTAGTTTTTGGTTTTATTTTGCGGGGAAAACTTTCTTAAAAGAAAGCTTTTCCCCGCACCCCTTTCAAAGAATTTGAAAAAAGGGGGTGGGTGTTTTTTGTTATATTTTGCACGCTCAACGCTCGAACACCCTATGTTCGCACCGCACCCAAGCGTGAAAGTTTTTAGTCAAGTTTTTTTCAAAAAACTTGCGGGTTTGGGCGGAGCCCATAAAAACGGCGCTTTCTTTTTGCCAAGCTTTTTCTTTGCGCCTCTTGTGCCAAAGAAAATGGGGTATTGTGATGTTTTGTTTTTTATCGCGGGGGAAACTTTCTTAAAAGAAAGCTTTTCCCCGCACCCCTTTCAAAGAACTTGCACTGGGGATTTTATTATTTATCGCTATTTTGTACGCTCGACCGTTGGACGTACAATGGAACGAATATCTTGGGTTCCCTCCGCAGGGAGGCTAATGGTAACTTTATTATCAAGACTCTGATGAAGATTTTCGACAAGCGAAAATCGATTTTTATTGGCTCCTCATCCACCACTAAAGTGGTTCCCCTTCTCCCACAGGAGAAGGCTAATGTATACCATACTTCCGACAATAGATTGTTAAAAGGCTGTTGCTTAAAGCAACAAATCTGTTAGCCTTCCCTTGTGAGGGAAGGTGCCGAGCTTTCGCGAGGCGGATGAGTAGAGCCCCAAAGAAATTAAAGCAAAAGCAGGTGCTAACGCACAATAAAGCAGGTATGCTGAGAGCCTCCTTGATTCCCCCCCCCTTGCGTCGCTAATGCGCCTTGATTTTTCTTGCAAAAAACCTAAATACATATATATAATAATATATATATTAGTAGTAATATAATTATTAGGGGGTGTGGGAACTGTTGAAAAGTCTGTAAGCCCTATAAAAATCAAGGCTTATCGGATTTTTTATTTTGCGAAACTTGTTGAATAGTGATTTAAAATCTGTTGTCGAAAATGATGAAAAATTTTTCGATATAACGCTATTTGGTGCTATTTTTGCAAAATTTTCGCATTTTTTACAAGAGGTAAATTTTTTCGAGTTTTCAACAGAAGGGCACTTTTTGATGCCCTAAAATTTCGACTCAAAAAACGCTTAAAATTTTCAACAAATGACTCAAATTTTGAAAAACTTGACTCCGCTTGCACAGTTTTCAACAGTCTGTGTGAAACTGTGTCGATAAGCGCAAGCCCTGTAAAATAAGGACTTTTTTGTCGAACTGTTGAAAAGTCCTCGACAAATTTTTGGTAATTTGAGTTTTCAACAGCAATTGTGGAAAAGCTGACATTAAGTATGTTCAAATCCCCGTGAGAAAACCGTGTCAAACAGTGTCAAGTCCCTCGATATCCTTTTTAAGATCCGAGATGTTTATAAGGAACAACGGATCCGACGAAAGCTTCTTTTCAATCGTTTCGCAGGACGAAATTACCGTTGAGTGATTTCTGTCAAAAATCTTACCAACGCTCGGGTAGGACATATCGGTCATTTCACGAATAAGATATATCGCGATATGGCGTGTAAATGCAACGTCCTTGGTTCTCGACTTGCCGATAAGGGTTTTCTTATCAATTCCGTACTTTCTTTGAATACAGGTAAATACCTTATCGATAATAACCTGTGTGGGCACGACTCCGCCGGTAAGCTCCTGCAAGCAGGATGCGGCGATATCCATCGTTATGCCTCGACCCTCGACGAAGGCTATTACGCTAAGCTTTTTAATAGTACCCTCGATTTGTCGAATATTAGAGCGAAGGTTTTCCGCAAGGAAGGTTGCAACCTCGTCGGAAAGCGTTATATCGGCTTGCTCTGCCTTTTTCTTAATAATAGCAATTCTAAGCTCAAGATCCGGAGGCTGAATATCTGCTATAAGTCCCCACTCGAATCTCGTTTTAAGTCTATCCTCAAGCGTTGCGATATCCTTGGGCGGACGGTCAGAGGAGAGAACTATTTGACTGCAATTCTCGTGAAGTGTGTTAAAGGTGTGGAAGAATTCCTCCTGCGTTGAGGTCTTGCCCGCTATAAACTGAATATCATCTATAAGCAATATATCGCAGGTTCTGTATTTTTCGTGGAATTTGTTCATAGTCTTGTTAGCAAGGCTTTCGATCATCTCATTGGTAAATTCCTCGCCCTTTATGTAAACGACCTTCGCTAACGGATTTTTGCGCTTAATCTCGTTTACGATAGCGCTCATAAGGTGGGTTTTACCAAGTCCGCTCGGACCGTAAATAAACAAGGGATTGTAATTGTCCGCAGGGTTGCTTGCAACGGCAACGCACGCCGCGTGAGCGAACTTGTTGGACGCTCCGACTATGAAGTTATCAAAGGTGTATTGGAAGTTTATCGACCTTCCGACAACGGCAACAGGCTCGACCTTCTCGGGCTCGGGCTTTTGCTCCTCTACCTTTGCCGCGGGAGCATCGAATTTTACGCCGAGCTGACGGCTGATTCTCTCGCCTGCAGTCATCTCGCCAACAAAGATAACGTCTATATTCTGCTTGAAGCCGAAAAAGCTCTCAAATGCATCCTCAAGCGTGCTTAAGTGCTTTTCCTTTGCCTTTTTTAATTTAAATTCTGACTCGGTTCCGAATATAATAGTATCGTCGGAGTAATCTACTACTCTAAAATCGCCAAACCAAAGCTCAACTGTTGAGCGAGGCATTCTTGTGCAAAGCTCCTCCTTAACGTCAAGCCATATTGCGTTAAGCTCGTCAATATATGCCATATCGTTTCCTTTCATATGGTTGATGTATATAAATTCCGTAAAATAAGGGTTAAATTTCTCTTTTTTGAGTGTGCTTTTGGCAAAAAACGCTATAGTCTGCCATATTAAAAAATCACATAATAATTATACCACAAAGTGCGGATTTTTGCAATAAGTTTTTGCTATTTTTTTGCCATTTTTATATATATTTATATATATAAAGTCCTTATTTTTATCCTTTTTCTTGACAAATTTTAATTATGATTGTATAATAGGGAATATAAGGCTTAAAATAGCGTGTTGAGAGCGATTTTTTTGGGGCTACTCAATAAAGACATCGCAAGCATTTTTTAAAAAAAGTCGGCAGTGCTGACACCCAATATCGTCCGTGTCATCCTGAGCGTCAGTCGAAATCCGAGCAAAGCGAGGATCAAATAATGCGAAGCATTGTTTGGGATCTCGGACGAAAAAAAGCGGTAATTCATTATAGATCCCGCTTCGCGCCTTCCCTAAGGTCGGGTTCGACTACGAAAATGACACACCGTGTCATTTTCTCCGCTCAGGATGACATGCTCGGCGGTTTTTAGGCTTAAAACTAATAAAAAGCCTTCTCTTGTGAGAGAAGGGGGACCGCCGCGGGGTTCCCCGAAGTGAGCTTGCGAGCTTTGGGGGTTCGTGCGATAGCGGTGGATGAGTAGATTTTCAGAGAAGCTTAATTGAAATTTGGTACTAACTCGCTAAATATCAGGACACCTCATCCGTCAACCACTTCACTCGCTTCGCTTACTCGGGTTGCCACCTTCTCCCACTGGAGAAGGCTCGCGTATTTGATACTTCCAACAACAGTTTGGAGCAAAGTAAAAAAACGCTTTTTTTAACAATCAACAATTAAAATAATGGCAAAAAATAAAACCCCAGTTTCAAAGTTTTTTGAAAGATGGGGTTTCGGGGAAGAAAAGCTTTTTTTAAAAAAGTTTTCTTCCCCGCATGATAAAAATATATAATCCTTAATCCCGCTTTTTCTTTGGCACGAG
>JAZRAJ010000070.1:0-3609 GCA_045634485.1 Eubacteriales bacterium | reverse complement strand
TATCTACAAGATTCAGAAGAAGATCGTTCGCCGCTGGTTGCTTGTTGACAAGAAGCGTGTTGACGGCAGAAGAATGGATCAGATTCGTCCCCTCGGCAGTGAGGTAGGTATCCTTCCCAGAGCGCACGGCTCGGGACTCTTCACAAGAGGTCAGACTCAGGTTCTCACAGTTGCAACACTCGGTATGCTTTCCGAATCTCAGATGCTCGACGGTATCGACAACGAAACCGAAAAGAGATATATGCACCACTACAACATGCCCGGCTTCTCCACAGGTGAGGCTAAGTCCACCAGAAGCCCCGGCCGTCGTGAGATTGGTCACGGTGCTTTGGCTGAGCGTTCGCTCGTTCCCGTACTTCCCTCTCCCGAGGAGTTCCCCTATGCAATCAGACTCGTATCCGACGTAGTTTCCTCTAACGGTTCTACATCGCAGGGCTCTGTTTGTGGCTCAACCCTTGCTCTTATGGATGCAGGTGTTCCGATAAAGGCTCCCGTTGCAGGTATTTCCTGCGGACTTATTACCGCAGAGGACGGAAGCTGGGATACAATGCTTGATATTCAGGGTCTTGAGGACTTCTACGGAGATATGGACTTTAAGGTAGCGGGTACTCACAAGGGTATCACATCTATCCAGATGGACCTTAAGGTTGACGGACTTACTCCCGAAATCATCAAGGCAGCACTTGCACAGACACACATCGGTCGTGACTACATCATCGACGAGGTTATCCTTAAGGCAATCGACGCTCCCAGAGCAGAGGTTTCCAAGTACGCTCCCAAGATGACAAGCTTTAAGATTGATCCCGACAAGATAAGAGAGGTTATCGGTAAGGGTGGCTCTGTAATTCAGAAGATCGTTGCCGAGTCCGGCGCTAAGGTTGATATCAACGACGAGGGCGTTATCTGCATCGCTTCTCCCAACGGCGAGAACGCTGCAAAGGCTAAGGCTATGATTGACGCTATCGTATTTGAGCCCGAGGTTGGCGCAACCTATGCAGGAACAGTAGTTAAGATTCTTGCAAGCAAGGACAAGCCTAACGAGGATATCGGATGCTTCGTTGAGTACGCTCCCGGCAAGGAGGGAATGGTTCACATTTCTAAGATTGCCAACAAGAGAATAAACAAGGTAACCGAGGCAGGCATCGACGTAGGCTCTGCAGTTAAGGTTAAGTTTATGGGACTTGATAAGAAGGGCCGTATGGACTTCTCCATCAAGGACGCTGACTAATTTTTAGTACAGAACAAAATTACACGGGGCGGTGCATTCCGCCCCATATAAAAGCAAAAAACAAGGAGGATTTCAAAATGTCTTTTTTAGAGATTTTGCTTGAGTCAAGCAATCCGCAAGAGCGAAAGAAAAAGCAGATGTGCGCCGTAATAATTGCGGTAACCGCCGTGCTTTTGGCTATCGCACTTATTGCGTTTGCTATATGTCAAGTAGTAGATATGACCGCAAACAGTAGCTCCGACGAGGAAAAAGACACCGAGGAAGAAACAGTTGATTTAGGCGAACTTACCGTAAAGCAGCTTTCCGATACCGCTATTTATTCGGGAAATCTTCTTACTCTTAACGATAACAATCACTACAAGGGCGAGCCCGAGCTTCTCAACATCGAGGCAGAGCGTAAGGCAAACGGAGCGTTTATTTCTTTGTTTTCGAAGAAGTCGGTGTTTGAGGCTACTCCCGAAACCGTTCAGGCGCTTTGCGATATGGTAAACGCTTGCAACAAGGCTTTAAACGACGATGATAACTTGGTTCTTTCCAATGCTTACGATACGTCGGCAATAAGCACTCAAAGCGGAGTATTCTCCAGCGGCGAGGCAGTTGCAATCAGCTGCTGCTTTGAGGGTAGCACGTCGGATATTCGTCCTATAAACGAGGTTGAAAAGTATAAGTGGATATATTCCAACGCTCACAAGTACGGCTTCGTTGCGGTTTCGTCCAAGTCTAACGTATTTAGATACGTTGGCGTAACTCACGCAACCGCCGCAAAAACAAGAGGTCTTTACCTCGATAATTATTTAAAGCAGCTTAAAACCGCCACGGCAGAGAGTCCTACGGTACTCAACGCAAGCGGAAATATAGTTGCGTACACCTGCCCCATCTCGGACGTTAAGGTGCCTAATAATTATAAGTATGATATAAGCGGAAACAACGTTGACGGCGTTATCGTTACGGTATACCTCGCACAGTCCGCAAGTAACACTACTGTGGAAGAATAAAATAATATAATATAAAAAATGGGAAGAATTTTCTTCCCGTTTTTTTATTTTATTTTTGGATATACTAATCCAAAAGAGGTATTAAAAATGAAAGTTGCAGATAAATCGCTTCTCGTTATTTTTACCGTATTCGTTTTAATAATGGGAAGCCTTATTTTTATATTACCGCAAAAGGATTTTTCAGAAAGCGAAAACCGCTACCTTGCAAAAGCCCCCACTCTTAGCGTAAGCGCAATATTTAGCGGAGATTACGCAAAGGACGTGTCAAGCTTTTACACCGACCAATTCCCTCTTAGACACCTTGCAACCTCGGTTTACGCCGTTAGCGAGCGTGTCTTGGGTAAGAAAAGCATTGGCGGTGTTATTTTGCACAACAATCAGCTAATAGCAATCTCCCAAAAAGAAGAAACGGCAAGCGATATTCCTATCCCCGCCGTCTGCGTTGAAAGCAAGTATTCACTTTACAAAAAAGAAAGCGACAAGCTATCACTCTATTACAACACCGACCACCACCGAACAACCTACGGAGCATATCTGCTCTATCTCGAGGCTTGCGATGCTCTAAGCCTCACGCCCTACCCCGAGAATTATTTTACAAGGCAGACCGCCTTCACCGACTTTTACGGCACTGCGTTTTTTAAATCACGCTTGCCTAAATTTTTCTCACGCCCCGATTCAATTGAGCTTTGGCGATACAACGGCGACGAGGACGTTACCTTTACCATTCACGATACCAACACCACCCTTAAAGGCTTTTACGATTTTTCAAGGCTTGACACCTCTGATAAATACGCAATTTTCCTTGGGGGAAACTATGCCTACGCCTCGGTAACATCAGGCACCGATAAACCCACCCTTCTTCTTTTTAAGGATAGCTTTGCAAATGCCGTCATTCCCTTTCTTGCGCTTCATTTTAATATCGACTTAATAGACCCACGCTATGCCACACCGTCGCAGATTTCTAAAATATCCTCGTCAAAAGAATATGACGCTCGTCTTTTTCTCGGTTGCTTGGAAAGCTTTGGGTAGGCGGTAATCTTATCTGCACAATGAAACGGGTATGCCAAGAACCTCATTGTTTCGAGATCCCTGCGGCGCTAACGCGCCTTGATTTTTCGTCCGTGTCATCCTGAGCAACGTCGAAATTCGAGCAAAGCGAGAATCAAACGTGACGTAAGGCACGTTTGGGATCTCGGACGAAAAAAGGGGTTATTCATTATAGATCCCGCTTCGCGCCCTCCTTAAGTCGGGTTCGACTACGAAAATGACACACCGTGTCATTTTCTCGAAATTGGTACAATTTTTTTGAAAAAAATTAAGAAATTAAATGACACATTGAGGAAGAGCTGCCAATGGCGCACAGTACCCGAGGGTACTGTGCGGGCG
>JAZRAJ010000069.1:0-2515 GCA_045634485.1 Eubacteriales bacterium | reverse complement strand
CAAGCGAGTCAACGTACTTTGCAAACTCCTCAATACCTGCCTCTGCCTGCGCCATTCTTCTCTTACCCTCAAAATCAAAGGGCTTAGTTACTATACCAACGGTAAGTATATCCATATCGTGAGCAACCTTTGCAACTACGGGAGCTGCACCCGTGCCTGTTCCGCCGCCCATACCTGCGGTTACGAATACCATATCTGCGCCACTGAGAGCCGCCTTGATTTCATCAATAGACTCCTCTGCAGAGAGAGCGCCGATTTCGGGCTTAGCGCCTGCGCCAAATCCCTTTGTTATCTTTTCGCCGATAACTACCTTGCGAGCCGCAAGAGAGCTTTTAAGAGCCTGACGGTCTGTGTTTACCGCAATAAACTCAACACCTCTTACACCTGCGGACACCATGCGGTTAACCGCGTTATTTCCGCCGCCGCCTACGCCAACGACCTTTATGCAAACACCGCTTTCACAGTTATCGAAATACTCAAATCCCATTTTAAAATTCCTCCTACAAAAAACATCTTAATATAATATTCATACATATTATATAATAATATAAAAAGTGTTTTTTTGCAATACCTTTTTTTAATTTTTACATTATTTTTACAAATTATTTTTTGAAAACCGTCATTTTTCGAAAAAATATCAAAAAATCAGTCGAAGAGATCCTCATCCTCAAGTTTTTCCGCATCCTCCTCGCTCTCGGTTTCGGATGGGTCGGGATATTCTCCCTTTAGCGCAAAGCTACTGTACGCCTCGTCCCAGGTTATCGTTCCTCCACCGTATCCGTACTCTATAGAGGATTTTCTAAGCACCTCGGTTAGAGCCTTCATCTTAATATCAAAGCTCGTCATATCTCCAAAATAGACCTCGTAGCTATTGTCTATTTGAAGCTTTATTTCAAATCGGTTAGAAACGTCAAGCCCCGTAAGTATTCCCTTAAGCTCGTGGGTTCTAAAGGCGTCTATTATCTTTAAGGTTTCCTTCATAAGCTGCTCATCGTCGCTTGCAAAGCGAGGAAGCTCGCCAACTATTACCTCCTCAAGCTCGGGGAGAGTAAGCTTTGTAAGTCCTCTGTCAATAAAATCCTGCTCCATATAGGTTTCAAGCAAGACCTTCATATCAAAATCAAGTCCGTAAAAATCGTTACCGACCTGAATATACCATCCTGCCTCCTGCTCCTCAACAACGAAGCAGACCGTGTTTGGAAACTTTTGCTTTATCTTTACCTTTTTTATGTAGGGACAGCCCTTAACAAGCTTTTGCGACGCCGCCTTCTCGTCAATGCGGTAAAGCTTATCTCCGCTTCGAATACCCGATGCGCTTATTATCTCGCTTATATCATAATGCGTGTCGCCCTCAACGGTAAAATGCTTAACAGGCATAAAGCCAAGCACCACCTTAGCAAGACAAATTAAAGCCAAAAGGCTCATAACCACAAGCACGCTGATACAAAACTGCGGACTTAGCAGTATTTTTCGAAGTCTTGCGCTACTCTCTTTCCTTTTGGCTTTTTTCATTTTCTTATCTCCGTTAAAATTCTTAATTTTACTTAACTATCTTTTTATAGCTTTTAAGCAGATTGTCAACCGCTTCAAATATAACTCTTTCAACGTCGTCCTGCGCAAACGCCCTTACCTTTTCCTCTATATCATTGCAAAGCGACCTATTGGTGTAAAGCTCCTCAAGAATTGCGCTTGCACTTGCACCCGACGCAATCTGCGACTCCTCAAGAAGAATAGCCGCACCCGCATCCGCAAGCGATTTTGCGTTTTTATACTGATGATTGTCAGTAACGTTTACCGAGGGAATAATAATTGCCGCCTTGCCCATACGCGCAAGCTCGGTTATAGTCATAGCGCCCGCACGGCAAATAACAATGTCTGCCGCCGCCATATATACGGGAAGGTCGGGTGTAAAGCTTATAAGCACGTTGCGCTTATTTTCAATAAGACCGCTTTCCTCAAGCTTCCTTTTAGCATCATCGTAATAATTACGTCCGCCAACGTGATATGCAATAACGTCATCGTGAGATGCCGAAAAGCTCTTCATATAATCAACGGCAACGTTATTGAGGCACTCTGCGCCAAGGCTACCGCCAAAGGAGAGAACAACGAATTTATCGCTGTCAATACCAAGTCTTTCACGCGCAACTGCCTTTGTAAGCACCGAGCAATCACGTCTTACGGGGTTACCCACGTTTATAACGGTTGCGCTTTGAGAAAGAAGCTCTCTCGTGCTTTCAAAATTAGTCATTATAACGTCTACGTCATTTTGAAGCTTACGAACCGCCATACCCGGAAAGGAATTGGATTCGTGAAGCATTGTAGGAATACCCATTTGGCACGCAACCTTAAGTGCAGGCCAGCAAGCATATCCGCCTGTTCCGATAACGAGGTCGGGTTTAAAATTCTTTATAACCCTCTTTGCCTCAAACTGTGAGGTAAACGCACGAGCATAAGCCTTTATTTTTCTAAGTCCGATCTTGCCGTTTACACCCTCTATTTTTATTTTATAAAAATT
>JAZRAJ010000068.1:0-5073 GCA_045634485.1 Eubacteriales bacterium | reverse complement strand
CGTGACGTAAGGCACGTTTGGGATCTCGGACGAAAAATTTCGACTTCACTTCGTTTCGCTCAGGATGACACTTTGGATTTTTTGCAAAACACCATTCGAGCGCACAAAATAATGATAAAAACCAAAAGTCCACAATACCGCATTTTCTTTTGGGACAAGAGGCGCAAAAGAAAAAGCTTGGCAAAAAGAAAACGCCGTTTTAATGGGCTCTGCCCAAACCCGCAAGTTTTTTGGAAAAAACTTGACTAAAAACTTGCCACTTGGGCGTAGTGCGAACATAGTGCGTTTAATGGTTGAGCGGACAAAATAACAACAAATAATAAAATCCCCCAGTGCAAGTTCTTTGAAAGGGGTGTGGGGAAAAGCTTTCTTTTAAGAAAGTTTTCCCCTCAAAAAAACAAAAAACAAATACGAAAGGAAAATAACGAAAATGTATATAGTAGATTCACACTGTGACAGTGTTCAGCAGGTTGCTGCAAGAAATCATCCGTTAGTAAACCCTTATAACGTGAGCCAAAAGTACAATCAGCTTCAGATGTACGCAATGTTCTGCGGTTGGCCGGGAGAGGATGCAAGAGCATCCTACAAGAGAGCAACTCGCTATATGGGACTCTTCTCGGTTGCTATGGACAACGAGAGCGATAAGATAGTTAAGGTAAAGACCTATGCCGACATCGAGAAGGCATTTGCCGAGGGCAAGCACGCAGCGCTCCTTACAATTGAGGGCGGTACGGGTATTATGGGCGACCCTGAGATATTCCGTGAGTTTTACAACTTTGGCGTAAGAGTATTCGGTATGGCTTGGTGCCATAACGATCTCGCACTCTGCAACAAGATTCTTGACGAGGGCGGCGAGGACACAGGACTTACCGAAAAGGGTAAGGAAATCGTTGCTTTAGGTAACGAGCTTGGTATGATTTTTGACGTTTCGCACATCTCCGATAAGGGATTTTGGGACCTCATTGAGCTTGCAAAGAAGCCTGTAATTGCAACACACTCGAACTTCCGTGCGGTTTGCAACCATTCCCGTAACCTCACCGACGATATGGCTAAGGCACTTATCGACAAGGGTGGCGTTATCGGTCTTAATCTTTACAAGGCTATCATTCACGAGGATAAGGAAAAGAGAGATATTCCCGATTTCTTCAAGCATCTTGATTACTGTCTTGAAAAGTTTGGCGACAACAACATCGCATTCGGATGCGACATCGACGGCGTAAGCGGAGATTATCTCCCCTCGCTTGACCTTAGCCGTTCTATTCACGATCAGTTTATTGAGTTTATGCAGAAGCACTATAGCGAAAGCGTAATCGAAAAGGTTGCGTATAAGAACTATATGGAATTTTTGAAGAAGAATCTCGACTAATATATTAGTACATCATTCTAATGAAAAATACGCAAAAAAAGTATAAAATAGGCATTTTTGGCGCGTGGCGCGGAGCGTCGTTTATTCCGATATTCGAGAGCTTTGACGAGTGCGAGATAACGGCTATCTGCGATAAGAGCGAGGAGAGAATGAAAAAGGCTCTCGACTCGCTCTCGCATCCTGTAATTTGTTGTGACGATTTTGATGCGCTGCTTGATTCGGGCATCGATGCGGTTATGCTCTGTAATTATTTTCACGAGCACGCCGAGTATGCCATTAAGGCGCTAAAGCGTGGAATACACGTGCTATCCGAAACTATGGCGGCTCCAACTCCCGCACTTTGCGTTGAGCTTTGCCGTGCGGTGGAGGCAAGCGGTTGCGTTTATATGCTTGCCGAAAATTATCCCTTTTCACGCCCCTGTACCGAGCTTACAAGGGTTTGCAAGGGTGGAAGCTTAGGCGAGATAGCATTTGCCGAGGGAGAGTACGTTCATCCAATGAGCCCCACCGAGGAGGCAAAATACGGCTCGCCCGAAATTCACGGACGCTATCATTGGCGTAGATTTTTGCCGTCAACGTTTTATTCATCTCATTCCTTAGCACCTCTTATGTGCGCAACGGGACTTATGCCGAAGCGTGTTATAGGTAAGTGTGCGCCCACAACCGAGGACGAGATGCGTAATAATAACCGCTTGCGCGGCGATGCTATCGGCGTTATGCTTGTTGAAATGGATAACGGCGCAATCTTCCGCATCAGCGGTAGCGCATACATCGCAACTCACGGAAATTGGTATCGCTTAAGCGGTATTAAGGGCTCGGCGGAAACCGTTAGAGGCAAGAGCCGTGACGTGCGCGTGCATTATAATTCGTGGTGCGTTCCCGAGGGCGAGGAGCAGGATAGGACCTATACTGCGGAATTTAGAACAGACAAGGCGAAGGCTTCAAAATTCGGTCACGGCGGTGGAGATTACTACGTTGTTAAGTATTTTCTGCGCTCGCTAAAATCAGGTAAGGCGTATAAGCCTCTCGACGTTTATCACGCAGTTGCTATGGCGGAGGTTGCAATCTTTGGCTGGCGCAGCGCTATTAATGGCTCAAAGCAGATGAAAATACCGAATTTTAAGCTCGAGCGAGTTCGTAAAAAATGGGAAAATGATAATCTTACTCCTTTCCCCGACGAAAACGGTAACGCCTCCCTGCCTTATACGGTTCATAACTCTAAGCTTTCTATTGAGATTTTGAATAAATAATAGTTTATATTTTGACGTGGGGAAAGGAAACTTCTTGAAAGAAGCTTTCCTTTCCCCACACCCCTATCCTTCAAGAACTTTGAAACTTGGGGGCTTATTTTTTGCCGTAATGCCTGCACTCAACGGTTGAACACACCATGTTCGCACTGCACCAAAGTGTGAAAGTTTTTAGTCAAGTTTTTTTCAAAAAACTTGCGAGGGTTTGGGGCGAGTAGCCCCATAAAAACACTATAAATCATTTATTAGGTTGACAATATCCTAAAATTTGTGTATAATATTGTTGTAATCGCAAAAGGAGGTATTTAAAATGAACTTGAATACTAATCAAATCGTTTCGATTTCCGAGGCAAATCAGAACTTTTCCCGTGTGGCGAGAATGACTGACAAGCACGGCGAGCTTTATATCTTTAAGAACAACAAGCCAAAATATAAATTGGTGGATATCGAACAAGATACCACCATCGAAATGACCGACGACGAGAAGATTGACTTTGTAGCGGCGAGAATTTTGAAGCTTTATCGCCCTGCCTTTGAGGAGCTTGCAAAATGATCAAATTAAGTCAAGAAAAAGTATTATTGCTTCATAAGCTTATAACGGAGGAAACAGGTGGCGATCCTAATGTGCGTGATATTGCGCTTCTTAATAGTGCGCTCGAATCGGCATTTGCTACCTTTGACGGAAAGGAATTATATCCCACCAAGCAGGAAAAAGGTGCAAGACTTGGTTTTGCACTAATCTCCAATCACGCCTTCGTTGACGGAAACAAGCGAATCGGAATGTATGTTCTTCTTATATTTCTTGAAACCAATGGAATCAAGCTCCGTCCCACCAATGCTGAGGTAGCTCGAGTCGGTCTTGCCGTCGCGGCGGGCGAGATGAAATATCAAGAGCTTCTTGATTGGATAATTGAAAATGAATAATTTTAGGCAAAAACAGTTGTCCCTTATCGAACACTCTTGTTGTGAATGTTCTTTAAGGGGCAACAATTTTTTTATAAAAAGTATATATTTGCAATAATTAAATGCAGTTTTGTTGAAAATATCGTGTATATGTGCAGCAAGTTTTCAATATAATATTGACAAAGCATAATGTTTATGATATAATTTCATTGAAAAGTAACTGCACAAATACACATAATTATCAAAGAGGTTGAGATGGAGATTAAAAGAGAACGATATTTAAGTCAGCTCATACAGTTCAAATGGGATGGAATGGTAAAGGTTGTAACGGGAATCAGACGTTGCGGAAAGTCCTATCTTTTGAACGTTTTATTTAGGAATTATTTGAAAGATCATGGCGTGGGGGAAGATCATATTCTGTTCTTTGCGCTTGATAATGACAAATATCTGAAATACAGAAACCCGCTTGAGCTTTCTGCGTTCGTTAGAGGACTTGTTGAAAACAGTGAAGATCAATATTATCTCTTTGTGGACGAAATCCAAATGTCGGATGCCGTGGACAATCCCTATAACCCAAGTGGTAAAAAAGTCACCTTTTACGACGTGCTCAACGGACTTAACAGCCTTGAAAATTTAGATATCTACGTAACCGGTAGCAACTCAAAAATGCTTTCCTCCGATATTTTGACCGAGTTCCGCGGAAGGAGCGACGAGATCCGTGTTCATCCGCTTTCCTTTGCGGAATACTACTCCGCGGTTGGCGGGGACAAACGCGACGCATTTGACGAATATGCCTTTTACGGTGGTATGCCTCTCGTGCTTTCGCGCCCCGATGATGCCGCAAAAATGAAATATCTTTCTTCGCTTTTTGCCGAGGTGTATCTAAAAGATATTGTTGACAGAAAAAAGGTGGAGCGCGAGGACGTTCTTTCTTCCACGCTTGATTTGCTTTGCTCGTCGGTTGGCTCACTTTCCAATCCCACCAAAATTGCCGACACCTTGAAAACTGTTCAGCGCATCGATGTTGCGCAGAATACCGTTAAGGCATATATCGACCACTTAATCGATTCGTTCTTGTTCTCGGAAAGCAAGCGATACGACGTAAAGGGGCGTGCATATTTTAACTACCCCAACAAGTACTACTGCGAGGACGTGGGACTTCGAAACGCGCGTATCGGCTTCCGTCAGCCCGAAATGACGCACATTATGGAAAATATCATTTATAACGAGCTGATCATTCGCGGATATTCGGTTGACGTTGGTGTGATTACCACAAGAGAGCGCAACAAGGAGGGCAAACAGATCAGCGTTCCGCGCGAGATCGATTTCATTGCAACCAAGGGCGGCAGAAAGGTTTATATTCAGTCTGCGTATGCAATGCTGACCGAGGAAAAACAGGAAAGCGAACTCAAGCCATTTTCTCTGACCGGAGATTCTTTTCCCAAAATTGTGGTAAGACACGATATCGGCAAGAGATTTTATGACGATAACGGGGTTCTCAATATCGGCGTGATTGATTTTTTGATGGATTCTGAAGTTGTTTAAACAGGAGGATTT
>JAZRAJ010000067.1:0-63337 GCA_045634485.1 Eubacteriales bacterium | reverse complement strand
TCCTTGGCTCACAGAACGACATGGCTACGATCCGACTTGAGCGAGAATTTCGGCAAGATTGCACTTCATAACGTCTTCGTTTATAACTTTTACGTTAGGATACGAACCGAGAGTATATTTAAGTACAGGAATAAGACCGTTATCAATTTCAATTGCTACGACGTTTTCATAACGCTCGGCAAGTTCTTTTGTGAGCGAACCGATACCGGGCCCGATTTCAAGAATTGTTTTTGTGTTGTAATCACAACAGTTGTCGGCAATATCCTCTACAACAAGGTTATCGGTAAGAAAGTTTTGACCAAATTCCTTTCTAAAGTTTATTGAGAACATCGCCATAGTTTGTTTTATTGTTTTTATATCGCAAAGATTCATATTTTCCTCTTAAATTAAGAGCATATCCAAGTGAGCCTTGGATATGCTCTTTCGTTGGTTTGATTATGTATTATCTGCGGTCTGCTTGTTTCCGCTACTCTTTATCGGTCCAATAACCTTATCATTCTTACAATGGTTGCAATCGCAATAGGGAATCTCACTCATAAGGCTGTATTTTTCTGCAACCTGCCAGTTTTCGTCAAAGTCGATGTTTTGTCCTCGGGGTGTAAACTGCATATTGCTTGGAATATTCTTGAAAGCAGAATTTATAGATTTATTTACAAGACCGCACTGATCCTTTTCATATCCCGCAACAGGCCACAAAACCATGGTTGGGTTAACGTATTGATAAATCATATCAGAGATATTTTTATCATTATCATCATATCCGTGATCATATCCGTGGTGAATAAGCTGAACGATGTCGGCTTTAAACTCATTCTTGTAAGCTGTTGCTAAATATCTAATGTTTTCGGGGTAAACATCTCCGAGAACTAAGAATTTTTTGTTGTTAAATTCAAACATCATAGACAAGGATTCGTCATTGTGGTTTTTTATCTTCTTTTCAACAACGAGGTCAAGCGAGCCATACATTGTGAACTTACAATTTCCGTAGTAGAATACCTGACCGGGGTGAGCCTTGATAACGTTTTTAACATTGAATGCATCGATTATCTCGTCCATCCAACCGTTTCTGCCGTCAACGTTGTTAGCGGGACGGTTGTAAATAAGGGTATCAATTTTTATCCACTGTCTAACCTCTTTAGGCATTACGTTGTGATATACTGATTTTTCGCCGTGCGCTACGAGAGTTGTTTCATAGGTTCCGCGAGCCATATCAACAAGTCCGCCTGCGTGGTCGGAGTGAATGTGAGTTAACACCCAAGCCGCAACTCGTATATTCTTGGGGTCGTCGGCGTGCTTTGCAAGCGATTGGTAAACCCAACCCGACGAGGAGCCGTCGTTATTACGTCCGCCAACGCCACTGTCAACAACCACGAACCGTCCGTCGCAGAGCTTGAAGATAAGGCACATACCGCCGGGCCATGCAGCGTTCTCTATGTCAACGAGAGTCATTACCGAGTTTGTAAGCTTTGCGTAGGTGTTGTCGCCCGAAAGTCCGGGAAGGGTAAATCCGTTTTTGCCCGTTCCACGCTTGTCAACTGCGGTTCTAAGCTCGCCGTTGTTGGGAAAGTACATAAAGTGGAGTATCTGTGTTTGAGTTACATAGGTTGCAAAAAGATTATCGCCAATTGAATTGGTGGTGTATTTTCTAAAACCGTTTGCCTCAACGGCTGCGCAAGCGTCCTCAAAGGTGGATTTGGTTGCGCCGGTCTTTATGTAGGTGGTTGAGCCCTGACCTGCATCGTGACCTTGACCGAGGTTTCCGGGGATATCTGCCTTTGAAATAAGACCCGTTGCGTCAAAGGTTTCATTACCCGAGGTATAATACTGAAGCTTAATGGTTTTCTCCCACTTGCTGTCTACCTTAATCTCTCTTTTAGATGCGTTTTTGGTAAGATTGGTTTCGAACGCATCGAGAAGTGAGGTAATTGAATCGGCATTTGTAAAGCCAAGAACCAACTTGTTGCCGCTAATGGTTATAGTAGCCTCGCCAACGCTAAGCTTTTTGTAAGCTGCCTTGGATTCATCGTAGTCGGTTTCGCCAACGAGAATAGCGGGGCCGTCGTAACGCTCTGTGCCTGCCGCGGCGAAGTCGGTGTTAATAGCGGGGCTGATATTTGTACGCTTTTTAAGAAGCGTTCTTACTTGATTGTAAACGTCCTTTTCGTCATTTGACGGTGTTTCGGGGCGAATAACCCTTGCGTTGTACGCACCGTTTGCAAAAATTGTAATAACGCCCTCGGGGTCGATTATAGGCTCGGTTTCACTTGAGCCGTTTGCCTCGGTGCTTGATTCTGAGCTTGATTCGTCGCCGACGTCGTTTGATGTACAGGAAGCAAACGCAGTTACTAACGTTGCCGCAACGATTAAAATTGATATAAGCTTTATCCAAATAGATCTCATATCCTTTATCCTCCTAAATTTGATAAATATATTGTGAAAAAAGTAAAAATGACATAATATCCCATATAATTATAGCACAAATTTGCCATTTTTTCAATATGCATTTAGCCGAATTTTTAAAAATCTTATTGTGCATAATGAAAATTAAAAAGCGATTTACTGTGCCGAGGCACAGTAAATCGCTAAATTTTATTATAATTAATTATTACTCAACGAAGTAGTTTCCGCTACTCTTCTTTGTGCAGCTTGAGCTTCCGCAATGCGTTCCATCGCAGGTGGGAATTTCCGAGAGTAAGGTTGAGCGTGACATCGAGGATGTTTCCCAATTACTGTCGAATATAAGATTTCCCATACCGGGACGGAAGTTAAGATCGGTCTTAAGACCGCCGTAAACCGTTGTTCCCGCACTGTTTGAGTATCTAAGCGTAAAGTTAGACGTGCTAAGAGCGGTAAGCTCCTTGTTTACGTTGATGTTGCAGTTGGTTCTCTGATCATCCTTAGAGCAAGCCCAGAGAACTATTTCGGGGTTACAGTAGGAGTTGATATCGTGGTCGCCTACGTCGCCGTAGCCGTGGTGAGAAAGCTGAAGGATATCCGACTTTAAGTCGTCCTTGTAGATAGCCGCCACAACGGGGTTAGGAATCTTGTCGCTATCTCCCGTGAGTAGTATCGTCTTGCCGTTAAATTCTGCTCTTGACATAATCGAGAAGTCGTTGAGGTCGCTCGATTCATCCTTCTTTTCTATCATAAGGTCGAGCGAGCCGTAGATTGTCAAGGTAAGGTCGGCAAGGTAAAGCACCTGACCGGGATGAGCCTTGATAACGTTTTTAACCTTGAAGGTTTCAATTATCTTCTTCATCCAAGTGGTTCTGTCGGAGTCGGGGAACTTGTCGGGGGAGTTGTAGATGATTTTGTCTATCTTGATGTAGTTCTTAATCTCCTTAGGCATTACGGTGTGCTTAGAGCCGTTGTAGCCGTAATAGCCCGTAGCCATATCGTAAAGACCGCCTGCGTGGTCGGAGTGAACGTGAGTTATAAGCCAAGCCGCAACCTCAATGTTCTTGGGGTCTGCCGCGTGCTTTGCAAGAGTTGCGTATATCCAACCCGAGGATGAGCCTCTGCCGTTACGACCGTCGTGGATGTATCCGCCGATACCCGAGTCGACAATGAAGAATCTGCCGTCCGCAAGCTTGAAGATAAAGCACATTCCGCCGCCCCAGTCTGCGTTGGAAACGTCGCAAAGAATCATCTTGGAGTCTTCGGAGGGCATATATCTGTTCTCGCCCGAAAGACCTGTGAGGGCAAATCCGTTCATACCCTCGCCACGCTTATCAACTGCGGTTCTGATTTGCTTCTTGTTAGGGAAGTACATAACGTGAACTATCTGAGTTTCCGTTAAATAGGTTGCAAAAAGGTTGTTACCAATAGAATTGGTGGTGTACTTCTTTAAGCCTGCAGACTCCATGTCAGCGCAAAGGGTTTCAAAGGTTGCCTTTGTTGCGCTGCTCTTTATATAGGTTTTGGAGCTTTGACCCGAGCTGTAGCCTGTTCCGAGATTGGGAATGTTAGAAATCGTAACCGAGCTCTTAAGACCGCTCTCGTCAAAGGTTTCATTACCCGAAACAACGTAGCCCGAGGTTACGGTAATATCCCACTTGGAGTTAACGATAACCTGAGTCTTGGTTGCTTCGTTTGCAAGATTTTTCTTAAATGCGGTTAAAAAGTTGGTCCAAGCATCCTCGGAGGAAATAGCAATAACGTACTTGTTGCCCGAAACGGTAGCGGTTGCTTGCTCGTTTTCAAGCTTTTCGTATGCTTTTTTGGACTCGGTGTAGCTTGTTTCGCCAACAAGAATAGCAGGTCCGTCGTACCTTTCGGAGCCCGATGCAACGTAGTCGGTGGTGCTTTCGGGGGTTACGCCGGTCTTCTTTCTAAAAAGCTCTCTTATCTGATCGTATATATCCTTTTCGAAATCGGTTGCCGTGTCGGAGCAGATTATCTTAGCCGAATATGCACCGTTTAAGAATATCGGAATATCGCCCTCCTTAAGCACGGACTCGGTTTCGGTGTTGCCATTGGTTTCGTCGGTGCCGTTGTTAGTGCCACCGCTTGTAGCATCGGTGGAAGCGTTTGTGCCGGTACCCGAATCGGTAAAGATGCTGCCGTTGTTAAGGTCTACACAACCTACGAGAACGGAGCATACAGTGGCAAGCATTAAAAAAAGCGCTAAAAATCTTTTTGAATATGCTTTCATATGTCCTCCCAAAAAATATAATTACACAATTATCCTATTATAATAATTATACCATAAAGATATAATATAAACAATATACTTTTTAAACAAAAAAGCCCGCGCCGAATTGTGCATAATTGGAGATGACGCTATGAGAGGAAAGGGAAGGTGTGTTTGCACCGCACCCATACAGGAAAGTTTTTAGTCAAGTTTTTTCAAAAAACTTGCGGGTTTGGGCAGAGCCCATAAAAACGGCGTTTTCTTTTTGCCAAGCTTTTTCTTTGCGCCTCTCCTGCCAAAGAAAAAGCGGTATTGTGAGGTATATGTTTATTAATCTTGACACGCAGGTCGCCCCTACTTTGAATAATGTAACTTTAGCCTCCCTTTACACAAGGGAGGTTATTTTTTAGCATTACGCCAAACAATGATTAAGCATAAAATGTTCGCACTGTGTATGATAGGCTCCCTCCGCAAGGGAGCCTCTGAGAAGCATCATCGTCTAAAAAGTAAAGTTTTAAATGTTATAATGTAGTAGGGCAGGGGCTTGCTCCTCACGAAAATTAAGGATTAAATCTTTATTTAAATCTATTGTTGGAAGTATCGTATATGCGAGCCTTCTCCAGCGGGAGAAGGTGCCGAGCCTGCGAGGCGGATGAGGTGTCCGATATAAAGCGAGTTAGCACCAAATTACGCTAAAACCGTTTTCATAATCTACTCATCCACCGCTAAAGCGGTCCCCCTTCTCTCACAAGAGAAGGCTAACAGATTTGCTACTTTTAGTGGCTATTTGTTGCTATAACAAATTCCTTAAGTTCCCACCTATGGGTGCTTGCTCCTCCCGAACACAAAAAACGTTTATTAAAATTCTACATTTCACATAAAAACCGCCGCCCCGAAATTGCGTTCGAGGCGGCGGTAAATATTACGTTTTAATTAATAACCTTGATTTAATTAGGTGTATTTGTTCTTAAAGCTCGGCTTTTGTCCGCAGCTGCTTGCTCCGTGAGTGGAGCCGTCACAACCCTTGATTGCGTTTACCATATCGTTACGTGTCATTCTTGTCAAATTCCAGTTGCTATCGTAAACGAGGTTGTCGGTTCCGGGCTTAATGTTCTTAACGTTCTTAAGGCTTCCAATTGACGTATTCACGTTAATGGTATAGTTAGAACGCAAGTCACCGTTAGAAACCACCCAAAGAACCCAAGAGGGATTACAGTAGGAGTTAACGCTATGGTCGCCAGTGTCGCCGTAGCCGTGGTGAGCAAGCTGAAGGATATCCGACTTAAGCGAGTTCTTGTAGATAGGCGCAAGCTCTGCGTTGGGAATAGTATCGCTATCGCCGAGGAGAAGTGCGGTCTTGTTGTTAAATGCAACCTGTATTGCAAGCGAGAAATCGTTGCTATCTCCGCTCTTAGCCTTGTTCTCAATCATAATATCAAGCGAGCCGAAAACGGTGAACTTAAGGTCTGCATAGTAGAATATCTGACCTGCGTGAGCCTTAACTACCTTTTGAATGTTGAACTGCTTGATTATTTCGGGAATCCAACCCTCTCTATTACAGTCGGGGAGATTGTCGGGAGCGTTGTAAATAAGAGTATCTATCTTAATATACTTCTTTATCTCCTTAGGCATTACGCAGTGCTTTGCTCCGCTCTTTGAGCCGTAGTAGCCAAGCGCCATATCGTAAAGTCCGCCTGCGTGGTCGGAGTGGGGGTGAGTTATAAGCCAAGCTGCAACCTGAATGTTCTTGGGGTCTGCCGCATGCTTTGCAAGGGTTTCGTAAATCCAGCTTGAGGATGAGCCAATAAATCCACGTCCGTCGGACTTAGTTCCGCCGATACCTGCGTCAACGATGAAGAATCTTCCGTCCGCAAGCTTGTAGATAATGCACATTCCGCCGGGCCAGTCTGCGTTACCGATGTCGCAAACAATCATCTTAGACTCGGTGGTTTTTGTGTACTTGTTTTCGCCCGAAAGTCCGGGGAGAGAGAACTTGCCGTCTGTGCCAACTCCACGCTGGTCAACGGTAACTCTAAGCACACCCTCCTTACCAACGGAATTGTAAACAGTCCTATCCTTGTTATCCTTCTCTTTTTTCTTAACAGACTGAGTGGGGAAGAACATTACGTGAACAATCTGCTGCTCGGTTACGTAGGTTGCAAATTGGTTGTTGCCAATAGAGTTGGTTGTGTATTTCTTTAATCCGTTGTCTACAAGGTTTTTGCAAACGGTGTCAAAGTTTGTCTTTGTAGCAGATGATTCAACGTTGAAAATTGTTAATGAACCCTGACCAGAGCCTGTTGAATCCAATTTTAAGTTATCGTTACCCTTTTGAACCAAGGAGAGGATGTTCTCGTATTTTTTAATGAGTCCAACCTCGCTAAAGGTTTCGCCGGTTATCTTCTCGTCAATTTTCCACTTAGAGTCGATTATTATGTTGTTTTTGTCTGACTTTTTGAGGATAGTGTTAAATTTTGTTGCCAATTTTTCAAACGCCTCGAGAGTGGAGAATGCAATAACGTATTTGTTGCCCGAAATCGTAGCGGTTGCTTGATTTTCGCCAAGCTTTGAGTTAGCCTTTGTAGACTCGCTATAGTTGGTTTTACCAATAAGAATAGCGGGGCCGTCGTACTTTTCCTCGCCCTTTGCAACAAAGTCATCCTCTATGGGGGGATTTACACCGGTGTACTTTTTAAGAAGCTCTCTTATTTTAGTGTAAGCCTCCTTATCAGTAGCGCTTGCCGTGTCACTGCGGATAACCCTTGCGGTGTACTCGCCGTTTGCAAACAACTGGATAAGCCCATTGGCGCTTTCGACATCGTCGGAGCCGTCTGGGTTGATAGCATTTCCGTTTGCATCGGTTGCATATTCGGAGTCGCTACCGTTGGAGTCGCTTTCAAGTCCGATATCACCTGCGCAGGATGCAAATACTGAGCAGATTGTTGTAAGAATAAGCAATACTGCTAATATTCGTTTTAATGAATGTACTTTAATTTTCATATATTGTTTTCCTCCTTGCTTTAATATACAATATATAAAATATACGTGTATATAATATATTGAAAAGTTATTTCATTCCTATGATAATTATATCACAAATAGCCGTTTGTCACAATACACATTTTTACCAAATTTTTTTGACGTATATTGTGCATAATAGATTTGTTTTTTGACGGTTTTGTGAAGAGAAACGGGTTTGAGTGAATTTAGCACCAAATAGTGCTTAAATGTAGAGCTATAGATGTAGTCGAGTAGAAAGTTTTTAGTCAAGTTTTTTTCAAAAAACTTGCGAGGGATTGGGGCGAGTAGCCCCATAATACTCCACATTCTCATTATTTTGCGTGCTTTAATTACAACAAAAGCTCCGCCGATTGCTCGGCGGAGCTGAAAATTCAAGTTTGTTTTTAGGTTTTCCAAGTACCAACCCAGAACTTGTGACCGTTATGATTATATTCTGCCTTGTCTATTGTGTACGTTCCGTTTGTGTTGAACGTAATGGTCATATTCTTATCGGCAGCAACCAAACGCATATTCGCAGGGAATATTTGCATTGAACCCTTGGAGCGAGAGTCGTCAAGGTATCCTCCTGTGGCAGAACCCGACCAAAGAGCAACGGGGACAAGTGCGTATGTCTTACTCTGTCCTGCCGCGGTAACACCACCACTTGCCATAACGTTAAGAGCGTTCTGGTCATTTCCGCTCTTATAGTCGGTATTAGTATTTCCGTAGCCGTGGTGAGGAGTCTGAGTGAAATCTGCCTTGAGTACGGAATTTGTATTGCCGATACCACCGTAAATATCGCGAATAGCTCTACTTTCAAGTGGCTCAGCATCACCTGTGATAAGAACCTTTTTGCCGTACATGTCGAACATACATACAACAGAGGCGTTATTACCGTTTTCCATCTTCTTGTGGTCTGAATTTTCAATTACGTCAATAGAGCCCATAATGGTTATGGTAAGACCTGTATAGTGAAGCTGCATTCCGGGATGCGCCTTAACTACAGTTTGTAAGCTACCTGCTTTTTTAAGCGTGTTTATTGCATTGGGAACCCAATTTATACGACCTTTCATATTGCTAACGGAATTCATCTGCGCATCACTTGGCTGGTTATAAACGAGCTTTTCAATGATTACGTCGTTTTTATGCTTGTTTGCTATACCCATAAATCCGCCTGCGTGGTCGGTGTGAATGTGAGTTATGATAAATGCCGCAATTACAGGCTTGTTATTGTTACCCTGCATCTTTTTCATAGTATTTATGAGGAACGTTGCAGAGCCGCCGCCTCCGCCACTGTCGTACGCAAATCCACCGTCAACAACTATGAACTTGCCGTTGGGAAGCTTAACGATGTAGCCCATTCCGTTTGCTTCTCCCGAAACCTGACTCATTCCAAGCTGAACGAACTGGGTGGGGGTATTGTTGGTGTTGGGAGTATCGTTTTCGCCCTTGATACCGGGAAGACCGAACGTGCTTCTGGGGTCAACAGTAACCTTAATTACATTCTGGGGAGCAAAGAACATTACGTGAACTATCTGATCCTTGGTAACGAAGGTTGCAAACTCACAGGTGTGAAGCTTGTTAGTTGCGTAGGGCGTAAAGCCTGCAGTCTTAAGAGCCGTAGTGTACTTTGCAAAGTGTGTGGAATTTGCATTGTTTGCAATATAGATCGTTGAGCCGTGGCCGGAGTCGCGTCCGTTTGTGTTCCATTTAAGTCCCGTGCTTGAAATATTGGGAAGTGTAATAGAGGATGCAAGACCGTTTTCGTCAAACTTAACCTCCTCAACGGTAACCGTTATGTTCCACTTTGAGGTAATGGTCATATTTTTGTTCTTTACGTTCTTTTTAAAGGTTTCCTCAAACTTTGCAAAAAGCTCGATAGCAGATGCCTCAGTGGTCCATTTAATAACGTACTTGTTGCCAACCACGGTAGCCTTTGCCTGACCCTCCTTAAGCTTTACGCTTGTGGACTCCTTGCATTTTGTATCTCCTATGAGAATTGCGGGACCGTCCTGAGCATCAAAGTCGGATGAGAAAGAGGGCATCTCACCCATTTTCTTCTTTATAAGCTCACGGATATCGTTATATATGGTTTTTTCAATATCGCTGGGCGTATCGGGACGAACAACGTTACCAAGCTGAACGCCATCCTCGTAGATAACGATAGAGCCGTCTGCGCTTTGCGCACCGTCGCCGTTTGCATCGTCGCCGTTTGCATCGTCGCCATCCAACGTAGTGCCGTCCTCTGTTACGTCGGAGCTTTCGCCGCTACCTTCAAGCCCGCCTGCGCAGGAGATAAGTGCGGAAAATAGCATTAAAAAGACTAATAACAGAGAAATTGACTTAATAAAAATTAACTTTGTTTTCATAAGCATATCTCCTTGTATTTATTCTTATTTACGAAGTTTCTTCCATAGTATATTTTACCATAATGTGCCTTTCTTTTCAATTAGCGGAATAGATAAAAAAGAATAAGCCTTTTTGTGCAAAATAAAGCCGAAAACAGGGTTTCTTCACACAGAAAACATATAGCGTTCTTTTTTGTGGATAAAAGGAAGATTTACGCAAATATTGTTCTATTGAATATTGTTTTAATAAATTTGATGCAGGCGGATGAACGTGGTCGCCCGCTATAAAGCATATAAGCCATAATACCGCTTTTTCTTTGGCACGAGAGGCGCAAAGAAAAAGTTTGGCAAAAAGAAAACGCCGTTTTATGGGCTCTGCCCAAGCCCGCAAGTTTTTTGAAAAAAACTTGACTAAAAACTTTCTGATAGGGTGCGGTGCGAACACACCGCTCTCAACCGTCGAGCGCACTAATAACAGCAAAAAATAAAACCCCATTTTCAAAGTTTTTTGAAAATGGGGTTACGTGGAAGAAAAGCTTTTTTCAAAAAAAGCTTTCTTCCCCGTGAAATATATAAATTAATTTTCGCTAGGTGGATAAAGAGTAACGTTCATAAACTCTTCCTTATTATTAATATGCGTATAGGGAAGACTGAATTTATTATCTATGTTCTTTGCAAGATAAACGTCGGTCGCTTTATTTAGCGCCTCCTTAATTGCAGGCTGAGAAAAGGTTGTCTTAGAAGGCTCAAGAGCATAGTAGAATTCTCTTGCCGATGCTGTATTAGATGGCCAAAGGAGGACAGACGCCGCTATTGCAGTATACATCTCGGGAGTGTCAACCCAAATTCCGTGGTGCGCAAGCGTTACGATATCGGATTTTAGATGCTCGTTATACATCTTAAGCATTATCTGCTTGGAAACGCCCGTTGCATCGCCGAGAACCATAGTTGAGGTTCCTGCCACCGTTACGCGAATTACCATGCTTGAGGTGTTAATTCTGTCAAGTGCGGTGGGGAGGTAGTCCTCAATGGTCCAAATTATTTCAACCTCAGCCGACTTACCAAAGCTATAAACCTGTCCTGTATGGGGCTTGATTATCATGGTGTCGCGGGAGAGGTATTTATCAACGAGATTTCGCAACTTGTTTACAGATTTTCCTTCCTTTGCATCCTCGGTTTGCTGATCGGAGGCGGTGAGGTTATCGTAATATTCCGCATCTACGTAGTTAAAGAAGATGCTCTCGATATCAACCTCGTTACTGTGCTGTCTTATAAAGTTCTCCAATGCCTCCTGATGGTCGATGTGCGGATGCGATACGAACCAAGCAGCAATCGTAAGCTTATTTGCGTCGGGTTGGATTTCTCTAAGCTCCTTGTATATTCTGTCGCTTAAATAATATCCACCGTCAACCACTATAAATTTGCCGTTGGGAAGCTGATAAACAAGTGCAAGACCATTACCGGTGCTTTCGCTCTGCGCAACGAAGGTAAGCGAGGGCTCGTAGGTTTCGGGTGTTTGGTCTATCTCCTTTGAGGGGATATCCTTAAGCGGACCCGAAATAATTCTCGTCTGCTTCGTACCCTCGGAGTAGTAAATCGTGAGAGCCTTTTGATCCTTGGTGTAGGTCATAAAGTAGTTGCCGTCGACATTCTCACGCTTGGAGTATTCCGCAAATCCGTTTGCCGTAAGCGTTGTGCAATACTCGTTAAATACCGCAAGGCTTGTGTTGCTTGCAATTACCATTGAGGTATCGTCTGCGCAATCAACGTTAGTAAGTGTTTTTGCGGGATATTTCGGCACGTCGATAAGCTGAAGCGTGGAGTTTTTTGCAACGTTTATCGTGTTTGGAACCCACAATGCACCCTTGTCGGTGGCCTGTATCGACGACATAAAGAGCGAAACAAGCTCCTTACCCTCATCAGCCGTGTCAAAATAGAAAATTATTTTGTTGCCGATAAGCTTTATGCCGTAGCTATTAAAGGAGAGCGAGCCGAATACGCTTTGTGCTTCCTCGTGCTTGGTTTCGCCTATGAGGATTTCGTAAGCGCTTACATCATAGGCTTCGCCTTTGTTTAAAAAGTCGGTGCTTGAGTTAAGCGTAACCTTTGTTTGTGATTTAAGTGCGCTTCTAAGGCTTGCCGCAACCTGACGCTCGTCTGATGATGCGGTATCGGACGTTACAACCTTTGTGGCGTAAGCAGTGCCGTCAAAAATTGGAAACGCATTTTCGGGGAAGAGTGAGAGATCTGCTTTACTTACGACTTCGGCATCGGTTGATGTTCCCGATGCCGTGTCATTATCACTCTCGCCATCATTTTCGTTAGTAGCATTGCTGCAAGCGGTAATTGCTCCAAGAAGCATAATTAGCGCAAGCAGTAACGCTATAATTTTAAATTGGCTATTCATTTTTACCTCTGTGATATTTAAAGGTGTTATTTATTAAAGGTGTTGTTTATAAAGCTGCTCTTGTTTCCAACGGGAGTGTATGGGAGCAGAAGCTTTGTGTCTGTGCCCTTAGCAAGGAATACGTCGGTTGCGTGCTTAAGCGCAGCGTCAATCGATTTCTTTGCCTCGGTGGAGCTTGACTTGTTATAAAACTCCTTAGCGCCTGCCGTATTGTTGGGCCAGAAGAGCACCTTGGCCTTTATCTCGTTGTAAAGCTCGGGGTTAAAGTCCCATACTCCGTGGTGCGCAAGCGTTACCATATCGGATTTTACGTGCGAATCGTACATGCTTCGAATAATGTTTTTCATATTCTTTGAAGCGTCGCCAAGAAGCATCGTCGACTGTCCTGCAACTGTTATTCGCAAAACCATGCTCGTATCGTTTACGTAGGGCATCTGCGTGGGAAGGAGGTCCTCAACCGTTGAAATTACCTCTACGGTTGCAGAGCCAAAATTGTATATCTGACCCGAGTGGGGCTTTACGATTCTCGTTGAGCGGGAAACCTTTGTTTCAAGAATTTCACGAAGATTGGTAGCACGTGCGCCCTCACGCTCGTTGGTGTGGTCCTTATCCGAGGGGTTATCGTAGTAGGAGGACTTTGCATAGTTGAAATAAATGTTTTCAATGTTAACCTCGTGTACGTGCTGCTCGATAAAGTATTCAATACCGTCCTGGTGGTCGCTGTGCGGATGCGATATAAACCATCCCGCAATCGTATATTTCGTTGCGTTGGGCTGAAGCTCCTTAAGCTCCTTGTAAATTCTGTCGGCAAGAATAATTCCGCCGTCGATTATTATAAATTTACCGTTTGCAAGCTGATATATCATCGTAAGGCTTCCGCTAACGTTGTCGCTCGGTCCTATCATAGTAACCGAGGGCTTAACTGTTTCGGGTGTTTCGTCCTTATCCTTGGATGGGATATCCTTTATAGGACCTACGATAATTCTTGCTTGACCTCTGCCGTTGGAGAAATATGCGGTAACTGCGGTTGAGCCCTTAGTATAGGTTCTAAAGTAGTTGCCGTCGATATTCTCACGCTTAGAGTACTCGGTGTATCCGTTTGAGGTAAGCGTTTCGCAATACTTGTTGAAGTTTGAGAGGGAGGTGCTTTTTGCAACCACCATAGAGGTATTATCTCCGCAATCGGTGGTTGTATAGGAGTCGGGGTACTTTGGAAGTCCCGTAAGCACGGGGGAGGTTATCTCTGAAACAAAGATAGAGTTCTTTATCCAAAACGCCTTCTGCTCGTTGCTCTTTAGTGCATTGATAAAGAGCGAAACAAGCTCGGTGCCCTCGTCAATGGTTGCAAAGTGGAAAACGATTTTGTTGCCTATCGTTTTTATGCCGTAGTTGTTGTAGTCGATTGATCTGTAAACCGAGTCGGATTCTATGTGGTTAGTTTTTCCAACGAGAATCTCGTAGGCGCTTGAATCGTAGGATTCGTTCTTTTTAAGATAATCGGTGCTTTGCGAAATCGTTGTTTTCGTCTTTTTCTTAAGCTCGCTTCTAAGCTTGGTGGCAATCTGTCTTTCGGTTGCGCTTGCCGTATCGGACACAACTACCTTTATTGTATAAGCCGAGCCGTCGAATATCGGGAAGGCACCGTCGGGGAATTTGCTTTGGTCAACCGTTGGAGTGTACTTTCCGGGTTCTCCGTCTAAATCCTCCTCGAGATAATCATCGTCGATATAATCGCCGTCGGTGGCAATTGAGGAATCGGAGCCGCTTTCGCCAAGACCTTCGTTTTTAAATTTTCCCGCGCACCCGGAAAAAGCACTAAGCGATATAACGAGTGCGAGGAAAAATGCAGTAAGCTGAAATTGCTTTTTCGTTTTCATATTTTTAAATTAATATTATTTAAGTGTGGAGTTGATAAAGCTGCTCTTGTTTCCAACGGGAGTGTATGGAAGCATAAGCTTTGTATCGGTTCCCTTTGCAAGGAATACGTCGGTTGCATTGTCGAGCGCGGCTTGTATCGCCTGTCTTGCCTCGGAGGTTGTGGATTTATCGGTGTAGTACATTCTTGCGCCCGCTGTATTGTTGGGCCAGAAGAGGACCTTACCCTTTATCTCGTTGTATAACGCAGGTGTAGTGTCCCAAACACCGTGGTGGGCAAGCGTTACCATATCAGATCTTACGTGCGTATCATACATAGATCTGATTATGCCCTTCATACTCGTGGAAGCATCGGCAAGAATCATCGTTGACTGTCCTGCAACGGTTACGCGTACTACCATACTCGCTTCGTTTACGTGGGGAAGCGCGGTGGGGAGAAGGTCCTCAACGGTGGAGATAATCTCTACGGTTGCAGAGCCAAAGGTGTAAATCTGTCCTGTGTGAGGCTTAACTATCCTTGTGTTTCTGCTAACCTTCTTATCAAGAAGCTCACGAAGCTTTGTAACTCTGGGACCTTCTCTAAGAGAGGGGTCTTGGTGATCATCTGACGTAAGATTGTTATAATAAGATGCTTGCGCGTAGTTGAAGTAGATGTTTTCAATCGTTACGTCATCTCCGTGCTGCTCGATAAAGTACTCAATACCGTCCTGGTGGTCGTTGTGGGGGTGAGATACAAACCAGCCTGCAATTACGTATTCGGTTGCGTTGGGCTGAAGCTCCTTAAGCTCCTTGTAAATTCTGTCGGCAAGAATGATGCCGCCGTCGATTATCAAGAATTTACCGTTTTCAAGCATATATATCATAGTAAGGCTTCCGCTAACGCTTTCGCTCGGACCTATCATAGTAACCGAAGGCTTAAAGGTTTCGGGAGTTTCGTCTACCTCCTTGGAGGGGATATCCTTTATAGGACCTACGATAATTCTCGCTTGGCCTCTGCCCTTGGAGAAGTATGCGGTAACTGCGGTTTCGCCCTTTGTGTAGGTTCTAAAGTAGTTGCCGTCGATATTCTCACGCTTGGAGTATTCCTCGTAGCCCTCACTCTTAAGAGTGTTACAGTAGGTGTTAAAGCTGCTAAGCGACGTGCTCTTTGCAACTATCATAGTGGTGTTATCTCCGGTGTTAACCGAGGAATTTGAGTCGGGGTACTTGGGAAGTCCCGTGGTTACGGGAGAGCTTATCTTTGAAGCAAAGAGTGCGCTTTCAACCCAAAATGCCTTTTTATCGTTGCTTTGGAGTGCGTTTATAAAGAGTGTAATAAGCTCCTCGCCCTCGCTAAGGGTAGCAAAGTGGAAAACTATTTTTCTGCCGATGGTCTTAATACCGTAGTTGTTGTAGTCAACGGTTTTATATACCGACGTCGACTCCTTGTGATTTGTCTTTCCAACGAGTATCTCGTAAGCCTCGGGGTCGTGTGAGCCAGAAACGCCCAAATAGTCGGTGCTTTCGGTGATGGTAAGCTTGGTTTTCTTCTTAAGCTCGCTTCTAAGAGTGGTAGCAACCTGTCTTTCAACAGTGCTTGCAGCGTCTGCGTTTACAACCCTTACGGTGTAATTCTTACCGTCAAAAATCGGGAAAGCACCGTCGGGGAACTTTGATGCGTCAACGCTGCCGGGTGCATCGGTTTCCGACTTTTCAGTGTCGGTAACGGTTGCATCGGTGCTACCTTCGGTTTCCTCGTTAGGGCTTGAAACACACGAGAGGAGCGCGGTCGACGCCATAATAATTACGAGTAAAAGTGAGATAGATTTAATCATCAAGGTCTTCTTCATTTTCTTCATTTCCTCCATTTACTTTATTGCTTGTATTGCTTGAGCTGCCTGTATTTCCTGTATTTCCTGTATTATCAGTGTTACCTGTATTACCGGTATTATCTTCAGCAGGCTTATTATTGTTAGTGCCGTTAAGGCTATCTAAAAATTCTTGCTTGTTGTTAATTGGCGTGTAGGGGAGCGTGAGCGTTACGTTTCCTGAGTTTGCCAGATATATGTCGGTTGCGTAGTTTACCGCTGTTGCCACCGCACTGTTGCTTATCTGCGTCTTTGCATTGGTTAGGTTCGAGGGCCATATAAGTATTGGCGCCTTAATCGTGCTATAGAGGCTTGCGTAGCCGGGGTAGGTACCGTGGTGAGCAAGCTGAACCATATCCGATTCAAGATACGAGCCGTACATATTTCGGAGTATATCTCCCGAAACGTGCGTTGTGTCGGCAAGCGCGAGCATCGTATGCTCTCCAATCGTTACGCGAACAACCAAGGAAGAGGTGTTAAGGTAGTCAAGCGCCTTAGGTAATACGTCCTCTACGGTATACATTATTTCAACCGTTGCAGAGCCGTATGTGTATATCTGACCCGAGTGAGGCTTGATTATCTTTGTATCGGTACCGTTAAGATAATTAAATATCGTATTGTCAAAGCCCTTTGCACTGCTTGCGCCCTCGGCACCCGTGGTTATCGCATTATATTGCTCGGTTGTGGTGTAGTTGTAAAGAACGCTTTCAAGCTTAACGTTTTTGTATCGCTCTCTTAAGAATGAGGTTATCGATTGCTGATGGTCGCCGTGAGTGTGCGATATGTACCAAGCGGCAATCACAATCTCGTTTTTGTTTGGCGCTAAGTCCTCAAGAATGTTGTAAAGATTTTTTCCTCTTACGTATCCACCGTCAATTATAAGGAATTTTCCGTTGGGTAAGAGATAAACCATTCCAAGACCGTTATCGTATCTCTCGCCCTGCGAAAGAATCGTAAGCGAGGGAGCAACCGTTTCGGGCGTTTCGTCCTTTACGTTGCTTGGAATGTCGGTTGCGGGTCCTGCTATTATACGAGCCGTCTTTGAGGAGGGCGTAAAGTAAGCGGTTACCGCAAGTCCGCCCTTAACGTAGGTGCGGAAGTAGTTGCCGTTTACGTTGTCACGGTAAGTGTTGAGCGTGAATTCCAATTTTTCAAGCTCTGCGCAATAGCCATTAAAGTCATTTAAGGTTGTGCGGTTGGCAACTATCATTGACGTACTGTCATTACAGTCAACGAGTGAGGTATCGCTTGACGGATATTTTGGAAGTCCGTTAAGCTGGGGGAGTGCTTGCTTTACTACCGAGAAGGAGCGGGGTACCCAATAGCATCCCTCGTCGTTGGTTTTTATCGCCTTTGAGAGTAGCTCAACAAGCTCGTTGCCGTCAGCCTTTGCGGTAAAGGATAAAACGATTTTGTTGTTTATAACCTTTATTGCGTAGTCGCCGTAATTCATATTTTCGTAGGCTTGCTTTGATTCCTCGTAGTTGGTGTTTCCAAGCAACACGGCGTTTTCATCGGGGTCACGCTCGACCTCCGTGGAAATAATGTCGGTGTTGTAGGTAACGTCTGCCTTTATTTTGTTTTTTATAGTGCTACGGAGCTTTGCGTAAACCGCCTTTTCGATATCCGACGCAGTGTCGGGCATTATGAATTTTGCGGTGTATTCGCCGTTATTGTAAAGTATTAGATTTTTTTCTTCGTCTACTGTAGAGTCTTGAGAGTCGTTGTTGCTTGGACTCGTCGTATCGTTTTGATTTGGTTCGATGATGTTATTTGCACAGGATACGAGAGAGGTAGAGGCTATTACCAAGCATAGAAGCAGGGAAAATAGCTTTGATTTAATTTTCATAAATACCTCCTTTTGCAAAATATTTTTTAAAATTTTATATTGAAAAAAATTAATTTCTGTGTTATAATACTGTTTGTGGTTACGCCTGCATAGTTAAATGGATATAATAAGCCCCTCCTAAGGGTTAGTTATGGGTTCGATTCCCGTTGCGGGTGCCATATCAAAAATTCCTGCCCGAAGGGTGGGGATTTTTTGATATAACCCGTGCAAGGAGAAGCCACTCCGCGAGCGAAGCGAAGCGGAATAGGGTTCGCCACATTGGTCCGCCGCTTTCGTGATGAAAGCAATTAAAGGCGGAACAAATTCCCGTTGCGGGTGCCACATTTAAAGATTCTGACCGTTTGGCAGAGTCTTTTGTTATTTACCGAAAAAATAGATAAATTCATACTATTTTCCTCATTATATTATACCAAAAAAATGCAAATTAGTCAATAGATTTTGCTTGTATCAATTAACAAAAAGGTACTTATTTATTTGGTTAAAATTACAATTCTTACAATATATATTATATAAACTGCAAAAATAAAAAAAGGACTCCTGATTTTTCAAGAGTCCTTTTGTTTTTTATTTTACTTAAGTCCCACTCTCTTTAAGAAAGCATCCTTATTATTTTGGATGGTGCAGGGAATGGTAAGCGTTACGGTACCCTCACTTGCAAGGTAAACGTCCTTTGCGACACTGATTGCCTTGGTTAAGGATTCGTGTCCGCTTGAGCCGTAGCGCTTCCTTGCGTTAACCTCATCGGAGGGCCAGAAGAGAATTTGCGCGTTGATGTTACTGTAAAGCGCCTCGGTTCCGGGAGATGTTCCGTGGTGCGCAAGCTGAACCATATCCGATTTAAGATATGAGCCGTAGGTCTTTGTTAAGAAGGGGGCTACATCATCGTAAGCGTCGCCGAGCAACAAGGTAGACTTGCCCTCAACCGTTACTCTTACTACCATAGTCGACCAGTTCAAGTCGGTTACCGCCTTAGGCATAAAGTCCTCAACGGTGTGGAGAATTTCTACCGTGGAATTACCGAAATTGTAAATCTGTCCCGTGTGTGGCTTAACAACAACGGTCTTGCCGTCAAGATATTGCTCAATATAGGGCTTGATGGTTTCCGACGTTCCGTAATCATCCGATGCGCTTGTAAAGTTATACATTACGGTTTCTATTCTTATGTCCTTTGCGTGGTTCTTAAGGAATACGTCAAAGGCCTGCTCGTGGTCGGGGTGAGGGTGAGAGATTATCCAAGCGGCAATAATAATATCGTTGTCGCCTGCAAGCTTAACGAGTGTGTTGTAAAGCTCGTTATTTGCGTAATAACCACCGTCGTAGATAATGAATTTGCCGTTGGGAAGGAGGAATACCATACCAAGGCCCGAGCCCTGCTTGGTTGTTCCGTCGTTCTTTACGCCCTGATAAATCAAGGAAACTGAGGGAGTTACATCATCTACCTCCTTAGCCGCCGTTGTATTCTTAGGCGGAATATCCGTAAGAGGACCGGAAATTATACGTACGCTACTATCGCTCTTGTTAAAGTAAACCGTGAGAGCCATAGTACCCTTGGTGTAGGTGCGGAAGTAGTTTCCGTTTACGTTATCACGCTTTGAATACTCTGTAAAGCCGTTGCTTGTAAGATTACTGCAATAGGTGTTGAAATCGGTAAGGTTAGAGCTCTTTGCAAGAAGCATCGTAGTATCGTCGTAGCAATTGTAGGAGGTTGTCGACGTAGGATACTTCGGAATGCTCTCGGTCTTAAACTCCAAGCTGTTGGATACCGAGAGGGTGTTGCTTACCCAGTAAGCGTTGTCGGCGTTTGACTTTATAGACGAGATGAAGGAGTCAACAAGCTCAAGTCCCTCGTCAAGGGTGGAGAAGTAGAAAACTATCTTCTTTCCGATAATCTTTATACCGTAGGTTCCGTAGGTAATATCTCCGTATACCTCCTTAGATTCCTCGTAGTTGGTAAGTCCAACGAGAATTTCGGGAGCAGTGGAGGAATGGCTCTGACCGGTTACGAGATAGTCGGTGTTCGTCTGGAGAGTCGTTCCGATTTTGCTCTTCATCTTGGAGCGAAGCTTTGCGTAAACGGTGTTCTCAATATCCGTAGGTCTATCGGGCATAATTGCCTTAACCTTGTAGCTTCCGCTCTGGAACAAAAGGAATGCGCCTGAGGGAATCTTTTCGGTTGCTTTGCTTGTTGCGTTAACGTTATCGGTAGCCTTATCCGTGGGAAGAATGAGGCCGTTGTCGGTGTCAACGTTTGGGTCAAAAAATGATTCGTCACTGTCAAGCTCAAAGCCCAAATTAAAGTTTGGCGAGCAAGAGAAAAGTGAAAGGCAAAAGGTTGCCACAACAAGAATTGATGCTATAAATTTAAGCTTCATAATTATTATTTACTCTCCCTTCAAAGCTTTAGTTTCGCCGGATAGGCGTTATTTTTCTTCATATTGTTCAGACGCTCCGCAACTGCGGGTCTATCCTCGGCGTAGGTTACGCCAAACCATTCGGCGTCCGTGGTGTAGACCTTAATTGTTAGTCTGCCTTGATTTATCTCCTTGCCGATAAACGAGGGCAGAGGATACTCGGATTTAAGGTCGCCATCCTGTATTTGACTTAGAAATTCGCAAAATGATGCCTCCATAGCGTCAAGAATATCGGGCGTAAATCCCCACATATTCATTGAAACGGGTGTAAGCGGGTCAAGGACTCCAATCGTTTTATCGCTTATAGTGCCGTCGCTTGAAAGTGTGATATCAAAAACCTCAACTATATCGGTAAGGATTTGATTTTCGGTTTTGCAAACGCCTCTCGTTACCGAGCCGTTTTTGCTTACCGTGTTCTTAAGCTCGTAGGCAACCATAGCGCCCTTGCCCGACGAGGCATCGTCGAGCGCCTTGCTCATAGCGATAAATGCGTTTCTGCCGTAAAAATCGTCGGCGTTGATGATTGCAAATGGCTCGTTTATAGCATCCTTTGCCGAAAGGACTGCGTGAACAGTGCCAAAGGGCTTGGTTCTGCCGTCGGGAATTTTGTAGAAGTCGGGGATTGATGAAAAATCCTGATAAGCGATATCTATTTTTATTCCGTTTAGCCTTGCATCTGCCGATATTTCATTGATAAGCTCGGTGTACTCGGGCTTTATTATAAAAACTATCTTTGTAAAGCCTGCCTTTATAGCGTCGAAAATAGAGTATTGCATAAGGATTTCGCCGTCGGGCCCTATCCTATCAACCTGCTTATTTCCGCCGTAGCGAGAGCCAAGCCCCGCCGCCATAATAACAAGCGATTTTTCTTTATTTTTCATTATATTATAAACCTTATATTATAAGCCTTTACGTGTATTCATATAACTTTACAGTTTATTATAACACATAATTGCGATATTGTCAATAAAAAAGCACCGCTTTCCTATCAAATTATCGATAGAAAAGCGGTAATTTTATTTTTTAGTTATAGCGGCTTCCAATTCTGCCTTGTAGGAATCCATGTAGTAAGGTCCTCAAAGGTAGTGTTTGCATCTCCGCCAACGTAGTGCGCAATGCCTGCCTTATCAAAATGAGATTTGTTAAAGGAAACGTTGTATACGTTTGCGCCCGACTTCCAGTCGCTTGTTTGAATAGGCCAAAGAACTATCGAGGGGGTTACGTAGTTGTAAACCACACCTGCCTCGGTGTTGTTGTAGCCGTGGTGAGCAACCTGAAGAATGTCGGCGTTAAGCTCATCGCCGTAAATCTTATCAAGCTTATTGTTTGAAGCACCCTCTGCATCGGCAAGGAAGAGCATCTTCTTTCCGCCGAACTCTACCATAGAAACGATAGATGCATTGTTGTGGCTTGTTATCTTATCGGGCTTGACAAGGTCGTGAGTACCAAGTATGGTAAGCGTAAGATCCGCAAAGTAGAATACCTGACCGGGGTGTGCCTTTACCGTTTTTGTAATCTTAAGCTTTTCAAGAGCGTTGGGCATCCAATCAAGACGGTAGGGCTGATTGCCGTCGGTCATATCCGAATCTGCGGGCTGACTGTAGATAACCTGCTTTATGGTTACTCTGCTTGCATATCCGGGATTTTCGCCAAGGTCAATAAACGCACCTGCGTGGTCGTTGTGGATGTGTGTTATGAGCCAACCCGAAATAACTATGTTGTTGGGGTCGTCTGCAAGGTCCTGAAGAGTCTTAAAGAGTCTGTGAATAGAGGGCTCGTTCTTACATTGATTTGAGCCTGTACGGTTTGCGCACATACCGCCGTCAATGATAAAGAAGGTACCGTCCGAAAGCTTAAAAATAAAGCTCATTCCACCGGGGTAGCCCGCATCGGAAATTCCCATCATGGTAAAGGAGGGAGTAGAGGTCTTCTCGTAAACGTTGTCCACCTTAAGTGCGGGAAGCTCGATTGTGTCACGGTTGTCCTCAATAATTCTAACCTCGTTGTAGTATTTAAGATAGATAACGTTTACTATCTGCTTTTTGGAGGTATAGGTTCTATACTCGTTACCTGCGATAGAATTTTGTGTGTAAAGCTCAAAGCCGAGGCTTACAAGCTCCTCGTTATAATCATTAAATCCTTGCATTGAGGCGTTATTTACTATGTAAAGCGACGAGCCCTGACCAAGGTCAATGGCAGAGCCAAGAGCCTTGCCCGCAAAGCTTGGAAGCTTTATGCTGCTTGCAACGGTGGGCTCTATTGTTATGTTCCAGCTTGAATCTATCACGATTTCCTCCGCATTTGCATTCGCGATTTTTTCCTTTAGCCTTTCAAAAAGCTTCACAAGAGCTTCTATGTGTGAAAAGGCGATTACGTATTTGTTGTTTACTATTTGCGCAACTGCCGTATCTCTTTTTAATGATTCGTAAACCGCCTTTGATTCCGCATATTCGGTTTCGCCAACGAGTATAGCCGAGGAATCGTCAAGCGTTGTTCCTGCTGCCACAAAATCGGTTGAGGTCATTACCGCCTTACCGGTTTTTGACTTGAGGTCAGACTTTAACTCGTTGTACGCAAGCCTGTCGTTTTCAGAGGCATACTCGGAGCGAACCACACGCGCTACGTATTTTCCGTTTTTAAATAACGTAATCGTACCTGCCGCATCGGTTTCGGTTGCGGCTTCGGTATCATCCGTAGCGTCGGTGTAGGAATCGTCCGTAATCGTATCGTTGTTTACGCCATCGTCATTTGAGTCAGTACTTACACAGGAGAAAAGAGCAAGAGGGAACGCGCAGAGCAACAAAAGTATAGCTATAGCTCTTGTTAGTGCAGCCTTCATAATTATTCTCCTTATTAATTATATAAGCAGATATGGCAATTAAGCCTTGCCGTCGCAGCCGAATACCTTCATCTTCTTCATGGTTTCAGCCTTGATTTCTGCAACCTTAAGGTTTCTCATTTCAAGGTATCCAACCTTGTCCTCAAGACCCTTCTTACAAGCGCGCGCGCCTGCGAGGCAGAGGTCGGTAAAGATGTTAACCTTAGCAATACCGTTCTTTATGGTGTTACGGAAATCATCGTCGGTAAGACCGCTTCCGCCGTGAAGAACGAGGGGAGTGTCAACCTCGGCTCTGATAGCCGCAAGTCTTTCAAGGTCAAGGCAGGGCTTCTTCTTGTATGCGCCGTGTGCGGTACCGATTGCAACTGCAAGTGCGTCAACACCGGTAGCCTCGATGAATGCCTTTGCCTCCTCGGGGGTGGTGTAGTTGTTTTCCTGGTCGCCCTCAACGTCTGCGTTTCCAACGTGGCCGATTTCGCCCTCAACGGTAACGCCCTTTGCGTGGCACATTTCAACTACCTTACGGGTAAGCTCGATATTGTTTTCGGGGTCGCCTGCGCTACCGTCAAACATAATGGATGTGAAGCCGAGGTCAAGAGCCTCGATGCATCTCTCAACGGTAAGACCGTGGTCATAGTGAAGAACTACCGGAACGGTTGCACGCTCAGCGGCTGCTCTTACAGAGGGAGCGATGAGCTTAAGCTCGCCGTAGGGAAGAAGAACCTCTGCAGTACCGATAATAACGGGAGCGCGAAGCTCCTCTGCAGCTGCGAGAACACCCTCAAGCATATCTGTGTCGGTGGTGTTGAAAAGACCAACCGCATATCCGCCCTCCTGGGCTCTTTTAAGAACGTAATCAAGATTTACAAGCATTGTTTTGTACTCCTTTTATGTAAAAAATATTTTTTAAAACAAATTAAAATATAACGATATTAAACGATATCGTATCCTATTCCGAGAAGGTCTGCAAAGTAAACCAATTCAGAAACGGTTGCACCGTAAACGAGTGCGCTATGGTGTGTTGCGCCAACACGGCTAATAGCCTCAAGGAAGTCGGCAATAGGCATCTTGGGCTTCATCCAACCGCGAACACGTACCTCAAGAGTATCGTCGTCGGGTCTTACCTCAACCATATCAACGGCAGAGATTATCATGCGGAAGTCGTCCTTGGTGCGGTAGAGGTTTATAAACACCGCATCGCCACCCTTGTATCTACCGTAGGAAACCACGGGGCTCTTAGCATCACCGTAAATAAAGGGGATTTCCTTCATTCCGCACTTACCCGAGGTAAGATTGGGGTTGTACTCGCCCATGTGGGAGAGGAGAAGAGTGTTGCCCTTCCAGTCGGGGCAGAATATCTCGATAAACGCTACCTCATCGTAGCCCTTCATAAGAGCGCCAACGAGCGAAGCCGTGAGAACGTCGCCCTCGCCTGCATATCCCGTACCGCGAGCCATAGCCTTGCACGCCTCCATAAAGGGCATGATTTCAAGACCCGTTGCGTCGGTAATCTCTCTAAAGTTAACCGTCATAGCCGAAAGTTTTCTTTCCTCTATCCAGCGTCTAACCGCAAGACAGTTGCGAGCGGTGCGAGCGTGTGACTCTGCGTCAACGGGCTCTATCTCGTAAAGAGTGTCAAGGTCCTTCTGCATTTCTGCCTTAACGTCATCCTCGCTTACCTCGGCTCTGTATTTTGCAAGCTCGCCCTGCTCGGGGTAAATAACCTTAACGCCAAAGCGCTCGAGCATTTCGGCATCCTCAACCAAAAAGTCACCCATTCCGTCAAAGCTGCCGCCAATGCTACCGGTATTAGAGCCGTTCATAGCCTTTGCCGCAACCGCCGCGCGGATATAGCCTGCGGTTTTATCCATTACGTCGGAATGCTCGATGTGTCCTGCCGCAATAGCAAACGCTTTACCTCTGCGGTTGAGCATACTGCACATATCCATAACACCGTGAATACCGTGGCAAAGGCTTATCTCAAATTGCTCGAGGGTGGGGCCCATGGAATAGGTTTCGGTGGTGTCAAGAACAACTATCGGAAGCTCGGTGGATGCAAGCGCATCGATTGATTCAAGAGAGGGGGAGTAAGCCGCATGCCAGGTAACTATTGCCTTGCAGCCCTCAGCCTCAAATTTTGCAACCGCCGCCGCAAATTCCTCCTTAATTCTGCAAAAGGGAACTGCAAGCACGTCAAAGCCTCTGTCGGTAAGCTCGTTTACAAGTCTGTCCGCAAAGGGCTCAAGACGGGGGCGAGCCTTTGCTCCGCTTCCGCAATCATCGTAGAGCTTAATATAAAAAGGTAAAAAACCTATTTTAGTCTTGTTCATTTTATCTTCTCCTTATTTAAATTTTACAGTCAAAGAGCTTTTCTGCATTCTTATACATTATTTTTTCGATATCCTCACGAGTGTATCCAACGGCGGTAGCGGCTCTCTTGAAGGCTAAAAGCTCCTCGTAAACGAAGGTGCTTATATTCTCCTCGTCGCTTTCCTTCATATGGGGGTCGTTTGATACGTCGCCGTAGCGACCTCTCGGAACAACGTTTACGTAGGTGCCGTTTTCCTCAATTCTATACATGCGCATCTTGGAGAATGGCATATCGGTACCGAAGAGAATACGGTCGGAGCTTATCGACTCAAAGAGCTTTTGCATAGCGTAGTCGGAGGTGTTTGCCGAAAAATCGAAATAAAGATTTTTAGTGTGCTTGAGAAGCTCAAAGGCATCTCCAACGTCGGACGGAATATATGCACGTCCAATGTGAGCAACTATAACCTTTGCGTTGGGATATTTTTCGTCTATCTCCATAAGCTGAGCAAGGTTTATCGGGTCACGCAAGCGGAGATTTCTCGAGATGTGGAGCATAACCACTCCGTGAACCTTATCCATAAGCTCAAGCTGACGGGGAGTTAAGAAGTCAAATATTCTTACCTCTGCCGCAGGAATATAGGAGGGAGAGTTGTTTTGATAGGGCTTTATTCCGCAGAAGCCTCTTTTAAGAGCCATCAATATTTCAGATTCGTCACTGTCCCAATTCGTGCAATAGAGGGCGGGGTGACCGAACTCCTTTGCGTGTTTAAGCGCATATTCATTGGCTACGTCGAGCTTACACAAGGGAGAAGCCATAAGAATCTGCTTAACCTGCTTTCCGGGGAAAACCTGCGAATAGGTTTCAACCATATTTTCGTAGGTCATATCCGAGGCAACGATTGACGTCCAGGTTACGCATCCCTTTTGTGCGCTCTTACGAGTGCCGGGCTCCCAAATGTGCATATGTGCGTCAAATATCTTGTCGGGAAGAAAGTCGCGAAGCTCCTCCTCCCATATTTTTTTATCATAGGGTGTTACGTCTATACCAAACATAATAACTGTCCTCCGTAAATTATTTTTCCAACGCCCAATCGCAATATCTGCGATACTTGTCGGCGTAGAACTCTGCGGCATTAGCATCGGGCTCGATGGGGATTCTGCGAACGAGTCTTGCCGCATTGGTAAGAGATTCAAACTCGCCTGCGCTTACCGCCGCAATCATAGCCGCACCGAATGCGGGAGCATCGGGCTCTGCAAGACGGCAGATGGGTCTATCGGAGAATACCGACGCAACTATACCCGTCCAAAGTCGGCTCTTTGATGCACCACCCGAGATAACAAGCTCGCCACGCTGAGGAAAGCCTGCATCCTCAAATGCATCAATTACCGATTTTGCCTCGAACACCGCACTCTCCATAGCGGCAAGAGCCACCTCGTAGGGAGCCTTTTTACCGTCAAGAGCTATAGGCTTGCAAACGCCCTTCCTGTGCGGGAGGGCAATACCCTCGGGAAGTGAGCAAACGAAATAGTCTTTATTTTTCTCTCTGCAGGTTTGCGTGCCGTTCATTTCAATTTCAAGGTCAAAGGATGCCGCCGTGCAATTGCACTCAGAGGCAAGAAGTCCTATTGCCTTACCGCATCCCGCAAGGGAGGTCATAACGCCGTAGCGGTTTTCAATCGGATGCTTGCAGGGGGCGGGGTAGGGTTGCTTTTGAATAGGAGCATTTGCTACGCCGAAAAGCACCCACGCAGTTCCCGTTGCTATAAGAAGCTGACCGGGCTCGGTAACTCCGCTACCAATCGATGCGCAATACTGATCGTGCGCTCCAACGTATACGGGAATACCCTCGGGAAGTCCACATTTGTCGGCTACCGACTTTAAAAGCTTACCTGCAAGGCTTCCGCAGGGAGCAACCTTAGGTAGCATATCCTCGGTAATACCCAAGAATTCAAGCGCTTCGGGAATGTAGCAGCCCGCCTTGTAATCGTAAAGACGAGTGAGAGCGATATTAGTGGGGTCGGTTACAAAGCTTCCGCAAAGAAATCCCGTTACCGATTCAAGCGTTGTGTAAAAATGCTTGGCCTTTGCAAATACCTCGGGCTCGTGCTTCTTAAGCCACAAAAGCTTTGAGATACAGTCGGCAGGGGTGGGCTTCCAACCCGATTTATCGGTTATGTTGGCAAAGCCGAGCGCCGCCGTCTTTTCCTCGTTTTCAGCCACCGCTCTGCGATCCATCCAGGTAAGAGCGTTGTAAAGAGGCTTGTTGTTTTCATCCGCGGGGTAAATGCTTCCCGCCTGCGATGAAAAGGAAATGCCTACTATTTTGTTTTTTTCCTCGGTTGACATTGATGCCACCGCACCCTTAATGGCTACTGCAGCGGCGTGGTTCCAGTCGTCCGCGCTTTGCTCGGAGGAATCGTCTATCGGATAATACGTAGGATAGTCGATATTTGCCTTTCCGATTATTGCGTCGGGCAAACCTAATTCGGATACTCTTAAAACCGCAGTTTTAATTGAGGACGATCCGATATCTACACCTAAAAAGTACATAATCTTTTCCTTTTATTATAATTTATTACGATTACAGTATATAAAAATTACTTTGCTAAGATTTCGTCAAGAGCAGTAAGAATATATCTTGCGGTTGCCTCTGTGGTTATAACCGGAGGCTTAAAGAGCACGCCGGGCACACAGTTTGCCTTGTAAAGCTGAGCGGAGGCATCGATGCACGCATCGTGAAGCTCGTGGGTAAACGCCGCAGCCGCCTCAACGCTGTGGAAGTGGAGGGCGATGTTGTAGCCGAGTCCGCTTGCCTTAACAAGCTTTTCGGGATACTTCTTGCAAAGCTCAACGAATCCGTTTTCAAAAATATTCGAAACTCTGTCAAGCTCGTCGCCTGCCTCTTGAACGTATTTAAGGGTGATGAGGTATGCAAGCGATGCAAGCTCCTCCTGACCGTTTGTAACGAGTGCGCCGAACTGATTAAGAGTATCGTACTCGGCGGTGGTTATAATACGGCTTGCGGGATATTCGCCACCGGGGAAGCCCTTACCGATAACCGCAAAGTCGGGGTTAAGTCCGTACTTACGGAAGAGGAATATCGTATCGTACCACATACCCGTTTGAATTTCGTCACAGAGAGTGGGGGTATCGCAAGCGTGGCAAAGATCGTATACCGCTTTGAGATACTCGGGCTCAAGCTTGGTTGCGCCGTAGTTCATCATAATAATCTCGTGCATAAAGCCTGCGGTTTTGTAGTTGCCACTGTTGTATTTTTCAAGCTTTGCCTTGAAATCCTCTACGTCGTTGGGGCGAACCGAAACAACCTTCCAAAGTCCACCGTCCTCGGCTTTCTCGCGGAAGTCCTCCCAAAGACCTCTAAAGGTCTGAGTAAGAACCGTGGTTCCGTGGTAGTTACCCGTAATTCCGTCGGCAACGTCTGCCATAATGAAGAATACAGGAGTTTTGCCCGCATACTTCGGCGTGGGAAGCTCGGGGGAGAGATGATAGAATCTTGAAAGCATCATCTTAACGCCTGCCTCAACTGCAAGCGAGCCTGTTTCAAGATTGATTGTTCTGTTAAGCACACCCTTTTCCTTGGATGCGATAACCGCATCAAGTGCCGTCTCGTCACTATCGTCAACGCCGTTTGCCGCCGCAACGATTCTTCTCTCGTGCAAGCGGGTTATGTAGCCTCTTGTATTGTTGTGGGTCGCGTTAAGCACGCCAAGCTTGCGAGCATTGTCTATGAGCTTATAGCCTGCGAATGCGTGACCGAGGGACGCGTGATAATGCTCACTCTTACCGATAAGGTAGAGCTTGCCGTCCTCGCCAAGGCGGAAGCAGCCGTAGCCGCCGAGAGGGGATGCGTCCTTGTTTTCTGCCTTTCTAAATGCGTCGGTGGGCGCACCGTCGTTGTTGTCGGGAGTCATAGGCTCGATAACCTGAGTGCCTACCTTAGAGAGGAGCGCATCGTTTTTAGCCTGAGCCGCCTCATCGTAAAAGCTTACCTCCTCGTTAGCGATAGCCATAGCCTCATCATAGGACATTTTGCCAAAGAAATCGTTTGCTCTGGCAACGCCCTCCATATATGAAGCGCCTAAAAGTGACGTTAATGATTGCTTTACGTTTTTAAACATTATAAATTAAACCTCCGAGAGTGATACTGCGCGGCGTTCCTTGTGGGAAATGAGAGCCGCAGTTTGAAGCTTGTGGGAAAGTGCGGTTTCCTCAGGGCGCAAGCAACCGAAGGGTACGGGAATGCCCGCTACCTCGCATACGAAGGTTGCCCACATCTGAAGGATAGAATCGGAAAATCCAAATTCAAATATGCTTCCCGTAATAGTGGGTATCATAGGCTTAGAGCCAATGTCAACTCTGCACCACGCCTGCTCACGTCCGCGAGGCTCGGTGTAGTAGAATGCGTTGGGATCGTCGGTGGAGAAGCGTGCAGACTGCTTAAGACCGTCTATCTCTATATTCCAAGAGTTAGTAGCGCCGGGGCAGATACGCTTCATTTCGATTATCATGGGGAACTCGCCATCGTCCTGCTTTACGTTGCAAACGAGGTGCGCGTTATCCCAAGTAAGGCAGGGAACAACTCCGCCCTTGCCGTCGGGACGCTCCTTAACTATGTCGGAAAGATATGCCGAAACGCTCTCGGGAATCCAACCCATACGGAAGGGAATATGCTCTGCGTGAAGACCAAGGTCGCCCATGCATCCGTATTCGCCGTTTATATTAATCATACGCTTCCAGTTGATGGGCTTTGTTGTGTCCATATCGCTTGAATGGTGGAAGTTAGAGCGAATTTCAATTATCTTACCCGATGCGCCCGACTGTATCCAGCGTACCATCTCCTGTGCGCCGGGGAAGAAGGGAAATTCGCTTGAGCAACGAACCGTTACCTCGGGATGATTTTTGATTGCCTCCATAATAGCATCGTTGTCTGCCTTGTCTATACCAAAGGGCTTCTCTGCAAGAAGATGCTTTCCTGCATTGATTATGTCGATGTAAAATTTCTTATGAAGATTGTGAGGAACTGCGCAATAAACCGCATCGATATCGTCTGCCGCAAGAAGCTCGTGGTAATCGTTGGTGCTATACTTTACAGTGTCAAAGTTGTCTGTAAAATAGCGACGAGCGTCCTCGCTTAGGTCGCAAACGCCAACTATAATAGGCTTAGGCATATCGGCGTTAAGCTGACACCAACGCGCAACGGCGCAGGCAAATTCTTTTCCCATAAGTCCGCAACCGATAACGGCAAAGCGAACTGTCTTCTTTTCGTTACTCATAAAAAAATACCTTTCTTTTTTGTGTATTTTGTTTTAATTATTTTTTGATTTTTAAAAGGTCAAACTTTTCCTTATACATAATACATTATAACACTTTGACATTGATTTTTCAATATGTTTTCAATATGTTTTTTCTCTTTTTATTGAGTTTTTATCATATTTTATTATATTTATATAATAATTGCTCATAAAAAGGGGCTTTGGGAATATAAATGTAATAGAATTTTTAAAAAAATAATTTTGGAGGAAGCTATGTTTGTATATTCACTAAAGGCAAGTACGCTTAAATTCTTTGCGGTGGTCTGCGTGGCTCTTACGGCTCTCGTTATGATGATAACCTTTATACCAAGCTACGACGGCGGAGATTTTAAGTACATAACCACGGGTAGTGAGGCTGATATCAATTATTCAAAAATAAAAACTAACGATGATAGAATTGCCTTTCTCAGTCAGTTTGGATGGAGCGTTAAGGAAAATCCCGTTGAGGAGGTTGAGGTAACTATTCCCGAAAAATTTGATAAGATTTTTGTTGGATATAACGAAATTCAAAAGCGCCAAGGGCTTGATCTTTCAAAATATAAGGGTAAGAGCGTTATGCGTTATACATATGAAATAACTAATTACGGTGGGGAAAGTGGAAAGGTGTATGCTAATATTATCGTCTATAGAAATAAAGTTATAGGCGGTGACGTATGCTCTGCAAACGTAGGCGGATTTATACACGGATTTGAGAAAAAATAGGCATTGGAAATAATATGAAAATCCCGCTTTATTATCTTGCGTTTTGATAATAAAGCGGGATGTTTTATTTATTATAATTTGCCGTATAGGTAGACACGGATATCTTTGAGCTTCCGCCAATGAAGGTAAGTATCTCAATTTTACCGTCGGCAACGTAGCAGGTTGAGTTTTGAGCAGCCCATTTATTTTGAGCCTGGGCATTGCCGTTACCCGAGCCAACCTTTCGCTCGTTAAATGCAGATTGAGAGGTGGGCCAAATCGTCCACTGCGGATCAACCTTTTTGTAGAGGTCAACCGAGCCGCCACTGTATCCGTGGTGCGCTATCTGCAAAATGTCACTCTTTATAGTGCTTCCGTACATATTGTTAATAAGCTTTGTGGTTTGAGCCTCGGCATCTGCAAGGAAGAGAGTTCTTACGCCATTTGATGTCATACTGAAAATTATTGACGCATCGTTAACCCATTCCATTTTGTTGGGTGTGTGGCTTTCTTGAGTAGAAAGAATATCAAAGGTAGTATTACAGAATGTAAGCTTTTGTCCCGTATGCGGAATTATAAGCTTTGCCGAGGGAAATTTTGACTTCATAAGGTCGATAAGTCCACCGTTAAGCCAACCGCTTGGCTTTTGTGTGAAATTGGATTTATCTCCGCAGTTCATAATATAATACTGTATTTCCGCCTTGGAGGAGTAGTTGCCTGCAAATTCCGAGAATGCACCGTGGTGGTCTGAGTGGTCGTGCGTGAATATCCAAGCGGCTATGATGATTTTTTTATCTGCACGCTTATTGTGGTCTTTCATATAATTGTAAATAATATATGCATCGCTTGAGCCTGTGTTCGTATCTCTGTATCCACCGTCGATAATAATATATCTTCCGTCCTCAAGCGTGATTATATAGGACATTCCGCTTCTGTGCGTTTCATCGTTTAATACGTAATCAAGCGACATAACGGCAAGCGAGGAATTAGTTACCTTGGTGTAGGTGGGCTCCGATTCCTTGTAAACCGAATTTTTTAGAGAGTCGAGAATTACCGACAGGGATTTATTGTGATTTAGATACGAGATATGAACTATTCCGTTTTTACCGTAGCAGGTAACGAAGCGGTTGCCGTTAACCGAATTATCCTCAACCTTTTTGTAGCCGAGATTTGCAAGCTGAGTAACGTATGCGTTTATCTTGCTTGAATCTGCGGAGGTATAGTAAAGCTGCTTTATTCCGTCGCCCGAGGGGTAGGTTGCCGAGTAGGTTGCGCCCGAGAATTTCGGAATAGAATCAAGGCTTGCGCAATAGGTGTCTATTAGCGATTTCGTAATCGATATCGCATAGCTACCCTTTTTTGAGTTGTTGCCCTTAGCCTTTTCTATAAGACTTGTAAAGGAGTCGATTGCCGCAATAGTGGTTGCATCGTCCTTGCCCGCAACTATTATTTTGTTATCTATCTTGGTAATAATGCCCTTATCGTCTGCAAGACTTCTTATTGCCGAGGAGGTTTCGCTAAAGCCCGCAGGGCCTATAAGTATCTGCTTTTTGGATTTATCGTATTTAGCGCTTGAGTTAACCGAGGTAACACCGCACATCGTTTTTATAAACGAAGCAAGCTCAGCAGCCCTTGTCTTTACCTCGGATGAAACGTTGCCAAGCACTATTTCGTATTGGAGGGCTCCGTCGTAGGCAAGCGTGGTAAGGTTCTTTGATATACCGAGAGTGGCAGTGCCGTCCTTAACCTCAAGGGTTTTGTTTTTGATATCCTTGATATAGGTTTCGTAAAACATATCGCACGCCTCGGGTAAAACGAGATCGTTTTTGGCAACGATTACGATTTTAGTTCCCGAGAATTTAATAAGATAATCCTTGTCGGATTTTGAGAGCTGATCTATTGCCTCTCTCGTTTCACTTGCCGTGTTGTTTCCAATGATTATTTCATATACCGAACGCTTGTTGACCTCTAAGGAAAAGCCCTTGTCGGCAAGCTTATCGCTAAGACCGTTTGCCGCATCAAGCGCACGAGCGTTGCTTTTCGTTGCAATTATCGTGTAGCGAGTGAAGTCGGTTTTTGATGCTATGCCCGAGCCCTCGATATGCTCAATGGTTTCCTTTGATGAATCGTTAAGCTGATTACCGTTTCCGTCGCTTGAGCTAAGGTCGGAATAATATTCGTCGCCCGAGTCGGAGGAATACGAATCATCAAGCTTTTTTCCGCACGCAACTGAGCCGAGGAGTATAGATAGGGTAAGTAGTAATATTGCTGATTTTTTTAGGGCTTTCATAGTGAACTCCTTCTGCTTAACAGAATTGTATTAATAGGTTATCTATACAGTAATTATAGCATTTTTTGGATATTATTTCAATGTTATTTTTTAACAATTATAAGAAATAAAATTAGACAATATGACAAAAATAAGCAGTTTTGTTTTTTGCAAGGAAGGCTTGGTGCGAACATTGTGCGTTCAACCGTTGAGCGCAGGCATTATGGCAAAAATAAGCCCCCAGTTTCAAAGTTTTTGAAAGATGGGGTTTCGGGGAAGAAAAGCTTTTTTTTAAAAAAGTTTTCTTCCCCGCCTAAAAAACATAAAATCCACAATTCCGCTTTTTCTTTGGCACGAGAGGCGCAAAGAAAAAGCTTGGCAAAAAGAAAACGCCGTTTTATGGGCTCTGCCCAAACCCGCAAGTTTTTTGAAAAAAACTTGACTAAAAACTTCCAACTCGGGTGCGGTGCAAACACATCATTCTCAACCGCCGAGCGCATTTACAATGCAAAAAATAAAACCCTATTTTTCAAGGTTCTTGAAAGATAGGGGGTATGGGGGAAAGAAAAGCTTCTTTCAAGAAGTTTTCTTTCCCCCACGAAAAACACTATTTAATTAACTTACTTATTCTCCATAGCGCGGCGCTTTTTCATAACAGCCTTCATTCTTTCCTCTGTGTTGAGAATCTTCTTTCTAAGACGAATAGACTTAGGAGTTACCTCGATAAGCTCATCATCGGTTATAAACTCAATAGCCTCCTCAAGAGAGAAGATAACGGGAGGAGTGAGAAGAAGCTTTTCGTCGGCACCTGCGGAACGAATTGCGGTAAGCTGCTTTTTCTTGCAGGGGTTAACGGCAATATCATCGTTTTTGGGGTTCTCGCCAACTATCATTCCCTCGTATACGGGAGTTTGCGGTCCTACGAACATAGAGCCTCTCTCCTGAGTATTAAAGATACCGTATCTTGTGGTTTCGCCGGTTTCGGATGCAACGAGAGAGCCTGTAAATCTCATTATAACCTCTCCGCGATAGGGCTGATAGCCGTCAAAGAGAGAGTTCATAATGCCCTCGCCGCGAGTAGCGGTTAAAAACTCCGAGCGATAGCCGAAAAGGCAACGGGAGGGGATAGAGTATTCTATTCTCATACGGTTACCAACGGGGTTCATTTCAAGAAGGTCGCCCTTGCGTTGACCAAGCTTTTCAACAACCGCACCAACGTACTCGGAGGGAACGTCAAGAGTTACACGCTCCATAGGCTCGCACTTTACGCCGTCAATCTCCTTAAAGAGAACTCGGGGGTTAGAGCAGGTCATCTCGTAGCCCTCACGGCGCATAGTTTCAATAAGAATTGAAAGGTGCATTTCTCCTCTGCCCGCAACCTTAAACTCCTCGGTGGTTTCGCCGTCCTCAACACGGAGAGATACGTCCTTAAGAAGCTCCTTGTAAAGTCTGTCACGAAGCTGACGGGAGGTTACGAATTTACCCTCCTTACCCGCAAAGGGACTGTTGTTTACCGCAAAGGTCATTTCAAGCGTAGGCTCGCTAACCTTAACAAATTCAAGAGGCTCGGGACAAGCAAGGCTTGTAACGGTGTCGCCAATGGTAATGCTCTCGGCGCCCGAGAAGCATACGATGTCGCCCATTGTTGCTCTCTCAACGGGAACACGAACAAGACCGTCTATTTGGAAGAGAGCTACTATCTTAATGCGCTTGGGCGGTGCATCATTGTGATAGTTGCAAAGATATGCGTCTTGATTTACACGGATAGAGCCACGCTCGATTCGTCCAATACCTATTCTACCAACGTAATCGTTATAGTCGATTGAGGAAACGAGAAGCTGAAGCTCGCCCTCGTCATCTCCCTCGGGAGCGGGGATGTAGTCAAGAATCTTTTCAAAGAGGGGAACGAGGTCGGTTCCGGGAACGTTGGGGTCCTCGGTTGCGCTTCCCGCTCTGCCCGAGCAGTAGAGCATAGGACTGTCAAGCTGCTCGTCGGATGCGTCAAGGTCGATAAGAAGCTCTAAAATCTCGTCCTCGATTTCTCCTATTCTCGCATCGGGCTTGTCTATTTTATTGAAAACTATAATAACTCTGTGGTTAAGCTCAAGCGCACGCTGAAGAACGAAGCGTGTCTGAGGCATAGGTCCCTCGGCTGCGTCAACGAGCAAGATAACACCGTTAACCATTTTAAGTATTCTCTCAACCTCGCCACCGAAGTCTGCGTGACCGGGGGTGTCGATAATATTTATCTTGGTATCCTTGTAGTGAACGGCGGTGTTTTTTGCAAGAATTGTAATTCCACGCTCCTTTTCAAGGTCGCCCGAGTCCATAACTCTGGTAACTGTTTCCTGATTTTCACGGTAAATTCCGCCTTGCTTTAGCATTTCGTCGACGAGAGTGGTCTTTCCGTGGTCAACGTGAGCGATAATAGCGATATTTCTTAAATCGTTGCGGGTCATAAATTTTCTCCTTTAACGTTTTTCGTCATAATATTACAGTTTAATATTATACCATATTTTTGCAATAAAAAAAAGAGGGCAAATGACGATTTTTTAAAATAGTTGAGGAGGGTTGTTGTGCAAATTTACAATATTGTGCATTTTTCTGTTAAAATGGGGGCGTTAATCTTAATTTGATTGATTTGTTATAAGTAAACTGCGTTTGTCTGAATAAAGGTATATAATCCTCAATACCGCTTTTTCTTTGGCACGAGAGGCGCAAAGAAAAAGCTTGGCAAAAAGAAACGCCGTTTTTTATGGGCTCTGCCCAAACCCGCAAGTTTTTTGAAAAAAACTTGACTAAAAACTTCCTACTTTGGTGCAGTGCGAACATAGCACACGCAATCGTCGAGCGAACTAACGTTAATAAAAAATAAAACTCCTTTTCAAAGTTCTTTGAAAGGGGAGCGGGGAAAAGCTTTCTTTCAAGAAAGTTTTCCCCGCATAATTTATATTTTAAAGCAAAATAATTGACATAATATATAAAATATGATATAATTATTATAATTGTGAAAAATTAAAAGTAAAGAGAAAAGAAGATGAAAAAAGGACTTTTAATATTTGATCTTGACGGAACTATTGCAGATACTTTGCCGTCAATTGCCGAGGCTATAAATCTTTGCGCACGGCATTTCGGTTATCCCGAGAGGAGCGAGTCGGAGGTAAGAGCCGCAGTTGGAAACGGAGTTGGAGTGCTTTTGCAGCTAACTATGCCTGAAAGTGAGATGGCAGACGAGGCGCAGAGCCTTAAAATAAAGGAGTACTTTGCTATTTGCTACGAGCAAACGCAGGCTAAGGTTAATTGCGCATATAGCGGAATGGCAGAGGCTATGCGAGAGCTTTACGCTAAGGGATATATTCTTGCGGTGCTTTCCAATAAGCCCGATAAGCTTGTTAAGATGATAGTTAAAAACATCTTTCCCGATGGCATTATAAGCCTTAGCATGGGGCAGACCGAGCTTCCTAAAAAGCCCGACCCTACAGTACCGCTTATGATAGCCGAAAAATTCGAGGCAAAGCCGAGCGAGGTCTATTTTATAGGCGATAGCGAGGTTGACGTGCTTACGGGTAAAAATGCGGGAATGATAACTCTTGCGGTTTCTTGGGGCTTCCGTGACAGGGCGGTGCTTGAGGCATCAGAGCCCGATGCGCTTTTTGACACACGCGACGAGCTTTTGCAGTATTTTCGCAATTTAACGTGAATTAAATAGATTATTTGGAAATATATAAGTAACGAAAGGAATAAAAATGTGAAGGTAGGATTTGTTTCGCTTGGATGTCCTAAAAATCAGCTTGATACAGAGGTAATGCTTCACGAGGTTGCAACGGCGGGATATGAGATAACACCCGACGAAACCGAGGCAGACGTTGTTATAATCAACACCTGTGGATTTATCGAGAGCGCAAAAAAGGAATCTATTGAAAATATACTTGATATCGCATGGCTTAAAAAGAACAGAAGCCTTAAGGCGATAATCGTAACGGGTTGCCTTGCCGAGAGATACCGAGAGAGCATTTTAGAGGAAATGCCCGAGGTCGATGCGGTTCTTGGCGTTGGTAGTATACATAATATAGTTGAGGCTATCGAGGCGGTTACCGTTAAAAAGAAAAAGGGCTCGCGTCGTAAATATACCTCCTTTGAGGATAAGGAGGAGGTTCGCCTCGGAGGAGATAGAATTCTCACTACTCCCGAGTACACCGCATATTTAAAGATAGCAGAGGGCTGTGACAACCGTTGTGCTTACTGTGCTATTCCCGCAATCAGAGGTAAGTTCCGTAGCCGTACTATTGAGGATATAGTTAAGGAGGCTAAGGACCTTGAGGCGCTTGGCGTTCGTGAGCTTAATATAGTTGCGCAGGATATAACGAGATACGGACTTGATTTGTATGGCTCATATAAGCTTGCGGCACTCTTGCGTGCAATAACCGATAATACGTCGATACCGTGGATAAGATTGCTTTACTGCTATCCCGATAAGATAACCGACGAGCTTGTGGCTGAAATAAGAGATAACGATAGAATTCTTAAGTATATTGATATGCCTATTCAGCACATAAGCGATAATATGCTTACGGCGATGAACCGCCACGGCGATAGCGCTATGATTCGCAGCGTTATTAAAAAGCTTCGCAAGGAGATTCCTGATATCGTTATAAGAACGACATTTATCGTAGGCTTCCCCGGCGAGAGCGAGAAGGACTTCTTAGAGCTTTGCGAGTTTGTAAAGGAGTCACGCTTTGAGCATCTTGGTGTTTTCCCCTATTCAAGAGAGGAGGACACTCCTGCTTATGATTTTGACGGTCAGATAGACGAGCAGATAAAGCAGGATAGGGCAGATATAATTATGCGTGAGCAGCTTGAAATAAATACGCAAAACAACGAGAAAATGGTTGGTAAGGTAATAACAGTGCTTTGTGAGGACTATGACCCCGTTGCAAGCGTTCACTTTGGTCGAGGCGTTGCAGATGCGCCCGAGATAGACGGTAAGGTGTATTTTAAGGCGGAGCGCCGCATAGCTCCCGGCTCGTTCGTTAAGGTTAAGGTGCGTGAGGTACTTGATTATGACCTTTTCGGCAGAGCAATACTTTGATTTTTGGAGGAGATTATGAAAAATAAAATGAATTTACCCAACAAGCTTTCGCTTCTTCGACTTTGCTTGGTTCCTGTGATTTTGGTTGTGGGAATGATAATGCCCGAGTATTCAACGGTTGCTCCGAGTCTTACTTTTTACATATTTACAATTATCTGTGCGGCGTTGTTTATCGGCGCATCTATAACCGATATGCTTGACGGAAAGATTGCAAGACGTGACGGACTCGTTACCGATTTCGGTAAATTTATCGACCCTATTGCGGATAAATTTATGGTAATAGGCGCACTCTTCGTGCTTTTGATAAAGTTTAAAAATCTTGAGATTTTTATGCTTATAACCCTTATAACCGTTGTTTTCCGTGAGCTTGCAATTACTTCGATAAGACTTGTTGCGTCAAACGCATCAAATGTTGTGCTTGCTGCTCAAATATTGGGAAAGGTTAAAACCGTAACGCAGATAGTGGCTATTTCAACTGTATTTTTAGAGCCGGTTGTTCAGTGGATAACAAGACTTATAACCGAGGCTATCGTCGGCCATTCGGTTTATTGGAGATACGACATATTACCGCTTTCTTGGATAAGTATAGCTCTTTCACTCGTTATGACTCTTTGGTCGGGAATAAGCTATATAAAGGATTATTGGAAGTATCTTGATCCGGAGAAATAATTAAAGTTATATTAAAATAAAGGTGCTGTTTCGAATGCTTTAGGATTTGCATTTGTGACAGCACCTTAGTTCGTATGAGTGTAACTGTAAATTTGGGTTATAATATTATTTCTTTTTTAAGGTAGTGATGGAAGAAACGAGCATACGACGAAGTTCAATACATTGTTTTTGTAAGTCATTAAATATTTCTTCATTCAAGCAGTTGGTATCATATAATAATTCGATCCAATAGTTACTCTCGTTACATTCTTTTAAAGCAATTTCAAGTTTTGATATAAAATCTTTTGTTCCTTGCGCATATTGTGCTTCATGAACGTTAGCGCCAATTGACGTTCCACTACGTAAAAGTTGATTGACGAGTACACTTTCTGCACCGTTTTGTTTGATTTCCCTGCAAAGAAAAATAACATTTTTTGCAAATTCTTTAGTTTTTGTTCTTAATATGCTTTCTGTCATATATTTCCTCACGAATAAGTTATTAGTTTAGAGTTATGGTTTTGGTATTGCCAAAAGTTATGAGTTTGCTCCGCAAACGTTATGATATGATCGCTATGATGCTTTAAACTGTGCCGAAAGGCACATCATAACTTGTCGCAGACAATCATAACTGTAAACTCGCGAAAGCGATCATAGTTTATTAATATAATCGGGAATGAGCAAAGCTCATTCCCGATTATATTAATACATTCCGCCCATTCCGCCGGCGCCTGCCATTGCAGCGTTAGCGGCTGCCTCTGCAGCGGGATCCTTTTTATCCGCAACAACGGACTCGGTTGTAAGGATAACCGATGCAATAGAGGATGCATTCTGAAGTGCGGAGCGAGTTACCTTGGTAGGATCCACGATACCTGCGCTCATCATATCGCAATAAACCTCGTTGTAAGCATCGAAGCCGTAGCCAATCTTACCGCTTCTCATAATCTCGTTTACAATAACGCCTCCGTCAAAGCCTGCGTTAGCGGCAATCTGACGAACCGGCTCCTCAAGAGCCTTAAGAACGATGCGAACACCTGTTTCCTCGTCGCCCTCGAGAGTGTCGAGAAGCTTTGCAACCTCGGGAATAACGTTAAGGTAAGCGGTTCCGCCTCCTGCAACGATACCCTCCTCAACGGCTGCGCGAGTTGCGTTAAGAGCATCCTCAATGCGAAGCTTCTTTTCCTTCATTTCCGCCTCGGTAGCCGCACCAACCTTGATAACGGCAACACCGCCCGAAAGCTTTGCAAGTCTTTCCTGAAGCTTCTCACGGTCAAAGTCGGATGTTGTGCTTTCAATAGCCATCTTAATCTGTGCTATACGAGCCTTGATTTCTGCGGTATTTCCTGCGCCGCCTACGATAATGGTGTTCTCCTTGTTAACCTTAATCTGACGAGCGCGACCGAGCATCTCAAGGGTTGCATCCTTAAGCTCAAGACCAATCTCGGAGGAGATAACCTCGCCACCGGTAAGGATAGCGATATCACGGAGCATTTCCTTTCTGCGATCGCCAAAGCCGGGAGCCTTAACCGCAACGCAAACAAAGGTTCCGCGAAGCTTGTTAAGCACGAGAGTTGTAAGAGCCTCGCCCTCAACGTCCTCTGCAATTATCATAAGCTTTCTGCCTGCCTGAACAACCTGCTCGAGAACGGGAAGAACCTCTTGAATATTTGTAATCTTTTTATCTGTAATAAGGATAAGAGCGTCGTCGAGAACTGCCTCCATCTTATCCATGTCGGTTGCCATATAGGGGGAGAGGTATCCACGGTCAAACTGCATACCCTCAACTACCTCGGAGTAGGTGTCTGCCGACTTAGATTCCTCAACGGTGATAACGCCGTCTGCGGTTACCTTTTCCATAGCGTCTGCGATAAGCTGACCTATAACCTCGTCGCCTGCAGAGATAGTACCAACTCTTGCAATATCCTCGCTTCCGCTTACCTTCTTGGAGCAGGAAACAAGAGATTCAACTGCCTTGTCAACAGCCTTTTTAATACCCTTGCGGAGAACCATGGGGTTAGCGCCTGCGGTAACATTCTTCATACCCTCGCGGATAAATGCCTGAGCAAGAAGGGTAGCGGTGGTTGTACCGTCGCCTGCCGCATCGTTGGTTTTGGTTGCAACCTCCTTAACGAGCTGAGCGCCCATGTTTTCTGCCTCGTCCTCAAGCTCAATCTCCTTAGCGATGGTAACGCCGTCGTTGGTTATAAGGGGAGAACCGTACTTTTTATCAAGAACAACGTTTCTGCCCTTAGGACCTAAGGTGATTTTAACTGTATTTGCAAGCTTGTCAACGCCACGAGAGAGTGCGCTGCGAGCCTCTATTCCGTAAAGAATTTCCTTTGCCATTATAGTTTTTTCCTTTCAATAACGTATAATATTTAGTAGGAATATTAAATAATTAGTCCTCAACTATAGCGAGAATATCGCCCTGACGAACGATGGTGTACTCAACGCCGTCTGCCTTAACCTCTGTTCCGGAATACTTGGACGTAATAACCTTATCGCCAACCTTAACGGTCATGGTAATCTCCTTGCCGTCAACTATTCCGCCGGGTCCAACCGCAACTACCTCTGCAACTTGGGGCTTTTCCTGCGCCGATGCGGTAAGAATAAGACCGCTCTTTGTTTTTTCCTCTGCTTCTACAAGCTTAACGACAACTCTGTCTGCAAGTGGCTTTATTGTCATTTTTTCTTCCTCCTAACAATAAATATGTAAATAAGAATACATTTTGGGGTTTTAGCACTCGCAAACTTTGAGTGCTAACTATAAGATATTTTACACGATTTTTACGAAAAATCAAGTCCTTTTTGAATATATTAACATTTAGTTAACAATTTAAAAAGCGATAAAATAAAATATTATGAAAAAGCTTGGCGAAAAATAATAAAAAAGGGAACAATATGCTTTAGATATTATGATACGGAGGGGCTACCTTGAATACTGTAATTGAATTTTTAAACGAGTATATTTTTGGTGCGGGAGTGCCGATAATACTTATTTTTGCCGGACTGTTTTTTTGCTTTCGGCTTAAATTTTTTCATTTTTTGCATCCTATAAAAATAATTAAGGCGCTAAAGCCCGACAACGCAAAAAGCGGTGTTTCCTCCTTTGGCGCTATGTCCTTGGCGCTTGCGGGAACGCTTGGCGTTGGCAATATGGTGAGCGTTGCATCGGCTATTGCACTTGGAGGCTTTGGCTCGATATTTTGGATGTGGGTAAGCGCTATCGTTGCAATGATACTAAAATACGCCGAGATAACTCTTGCTATGCGGCACAGACGCTACGATAGCGAGGGGCGACCGTACGGTGCGGCGATGTATTATATAAGCGATGCCCTCGGCAAGGGGATTTTAGGTCGAGTGGTAGCCTCCGTTTTTGCCTGTCTTTGTATATTTAACGCTATATCTATGGGTGGAATGATACAGGTAAATTCTGCGGCAAACGCAATAAACGGAGTATTCGGGCTGCCACCTATAGTCGTTGGAATTGCTTTTGGAGCGATAACTCTTTTTGCAACCATTCGTGGGCGTGACGGCATTTTGGCGGTAACCGAAAGGCTTGTGCCGTTTATGACGGTTGGATTTCTTTTGCTCTCGGTTGCGGTTATCTGCATTTATCCCGATAGAACGCTTAACGCATTCTCGCTTATATTTAAAAACGCCTTTACGCTAAAAAGCGGAGTAGGAGGCGCTATGGGCTTTTTGCTTTCCTCGTCGCTGAGATACGGCACTATGCGCGGAATACTCTCCAACGAGGCGGGGTGCGGAACGGCTCCTGCGGCGCACGCCGTTTCAAGCTGTAAAATTCCCGCAAAGCAGGGTGCGTGGGGGATTTTTGAGGTGTTCGTTGACACTATTTTGCTTTGCACACTAACGGCTATAGTAATTATCGTCGGCTTTGAGGGCGTTGACACAGGCGGAGATTTTATGATGATGACGGTTGGTGCTTATACCTCGCTTTTGGGAGGATTTTCGGGATACTTTATTGCTATTTCGGTACTGCTCTTCGGTCTTGCAACTGTGCTTTGCTGGGCTCACTACGGAATAGTAAGCCTTAAATATCTTACCTCCCGTCGCTTTGCAATTCCAATATTTATTGCCGTTTATTCGACGGCAATATGCTTAGGCTCGGTGCTTTCCGCCGATATTATATGGGACGGCGCAGATCTTTCCATAGGTATTATGACCTTTATAAACGTGCTAATATTGATAAAGCTTAGCAGAGAGGTAAGGGAGGAAACCGAGGCGTACTTCGGTGTGCAAGGAAAAGAGAGTAGCGAATAACTCAAATATTGCAAAGCATAATTTCGATAATTTTATCAAAGCAATCAGAAAGCTCCTCGCAAAGCTCCTGTGTATAAGGAGTCGAGGGGCTTTGCTTTTTGCTCTGAGGTCTTGCGCTTGAGCGTGAGGTAAGCAGAATATCCCTAAATTCTCTTGCGCGTGGCATTTGATTTGGCTTTTTTATTTTTTTGAGAAGCGCTACGCTTTCCTCAAGAATTTCCATAAGCTTAAGGGATGCCTCCTGCTCCTTTGCTCGCTTATCGTAGCCGGTACGTTGAAGCTTTAGGAATATCGTTTTATAGGAGCAATCTATTATCTTTCCCATTCCGTGCGCCGCCTCGGCTATCGAGCGACGCTCAAGCGGAGGCAAAAAATCTGTAAACAGTCGCTCCTCAAGCGCACAAATCTTTTCTGCGCACTGACCCTGAAGCGCTCGACATTCGGGTAGAGATTTTTGAAGCGATTGGCGAGTGCTGCCGCTTGCCAAAAATACGGCTCTTGCAGAGAGCAGAGATATATCCTCTAAAAGCTCAAAATAGTTTATTTTTTGCATAAGCACCTTCTTTAGGGATAATTAAAGATAAATTTATAAAAATATTGCGTTAGCCAAAAGCGAGAGTAAAAGGCTTATAATTGCGCATATTGGAAAGGTTAAAAGCCAAGCAAGGAACACCTCTGCGGCAATTTTGGGGTTAGTTCCGCCCCTTTTACAAAGTCCTATACCCATAATTGCGCAGGTCTTTGCCTGAGTGGTTGCCGTGGGAATACCCAAAAAGGAGCAAACGCCGAGAAAGGAAGAGGACGCCGTGTCTGCGGCGCTACTGCTAAGCGGGTCAAGCTCGGTCATATCGCACCCCACCTTTTTTATTATTCGAGAGCCACCCATAAGAGTTCCAAGCGTCATCGCTACGGCACAGGAAAGCGTTATCCAAAGCGGAATAGAGAATTTGTCGGCGTCAGTGCTTGATGCTCCGCTTAAAAAGGATAGCCCCAGCATATATACACCAATAAACTTTTGTGAGTCCTGCGCTCCGTGCAAGAACGAGCTTATTCCTGCGCTTATGCGCTGAACTCGTCTAAAATATCGCATAGTGCTTCTGCGGTCCTGCTCCTTGAATATCCTCGTTGATAGCTTGTAGATAAAGAGGGAAAACAGCATAACGGGTAGGGTGGAGATTAAAATTCCAAGCAGAACGCTTTTCCATTCGCTAAGCCCTATTGACTCTACCGACATATTTGAGGCAATTGCGCTTCCGCAAACGCTTGATATAAGGGCGTGGCTCTCGCTTGTCGGAAGTCCTCGCACGGCGGCAAGCGTTGCCCAGAGTATAACGGTTATAAGCGCTATCGAAAGGGAGATAATTGCCGAGCGAGGGTTATCTCCAAAGTCGGCAATACCGTATAGCGTTTTTGCAACGGTGGGGCAGATTAGAGCCATAACTACAGCGCCCGAGAGGTTGCAGACGGCGGCAAGGATAAGCGCTAAGCGTGGAGACAGAGCGCGTGTGGAAACGCATCCCGCTATTGCGCTTGGCGCATCTGTCCAACCGTTAACAAGAGCCACGCCGAGAACGAGGATAGAAAAAAGTATTTTCATTTTTGCAATACCTCCGAGATAGAGCAAGCCTACTGTCTAAAACTTATGATTTTGGAGGCTTGTTTAATAACTTTAGCGCAAAAAAATATCCTTCTTTGATTGACATAACCGTTAAAAATTGGTATAATATAATATGATGTTGAAAAATTACTGCTACGGAGGTTTATATGGCTTCGCAGGAAATTATTAAAAGAGCTACAGAGCTTAGAAAAAGCTTAACGTATCATTCTCAGAGATATTACGTTTACGATTCGCCCGAGATATCCGACTACGAATACGATATGATGTTCGACGAGCTAAAAAAGCTTGAGGAGCAATATCCCGAGCTTTACGATGAGGCGTCGCCCACTCAGCGTGTTGGCGGTAAGGCGCTTGATAAATTTGAAAAGGTTACGCATAGCGTAAAAATGGATTCGCTTTCCGACGTATTCTCCTTTGAGGAGGCGGCGGACTTTTGTAAAAAAATGAGCGAGGCGCTTGACGCTCCTAAGTATTCGGTTGAGCCTAAGATAGACGGTCTTTCGGTTTCGCTTATTTATGAGAACGGCGAGCTTGTGCGCGGAGCAACACGTGGCGACGGCAACATTGGCGAGGACGTAACGCTTAATCTTCGCACGATACAGTCAATACCGTTAAGGCTTCCCGAGCCGCTTACGCTTACCGTTAGAGGCGAGGTATATATGCCGAGAGCGGTGTTTGAGTCGATAAACAAGCTGCGTGAGGCAGAGGGGAAGGCGCTTATGGCAAATCCCCGAAATGCGGCGGCGGGCTCGCTTCGTCAGCTTGATTCCAAGATAACCGCAGAGCGAAAGCTTGATATATTTATATTTAATTTTCAAGAGGGCTCACTCTATCTTGACGGAAGAGAACCCAAAACGCACACCGAAACGCTTGATAGACTCTCCGAGCTTGGATTTAAGGTTCTTGCTATGAGAACCGTTGCAGAGTCCTATAGCGAGGTTGAGGCGCATATTAAAAAAATAGGCGAAGCCCGTGACGGACTTGCCTACGATATAGACGGAGTAGTTATTAAGCTTGACGCTCTTGACGAGCGCCGAGTGGTTGGAGAGGGAACAAGCACGCCTAAATGGGCGGTTGCCTATAAATTCCCGCCCGAGGAAAAGGAAACCAAGCTTCTTGATATAACTATTGCGGTTGGACGCACCGGAGTGCTTACTCCCACGGCAATGCTTGCTCCCGTAAGGCTTGCGGGAACTACGGTTAGCCGTGCAACGCTTCACAATATAGATTTTATTCGCGAGCGCGGAATAATGCTTGGAGATACCGTTTGCGTTCGCAAGGCGGGAGATATTATTCCCGAGGTGGTAAGGGCAAACACATCCTTGCGTGACGGTAGCGAGGTGGAATTTAATATGCCAACGCACTGTCCCTCGTGCGGAGAGCCCGTAGCCTATGACAAAAACGACGGTGCGGCGCTTCGATGCACGAATAGTGCGTGCCCCGCTCAGGTTTCACGCAGTATAGAGCATTTTGCATCCAAGGGCGCTATGAATATAGACGGACTCGGTCCGCAGATAGTAGAGCTTTTGCTTGCTAACGGAAAAATTAAGGATGTATCCGACCTTTATTTGTTAACCGTTGAGGATATAGAAACGCTTGATAGAATGGGCAAAAAATCGGCTCAAAATCTTGTTTCGGCAATAGAAGCCTCAAAATCGGTTGGTCTTGCAAGGCTTGTTTACGCACTCGGAATACGTGAGGTAGGCGAGGTTGCGGCGGCGGCTCTTGCGGCTCGATTTGGTACGCTTGATGCGCTTTCACTTGCAAGCGCCGAGGATATTTTTGCAATAGAGAACTTTGGCGAGGTAACCGCCGATTACGTAGTGGACTTCTTTTCACATCAGCAAAACCGTGAGCTTTGCGCTCGACTTGCGGCGGCGGGAGTTTTAACAGTAGATACCTCGGCTCCGGTTGGCGATTTGTTTGCTTCAAAATCCTTTGTGCTTACGGGAACGCTTCCCACTATGTCACGTGACGAGGCAAGCGCTCTTATTAAGCAAAACGGCGGTAAAACGGTTGGTAGCGTTTCCAAAAAGACCGATTACGTGCTTGCCGGCGAGGCGGCAGGAAGTAAGCTTACAAAGGCGCAGGAGCTTGGAATAAAAATTATTTCCGAGAGCGACCTTCTCGAAATGATAGAAAAGGGAGCATTAATTTAAATTAAGATATTCAAGCGTGCCGTTGTATATTCCCTCGGCAAAAAGCTCGGGCTCGTCAACCATAAGGCGAGCGTCGCTTGGGTTTGTGATAAATCCAAGCTCAACTAAAACTGCGGGCATTTGAGTTTTGCGCAGGACGTAAAGTCCGCTTCGCACCTTCATTCCACGGTTTGAAAGCCCCGTTAGTGCGCTTATGTTATCGACTATATCCTTGCCAAGACTAAAGGCGGAGGATGGCTCGGAGAAGGCGAACGCCTCAACTCCCGTGGCGCTCGGTATGCTTGATGCGTTTGTGTGCAGGCTTATAAAATAATCTGCACCCCATTCGTTTGCAATACGCACGCGCTCGCGTAGGCTCGTGGTATTCGACGTGCCGAGCTGAACGTCAAGAGTTGGGCGGGAGAGCCTTACCTCAAAGGCGGGATTCTCACGAAAAAGCTCGGCAAGAAGTATGCCTATGCGAAAAACTATGTCCTGCTCGCGAAGTCCGTTTCCCTCGGCACCTGCATTTGGATTTTTTGGATTATGTCCTTGGTCTATAAATATCTTAATTGCCATACGGTTACACCCCTTGTTTTGTTGATTATAAAACGCTTTATAAAATAATATGAAAAAAATCTGAAAATAGTTACATTAAGAGGCACTTAAAATGAAATTACGCTATAAGCTATTACTGTTTTTTACCTGTAATATTGTCGCAACGCTCTTAATTCCGTTTCTTTCGGTAAAGCTTATGCCTGCCGATGCGGGAATGGGCGTATGCATGATATTCTTTTTTATAGTCTATCCCTTGCTTTTTATAATGCTTGGAGCGCTTATCTCAAAAAACGTGAAGCATCTTTGGTGGATGCCACTGTTTAGTGCAATTAGCTTTCCGCTATTGTTTTCGCTTGCTATGGGTGGAATAGTAATCGAGCTTTTCTCGTACTCGCTTATATATATCTTTTTGGGATATGCAACCTTAGGACTTTTATTGATAATAAAAAAGATAATGCTTGAAAGGCAGAAATAAAATATAATGATAAAGGATACTGAAAAAAATAAAATATCGCAAAGCACGCTATATCTCGTGGCAACTCCGATAGGAAATCTTGCGGATATGAGTGAGAGGGCGATAAAAATACTCTCCGAGGTCGATTTTATTGCGGCGGAGGATACGCGCAACAGCTTGCGCCTGCTTAATTATTTTGGAATATCAAAGCCTCTCGTTTCCTATTACGAGCATAATAAGCGTGAGAGGGGCGAGGAGATAGTTGCAAGGCTTCGTGAGGGCGAGAGCTGTGCTCTTATTACCGATGCGGGAACTCCCGCTATATCCGACCCCGGCGAGGACTTAGTAAGGCTTTGCGCAGAGAACGGCATAACGGTTACGGCAATTCCCGGTGCTTGCGCTATGGTAAACGCTCTTGCGCTTTCGGCTCTTTCAACCGTAAGATTTGTGTTTGAGGGCTTCCTACCCGTGCAAAAAAAGCCAAGGCGTGAAAGGCTTAAGGAGCTTGAGGCGGAGCGGAGAACCTTTATTTTGCACGAGGCACCCCATAAGCTAAGAACCACTCTTGCGGATCTTTGCGAGGCTTTAGGCGGCAACCGCAAAATAGCCCTTTGCCGTGAGCTTACAAAGCTTAACGAGGAGGTAATTCGTACCACTCTGTCAGAGGCGTGTGCGCTTTACGAGGAGCGTGAGCCGAGAGGCGAGTACGTTCTCGTTATAGAGGGTAAGGAAAACTCCGGTAATAATGAAGCCGATGATGGCGCTGAGGTGTCAATTGATGCACTTCGTTCCGAGGTCGATGCAAAAATTGCGGGCGGAATGGGCAAAAATGCCGCTATAAAATCGGTAGCCGAGGCGCACGGAATGACGAGAAACGCATTATACGACCTTTTATTAGTAAAATAAGCATAAAATGACATAAAATTAATGAAAATGCGTTGATTTTTTTTGAGTTTTGTGTTATATTATAATGTAATAAAAAAATAAATAATTAATATATATATTTTCGAAAGGATTTTGTTATGGAAAAAATGAAGGTTGGCGTCGTTGGCGCTACTGGTATGGTTGGTCAGCGTTTCTTGACGCTTCTTGAAAACCACCCCTATTTTGAGGTTACCGCTCTTGCGGCATCTGCTCGCTCTGCGGGAAAAACCTACGAGGAGGCAGTTGGAGCACGTTGGAAGATGAAGACTCCTATGCCCGAGAAGTATAAGAATATGATAATTCACGATGCGGCTAACATCGATGAGATGAAGGAGCTTGTAAGCTTCGTTTTCTGCGCCGTTGATATGAAGAAGGATGAGATAAAGGCTCTTGAGGAGGCATATGCCAAGAAGGAGATTCCCGTTGTTTCCAACAACTCGGCAAACCGTTGGACTCCCGACGTTCCTATGGTAATTCCGGAGATTAACGATGCTCATCTTGAGGTTATCGAGGCACAGAGAAAGCGCCTTGGTACAAAGAGAGGATTTATTGCGGTTAAGCCTAATTGCTCTATTCAGTCCTACGTTCCCGCACTTACACCCCTTCTTAAGTACGGTATTAAGGAGGTTGTTGCAACAACCTATCAGGCAATTTCGGGTGCAGGTAAGACCTTTAACGAGTGGCCCGAGATGATAGACAATATCATTCCTTACATCGGTGGCGAGGAGGAAAAGAGCGAGCAGGAGCCCCTCCGCGTATGGGGTAAGGTTGAAAATGGAGAGATAGTGAAGGCAAGCGCTCCCATTATTACAACTCAGTGCATCCGTGTTCCCGTTTCCGACGGTCACACCGCAGCGGTATTCGTTAAGTTTGAGAACAAGCCCACTAAGGAGGAAATCCTTAACGCTTGGAAAGAATTTAAGGGTAAGCCCCAGGAGCTTGGACTTCCTAACGCCCCTGAGCAGTTTATTACCTACTTTGAGGAGGATAACCGTCCTCAGGCGGCTCTCGACCGTGACATTTACGGTGGTATGGGCGTAACCGTTGGTAGACTCCGTGAGGATATTATTTATGATTACAAGTTCGTAGGTCTTTCTCACAACACCTTAAGAGGAGCTGCGGGCGGAGCGTTGCTTATAGCAGAGCTTCTTTACAGAGAGGGTTATTTTAACTAATAAAAAAGAGGTGCCGTGTTCTTTATGCGACACCTCGTTATAATAATATATATATGTAAAAAAATAAGGATAAAAAATTATGATAATAAATATTATACTTTTTGCCGTCGGACTCTTTATGCTTATAAAGGGTGGAGATTGGTTTGTTGACGGTGCGGCGGGCGTTGCAAGAAGATTTCATCTGCCCGAGCTTTTAATTGGAGCAACCGTTGTTTCTATAGGAACAACTCTTCCCGAGGTAATGGTTTCGGCGCAGGGCGCTATGGCGGGCTCGGGAGCTATGGCTTACGGAAATGCAATAGGCTCTATAATTTGTAACACCTCCTTGATTGCGGCGCTTACTATTGCAATAAAGCCTGCAAAAACCGAGAGAAAGGCTCTTATTCTTCCTATAGCCTTCTTCTTTGCATCAGCGGCGTTCTACGTATTCGTTGCTTACTTCTTTGCAGAGTTTGCACGTTGGGTTGGTATTGCATTGCTTTGTATCTTCATTATATATATGATAAGCACTGTGCTTCAAATGAAGAAAACTCCCGCAAGCGAAATTGACGGCATCGTTGAGGATGCGCACGACGTAAGTGCAGAGGAGGAAGAGCCGACACACGCGTCGTATTTATCTCTTGCTATTGAGGCTCTTGTTGTTTTTGTTGGCGGCGGTATAATGATATATCGCGGTGGTGTATTTAGGTGGATTGCTGTTGCAATGATAGCGGTGTTTGCGGTATATGCGACTTTGTCAATTATACGTAAGGTTACCAAAAAATCTCCTTTAGATATGCTTAATGAAATATTCTATATGATAATAGGTGCGGCGGTAATTGCAGGCGGTGCAAATCTTCTCGTTGACAGTGGAACCGAAATAGCAAGTGCGTTGGGCGTTCCTCAAACTGTTATAGCGCTTACTTTCGTCGCTCTTGGAACATCACTCCCTGAGCTTGTTACCGCAATAACTTCTCTTGCAAAGGGACACGGCGCATTGTCGCTTGGAAATATCATTGGCGCAAATCTCTTTAACCTTGTTTTGGTCAGCGGAGTTGCAACCACGATTTCTCCCTTTGGAGTTCCCGCCGAGTCGCAGATAATGGGACTTCCCGCATCCTTCGTGCTTGACATTCCCGTTATGCTCGGAGTAATGCTTATTCTTACAGTCCCTACGCTTATAGGTAAAAGACTTTACAGAGCGCAGGGAATAGTTTTGCTTTGCATTTATGCGGCGTTCTGCACGCTTCAATTTGTTATGTAATATATATAAATATATTATATTGAAGAAAAGCTGAATAAAATGTGTAATTTTTAGTGAAAAATATGTTAAAAAAGTGTTAAATGGGACGCTGTAAAGCGCCTATAAAAACGGTTTAAAAATTGTAAAAATCATCAAAAAAGAGTCGATTTTCGGCTCTTTTTTGCTTTTTAAATGTTGATTTTTTGTAAAAATTGTGTGTTTTTTTGATATATTTTTAAGGGAAAATAGGGTGCTATCGGTGCGAAAAAATGCTCAAAAAATAAAAAAAGACCCGCCGAAGCAAGATGGAAAAATGACCTCAAAGCAGCCTCTAAATGCCCAAAAAACGCCCTCATATTTTTACAGTTATTAAAAGAAATGTAAAAATATGTAAAACCTCTCGTGGGTACGCCAAAAAAACTACAGTTTTCGTGAAAAAAACAAAACTTTTTTCGGCGTAAATTAAAAATATTCAAATATTTTTTCAAAAAAACAAAAAAAGTATTGATTATTTTTTTTATATATATTATAATAAGTGCACGAGGTGGGGCGAAATGGTTTAAAAATCCACAAAAACCCACAACTTGAAATCGAAAGTGCAACCGAAACGCATTTTTGAGGTAAAATCAAGGATTTTTAAAGACAAATTTAAGGCTTTTTTAGTCAAAAGCAAGGTCGATGCAATAAAAAGCGATAAGAAAGGAGGCAGCGGCTATGGTAAACGGATTTTTAGGCTCGCACGAGCATTCGCTTGATTCTAAGAACAGATTATTCATACCCTCAAAGTTCCGTGAAGGACTTGGAGAGGATTTCGTAGTATTTAAGCCCCTACGTGGCGACTGTCTTCGTATTTTGTCCGCAGACGAGTGGCAAAAGCACTTGGCGTCGCTTCGCACGCTTCCTCGCGAGTATCTTGAGGAGATATTTAACTACTACGGCTTGTATGCCATCTCGCTTTCGCCCGATGCGCAGGGAAGAGTAGTTATTCCTCCCACGATATTGCAGGCGGCGGAAATCGACAAGGACGAGGCTAAGGACGTTGTTATCCTCGGATGCACCGATTACGTTGAAATATGGAATCGTGATAAATTTAAAGACAAGGTTGCTAAACGAAACATTGGCGATCTTCGCGCTCAGCTTGAAAAGCTCGGACTTTGATTTTTAGGCTATGGCAGAAAAGATTGAATTTTCTCATTATTCGGTTCTTCTTTCCGAGTGTATGGAGGGACTTGATATAAAGCCCGACGGTGTGTACGTCGACGGAACCGCAGGAGGCGCAGGGCATTCGTCGGAAATTGCTAAGCGACTCGGCAACGGTCGACTTATAGCAATCGACCAGGACGAAACGGCGGTTGCGGTTGCAACCGAGAGGCTAAATGCTCTTGAGAAGAACACGACGGTGGTTCGAAGCAACTTTTGCGAGATAGCAAGAGTTTGCAGTGAGCTTGATATCGACGGTGTTGACGGAGTTTTGCTTGACCTTGGAGTTTCCTCCTATCAGCTTGACACCGCAGAGCGAGGCTTTTCGTACAGTGCGGACGCTCCGCTTGATATGCGAATGGATAACCGCAGGTCGCTTAATGCGTACACCGTGGTAAACACCTATTCCGAGCAAGCGCTAAAGAAGATACTTTTTGATTACGGCGAGGAAAGATTTGCTCCGCAGATAGCGGCGGCAATCGTTAGAGCAAGAGAGAAAAAGCCGATAGAAAGCACCGCAGAGCTTTCGGATATAGTTAAATACGCAATTCCGAGTGTGGCGCGCGAGGGTGGACACCATCCCGCAAAGAGAAGCTTTCAGGCAATCAGAATAGAGGTTAATTCCGAGCTTGATGTTATCGAGCCTGCAATAAGAGATGCGGTTTCGCTTCTTAACAAGGGTGGAAGAATTGCAATAATAACCTTCCATTCGCTTGAGGACAGAATAGTAAAGCAGACCTTTGCATCACTCGCCACGGGCTGTACCTGCCCAAAGAATTTCCCGATATGCGTTTGCGGAAATAAGCCAAAGGTAAAAATAATAACTAAAAAACCGATTCTTCCTTCAAGGGAAGAGCTTGAGGAAAATCCGCGTTCGAGAAGCGCAAAGCTTCGCATAGCGGAAAGAATTTAAAAAATAAACGAAATTACACAAAGAAAAGGATATAGATAAAATCTATTAGGGGGTAACTGAGCATGGCAGTTGAAAACATAAACGATTCTTACAACCGCTGTATAGCAGAGCTTCGCAGCAGATACAGGGGCAAGGCAATTTCTAATAACGCAAAGCATGAAGCGGCTACGCTCAGAGAGCGTGATGCGTTGTCCGCAAGCACAGATAGCAACGACGGATACGTGTTGTTTGATTCTCAATCAAAGATTGCAGACAGTTACCGTAGCGGAGTTTACAATGGAAGCAGATATATGACGTCTGACGATTTCGTAAGATACTTCAGAAGTCGCAGAGCCTTTTATTCTCCGTCCGCATATAAGGCGGCAGAGGCAGAGGCAAAGGCTGCGGAAAATTCCGCAGTTCCCGCAAGAAAAAACGGGGCTTCCTCGTCGAGCTTAACTCACGCAGAGTCGGGCTCGAAGGAGAGTCACATACAAGGCCTTATCGCAACCGTTAAAAGCTTGGCTAAGGAATGGTTTCCTATTGAGCGTAAGGAGGGTAGAAGCGTAGGAAGAAGCTTTAAGCTTCCCGTATCCGCTATGGCGGGTATTGCGGTGTTCGCAATTTCTATGACTCTTATCGTTAGTGGTTCGGTTCTTGTTGGAACCTCCGAGGGAGAGGTTGGAAAGCTTGATAGCCAGATAGCATCTCTCAAGGCGGAAAAGGCCGATATCGAAGGAAAGCTTGACCTTAAATATACGGTTGATCAAATCGAAGCCGATGCAAAGGCTATGGGCATGATAAAGCGTCAGTACGCAGATAACGAGTACATAACTCTTAAGGAGGATGATGAAATAGTTATCTACGACGAGGGCAAGGAGGAAAACCTTGGCTTGTCCGCCCTTCTTTCCGCATTCGGAATAAATCCCGAGGATTAATACTCTTTCCTTTTAGTATAGCATAAAAATTCTTATTTTGCCATAGAATTATACAGGAATTGCAATTTTTTTGAAGAAATTTTTAAAACGAAAAAAAGGAGAGGAATATGCAAGGCGTCTCGGGAAAAACAAGATCAATAAGACGTTCAAATTTAGTTTGCATTATCATCTTCGCGATTTTTGGCGTACTTCTTTTAAGAATATTGCTTATACAAACGGTCGACTTTGAAAAGTATCAGGAGAGAGTGGTTAAGCAGATGACCACTGAGTCGCCCGTGCCCGCAAACCGCGGAAAGATATACGATAGGAACGGAAGTATACTTGCTACGAATATAACCACCTATAAGGTGTTTATCTCTCCGTCCTCTATAAAGACCGCAGAGAAGGATCAAAAGGTTAATTACACGAGCATTATCTCCAAGGGTCTCCCCGAGCTTTTGGAAAACGTTACCGAGGAGAGCATTCGTGACCAAATAAACCGATTTGCCGATAAATATTACAGACTTATGTCGCAGAAGGTTGACGAGGCAAAGGCGGATCAGATAAGAAAGTTTATCGCTAAAAATTCGCTTGAAACCATGGTCTACGTTGAGGCTCAAAGCACAAGATATTATCCTGCAGGAAGCCTTGCGGCTCACGCGCTTGGATTTACAAGCAGCGACGGCGACGGACTTTACGGACTTGAGCTTCAGTACGATGAATACCTTGGCGGTGTTGACGGATATTATATAAAGGCAAGAGATTCCTATGGCAACGTAATGCCGTTTGAGTATGCAAGCTATATCGACGCAATAGACGGTTATAATCTTACTACAACCTTAGACTCAACGATACAAAGCTATCTTGAGGCGGAGATTGCCGCAACGGTTGAAAAGCACGAGGTAACTAACAGAGCGTGCGGAATAGTTATGGACGTAAATACGGGAGCTATTCTTGCAATGGCAACCTCGTCGCCCTTTGATCTTAACGATCCTTGGGGGCTTGACGAAAGATCACAGCAAATATTAAATAACGCTCTTGATGAGGGCTACACCGAGGAGAGCGATGAGTACAACGATATCTCGCGCGCACTTCTTACAACGATGTGGTCTAACAAGGCGGTAACCGAAAGCTATATTCCGGGCTCGACGTTTAAGATAATAACGTCCTCGATGGCTCTTGAAGAAAAGCTTGTAAATCTTACCGAAACGCTTACCTGCTCGGGCTACAGATCGCTTTACGGTCACAAAATTCACTGTCACGTTACGTCGGGACACGGAAATCTTTCCTTCCCAACGGGACTTCAGCAATCCTGCAACGTATGGTTTATGGAGCTTGGCGAGCGCTTGGGCATTCAAAAGTACAAAAACTACGTTGAGATGTTCGGTTATACCGAAAAGAGCGGTATAGACCTTCCCGGTGAGGGAAGCGGTATATTTGCCGCAGAAATGACAAATCTTGACCTTGCGATATATGCGTTTGGTCAGAACTTTAACGTAACGCCTATCCAGCAGCTTACCGCAATTGCGTCGGTTGCAAACGGCGGAACGCTTGTTACTCCTTATCTCGTTGAGAAAATCACGGACAATGCGGGTAACCTAATATTTCAGCATAATTTACAAACAAAGCGCGGAACTGTAAGCAGTGAAACCTGCAAGACGGTTTCTAAGATACTCGAGGAGGGTGTTTCCAATAACGGAGGTGCTAAAAACGCCTACGTTGCAGGCTACCGTGTTGCCGCTAAAACCGGTACCGCCGAAAAGAAGGAGCGAGAGTGCCCTAAGTGCGGATACACGGGTATACCCACCGAGGAGATAGAGGGAATACAGTTCTATAAATGTAGCGTTTGCGGATTTTACGGAGAGGACGAATACTTTGAGGTTAGTGAAAAGTATATCTGCTCCACCGTTGCGTTCGCCCCTGCGGACGATCCACAGATTGCTATTATAATAATGGTAGATGAGCCTACCGCAGGCTCGCTCTACGGAAGCACGGTTGCGGCTCCTTACGTTGCTAACGTGCTTGAAAATACTATGCCGTACCTCGGTATCGAGGCAGAGTACACTGCAGAGGAGCTTGCAAAGCTTACCGTTAAGGTTGGCAGCTACCGCGGTTGGTCTGTTGGCAGAGCAAAGGAATATATTGAGGATAGAGGCCTCAACGTAGTAGTCGTTGGAGGCACAGGAGATGCTGAGGCGGACGAGGAGCTTAAGGTTACCTCGCAATTACCCGCTTACGGCGAATATATCGACAAATCAACGGGAACAATTTATTTGTATGCGGGCGTAAAGCCTACGCCTACGGTTGCGGTTCCGCTTCTTGAGGGAGAAAACCCGACCTTGGCAAATCGAATACTTGCATACCGCCACTTGAATATTAAAATCGAGGGCGAGGGCGGACATTCGATTGGAACCGACTACAGAGTTGTTTACCAGTCAATTCCTGCGGGAACTATGGTGCCCGAGGGAACCGTTATCACGGTTAAGTTTGAAAAGGTTAGTTGATATTAAAAATTAAGATTTAAAAATTTTATCGATTATAAAGGCAAGAAGAGCATAGACTAAGGAAGTTGATGTAAATTCGATTTTCGGAGGATAATATGTTCTTTGAGGAATTGCTTTTATCGGCAGGGCTTTGGTGCCCAAGGGAGCTTTTTGGAATTGAGGTATCTAAAATTACAACCGATTCCAGAGAGGTAGTTAAAAACAGTATTTTTATCTGTATTAAGGGTAGAGATGATGACGGACACCGTTATATCAGTGAGGCTCTTAATGCAGGCGCAAGGGTTATAGTAGCAGAGAACGTGCGTAACGAGTGTGTGGGTGGTGCCGCGTTGCTTTATGCAGAGAACACAAGGAATGTAGCTTCTTTGCTCTATAATCTTTGGTATAGAGATCCCGTTAGCAAAATGCATTTTATTGGCATAACGGGTACAAACGGAAAAACCTCAACGGCTTATATACTTCTTCAAATACTGGAGTCCGTCGGCTATAAGACGGGTCTTATCGGCACGGTTGAGTGCCTTTCTGCGCATCGGAGAAGGATAGAGCTTGAGGGAAATATGACTACCCCTGCTCCGCAGGCTCTTTATAGCGCTTTAGGAGAAATGTGTGAGGATGGCGTTGAATACGTTGTTATGGAGGTAAGCTCGCATGCGCTTGCGCAAGGCAGAGTTTATCCGATAACCTTTGACGTCGCAATCTTTACCAACCTAAGCGAAGAGCATCTTGACTTCCATAACGGTATGGAGGATTATTACAAAGCAAAGGAAAAGCTGTTTTTACAGACGAAAAGCGCCGTTGTCAATATTGATAGCGATGCGGGTAAAAGACTTTATTCTTTTCTTTGTGAGCAAGACGTCTGTAAAAAAAGCTGCTCGCGAAACAAGGGGGATTTTTGCGCTCTTGACGAGGTAAGCGTAAGGGACGGTATAGAATACGTTTTAGTAAAAAATAACGATATGTGCAACGCTCAAACCGTTAGATGCCCGCTTTGCGGAGGCTTTCAGGTAATGAATTCCTTGGAGGCGATTGCGGCGGCAGAGCTTTGCAAAATAGACAGTGCTTTATCCTGTGCGGCTATAGAGAAAATGCCGTTGGTTTTGGGAAGGCTTGAAAAAGTCTTTTGTGATTCGACTGACGATATTAGCGTTTTCATAGATTATGCGCACACACCCGATGCGCTCGAGGCGCTTTTGCGTAGCGTAAGGGCGTTGATACCCAAGGAGTCAAGAATAATTTTGCTCTTTGGATGCGGTGGGGATAGAGATAAGGGAAAAAGAAAAGTAATGGGGCAGATAGCCTCGCGGCTTGCCAACCTCGTAGTAGTAACGTAGGATAATCCGCGGAGTGAGGACCCTAAGGATATTATCAAGGATATTTTAAAGGGAATTGATAAGGAAAAGGAATTTGCCGTGATAGAATCGCGCAGGGAAGCAATCCTTGACGCGATAATTCGCTATGCAAGAAGCAACGATACCGTGGTCTTAGCGGGTAAGGGACACGAGCCCTACGAGATAGGCATTGACGGTAAGCATTCGTTTGACGAGCGTAGAATTGCAAGGGATGCTTTGGCAGAGCGACGAAAAATACGGCAGGAAAGGATGTAAAAATGAAGGTTAACGTAGGTTGTAATGCAATAACTATGTCCGAGCTCGCAGAAATGTGTGGCGGAATGCTTTGCCTTGTAGGCGGTCAAAATAATAGAAATGTGCCGTTTAACACCGTATGCACCGACTCTCGAGAAGCAGAGAACGGCTCTCTTTTCGTGGCGCTTGACGGTCAAAACGTTAACGGTCATAATTTCATCGGTGCGGCGCTTGACCGCGGAGGTCAGTGCGTTCTTTGCGATCATATTCCCGAGAGCTTAAACGGCAGAAGCTATGCGGCGCTTGTCGTTAACGATACGCTCCGCGCAATAGGCGACCTTGCCAAGGCTTATGATAGAAGAATAAATCATAAAAAGATTGCCGTAACGGGTAGCGTTGGAAAAACCACGACTAAGGAATTTATTGCGGCGGTGCTTTCAGAGCATCTTCGCTTACATAAAACCGAGGGCAACTATAACAGTACCCTTGGTATGCCTCTTTCCTTGCTTACGATGACTAAGGATACTCAGGTCTCCGTGCTTGAGATGGGTATGAGTAATTTTGGAGAGATAGAGTATCTTTCTCGCATTGCCGAGCCCGATATAGCGGTTATTACGAATATCGGCTCGTCGCATATGGAGTATCTCGAAAGCAGAGAGAATATCTGCAAGGCAAAGCTTGAGGTAGTTACGGGACTTAAGCCCGGCGGATTGCTTTTGCTTAACGGAGATGAGCCCTTGCTTCGTAACCGTGAGGAGCTTAGCGGAATAAGATGCGAGTACGTAGGCTTTTCCGAGGATTGCGATGTAAGAGCAACTAAAGTTAAGGTTGGTACCGATAAAACTTATTTTGACGTAACCTACAAGGGAATCACTCTTGAGGGGCTTTCTATACCGATAGTTGGCGAGCATTACGTTTATGCGGCGCTTTACGCTTATGCTATCGCCGTTAATATGAATCTTGACGAGGACGTAATCGAGCGTGGACTTAGCAACTTTAGAAGCGTTGGTATGCGCCAGACTATATTTGATATCGGCGATATTACCATTATTCAGGATTGCTACAACGCAAGCCCCGAGTCTATGAGAGCATCTATTGCCGTTCTCAGCAACGTTGTGCGCCAAAAGGAATGTGGCAGAATGACTGCGCTTCTTGGCGATATGTATGAGCTTGGAATCTGCTCAAACGATGCCCACACCTCTGTTGGCATGGAATTTGCGCGCAGAGGCGGCTCGGCTCTTTACACATTCGGCTCTCTTGCAAGCACCATAGCCGAGGGAGCGATTGCGGGCGGTATGTCAAGCGAGGCTATATTTAGAAACGTAGCGCTTGACCGTCCTGATATTACCGGAGAGATGATAATTAGCAACGCAAGGGCGGGAGATATGCTTCTCGTCAAGGCAAGCCGCGGAGTTAAGGCGGAGCGAGTTATAGAGTATCTTAAGGCTAACGAGGCAAGACTACGTTACGGTAAGTGATTAGCGGTTAGCGGTCAGTAGACGGTGGAAAGAGGATGATTATGATGAATAGAACGTTGATTGAATTTTTGATAGTAGGAGTATCGTCGTTGGCTTTAACGGCGATACTTTCCCATTTTATTATTCCGATTTTGGTTGCTAAAAAGGCAGGTCAGCCTATTAGACAGGAGGGACCAAAGTCACATTACGCTAAGGCGGGAACCCCCACTATGGGCGGAATTTCCTTTATATTCGCAATGCTTATTATTGCGCTCGTTATGGTTGTGGTTTACGCTATAAGAGGAGAGCAAAACAGACTTATCCCCTTGGGACTCACTCTCGCTCTTGCCGTTTTCAACGGTATGATAGGATTTTTTGACGATTACCGTAAGCTTTTAAAAAAGCAAAACGAGGGACTTAAGGCTTGGCAAAAGTTTGCGCTTCAGGTTATAGCCGCAGTTGCTTATATAATTTTGCTCGTAAGATTTGGTGGCTTGGATACCACGCTTCACATTCCCTTTATCGATAAAACGGTTGAGCTTGGAATAGTATACTATCTCTTTGCGGTAATTCTTATCGTTGGAGTTGTAAACAGTGTAAATCTTACCGACGGTCTTGACGGACTCGCATCAAGCATTACCTTAACGGTTGCACTCTTCTTTGCGGTGGTTCTCTTTACCGTTAAAACGCCTATGCTTGAAAACGACGGTGCGCGTGCTTCGCTCTCCTTCGTTTCCTCGGCTCTTATTGGCGCTATGATAGGATTTTTGATATACAACCATCATCCCGCAAGAGTATTTATGGGCGACACAGGCTCGCTATTCCTTGGTGGAATGGTAGTTGGCTCGGCATTTATTATCGACGAGCCGCTTATAATAGTTATAGCAGGCGGAATTTATATTTTCGAGGCTATAAGCGTAATGCTTCAGGTTGGTATCTTTAAGATAACCAGAATTGCTACGGGCACGGGTAAGCGACTCTTCAAGTGCGCTCCTGCGCATCACCACTTTGAGGCTTGCGGATGGAACGAGGTTACCGTTGACACGGTGTTCTCGCTCGTTACCGTTATTTTGTGCGGTATCGCTTGGCTCGGACTTTATTTTGGCTAATAATGAATTTTATTTAAGCCTTTAAAATATTCTTTTTCGGGGAGGTATTGATTGTGAAAAATAAAAAAGAAGATCAAGCTATGCCCGAGGAGGAATTGCTTGAGGAGATTGATAAAGAATTAGATAAAAAGATAGACGAGAAAAACGCTAAGATAAGCGGTAAAGCAAAGGACAAAGACAAAAAACAAAAGCGTGAGAAAAGGAGCGTAAAGGTTAAGGTTCAGGCTCTCGTTGAAAAAAACGAGGCAAAGCGTGAGCTTAACGATGCTATATATTACGAGAAGCTCAACGAGGAGGCGCCCGACCTCGCAAAGCCCTTGGAAAAGGGAAGCGTTGATATGTGGTTTTTGCTTTGGGCGATGATATTGCTTTGCTTTGGAATAGTTATGTGCTACAGTGCGGGCGTTGTTGACGCGGTGGAGAACTATGACGATCCCTTCCGTTATCTCGTGCGTAACGTAATAATGAGCGTGGCGGCGATAGGAATTAGTATCCCCTTCGTTTTGTTGGCTCGTCCATGGTTTTGGAGATTGGCTTCGATATTCGTTTATGCGGGAGCTATGGTGCTTCTCGTTGTTGTTCTCTTTGCAGGACGTGTGGGAGGCGGTGCGGAGCGTTGGATTCAGGTAGGCCCTGTAACCATTCAGCCCTCGGAGATAGCAAAGCTTGCCGTTATAATGATGCTTGCCTTGTATCTTGAAAAGCACGATAAGCAGGTTAACTCGCTTCAAAAATTCGGTGGACATTTTAAGCACGGATTTTTTGTTCCGATGTGCATAATCGGCTCACTTTGTATACTTATAGTTGCTCAGCCTCACATTTCGGGAGTTATGATAGTTGGTCTTATCGGACTTGCGGTTATGTTTATGGGTGGAACACGCTTGCGTTGGATACTTATGCTCTTGGGCTTTATAGGTGTGGCGTTTATCGTGCTTATAACCGTCTTTTCAAGCTATGCGCAGGCACGTATGGATATTTGGCTTCACATTGACGAGGTAGACCCCTTGGGAAGTGCTTGGCAGACTCTTCAGGGCCTTAACGCAATAGGCTCGGGAGGATTTTTCGGTCTTGGACTCGGAGCAAGCCGTCAGAAGTACGGATACGTTCCCGAGCCTCAGAACGACTTTATATTTACGATTATCTGCGAGGAGCTTGGATTTGTAGGAGCATTCGGACTTATATTCCTTTTTGGACTCTTGATTTGGAGAGGAATAAAGATAGGTCAAAACGCACCCGACAAATTTTCATCTCTCGTTGTATGGGGAATAACCTTTAAGATAGCGCTTCAGGTGGCTATGAATATAGCCGTTGTAACCAATATGATGCCCAACACGGGTATCTCGCTTCCGTTCTTTAGTGCGGGCGGTACTGCGCTTATGCTGCAGATATTTGAGATAGGAATAATACTTTCCATCTCCCGTTACTCTACGCAAAAAAAGTAGAGCGTTTATTTTGACATTAAGAATTACAAAAGGATATAAATATAGCTATGAAAATTTTATTTAGCGGTGGTGCATCGGGCGGACACGTAAACCCTGCGCTTGCTATTGCGGAGATAATGAAGGCTAATTATTCCGGCTGCGAGATAGCGTTTGTCGGAACTCCCGACGGAATAGAGAACTCTCTCGTACCGCAAGCGGGATATAAGCTTTATAAAATAAAAATTGAGGGAGTAAACGGTAAAAGCGGAATAAGAAAATTAGAAGCTTATGCCAGAGCTTTTACTTCGCAGTTTGCGGCAAAAAAAATAGTAAAAGAATTCAAG
>JAZRAJ010000066.1:0-4366 GCA_045634485.1 Eubacteriales bacterium | reverse complement strand
GAAACGCCGTATTATGGGGCTACTCGCCCCAAACCCTCGCAAGTTTTTTGAAAAAAACTTGACTAAAAACTTTTACACTTGGGTGCAGTGCGAACATAGATTGTTCAAGCGTGGAGCGCAGGCATAATAGCAAAAAATAAGACCCCAGTTGCAAAGTTTTTGAAAGATGGAGAAAAAAATAAACGCACCTAACTCAATAAAGAAATCGGGTGCGTAAGTTTAAATTTTTATGTAACAAGGGGCGACATTGGCTGTCGGCACTGCCGACCTTTTTTCAAAAATTTTTCTTTTCCCCACATAATTTTTATATAAAAATTCAATTTTTTCTCTTAAAAAAGAATTTCTTTTCTTGAGCAGATACGCTATGAGCAAGCCCCATAAGAAGATACATAGCAAGCATAGAGGAGCCACCGTAGCTAACGAATGGTAGGGTTATTCCAACAACGGGAACTGCAGCAACGCACATCCAAAGGTTTTCTGCCGTCTGCAAAATAATTATAGCGGCAATTCCTCCGCAAATAAGCTTACCAACACCGTCACGGCATCTTCTTGATATAAAAATCAATCTAAATGCCATAACAACAAGCGTAGCAACAACTAAGAATCCGCCCAAAAATCCAAACTTTTCGCAAACCGTAGAAAATATAAAATCTGTATGCGATGCGGGGAGGTCCTCGTAAAGGCTTCCGCCAAAGAGTCCTTGACCAAAAAATCCACCTGCGGCGATAGTATCACGGCTCATAAGCGCCTGCCTACCAACGTTTATAGCATCAAGCTCGGGATTAAATCCAAAAATTATACGGTTTTGCTGGTCGGTGCGCAAGAAATCCCACAAAAATGGGAATGCTACTAACAAAAGCACCGCAACGGCAAGAAAATACCATCCCGAAAGCCCTGCGCAATAAAGCATTACGGCAATAATTCCAAAGTAAACAAGGCAAACGCCAAGGTCGCCCGAAAGCAATATAAGCCCCGCAATAAGTCCTGCGTGAAGCATAATAAACAACAGAGTTTTTGGTTTATTTATTCTATCTCTAACCGTATCAAGATGCTTTGCAAAGGTACACAAAAAGGCAAGCTTTACAAATTCCGACGGTTGTATTGCAATATTTATAAACGGAATATTAAGCCAGCTTCGGTTAGCCGTTTCCATATTATCGCCCGTGATTCCAAAAAACAGAGTTACCGCAAGAATAAACGCCGAGCCGAGCAATAAAAATACAAAAAAACGGTCAACGAAAAATCTATAGTCGAAATTTGCAAGAACGAAAAGTCCAACAGTTCCCGCTATAACCATTGCCGATTGCATTATAAGCTTGCTCCTACCAAAGTTGTCGATAGCGCCAAAGATAGTAAGCAGGCTTATTGCCGAAAGGATGAGGGTACACGCAAAAAGAATAGGGTCTATTTGACGAAGCTTATCGCCAAACGTACGCCCAAAGCTTTTCATTTTTTATATACCTCCCTTCAATCGTCAATCTTTATTTTTTAATCTTTAATCTTCAATTTATCGAAAAATACCACTTTACTATCGTTTTTGGATAATAAAGCGGTAAATTTCTATAAATTATTTTCGTTTTATTAGTATTGTCTGCCCCATACTACCATATGCTTTGCAGGCTTTCCGCAGCAAACGCATACAGCGCCGAGGTTCTCCTCAACAAAGGGAATGCAACGTGACTTAACTCCGCCGGTTTCCTCCTTAAGCGCCTCCTCGCACTCTACCTCGCCGCACCACATAGCCTTAATAAAGCCGGGACGGTTTTCTGCAATGTCAAGGAACTCCTCCTTGGTGGTAGCAACGCTCGTCTTTTCCGCAAGGTTGTTAAGCGCTCTTTCGTAAAGCTCGTTGTGAACCGCTGCAAGCGCCTTCTCGATTTCCTCAACGATGTTGTCAAGCGATACAAAGGTCTTTTGACGGCTTACACGGCTAACAAGCACGCAGGAATTATTCTCTATATCACGAGGACCAATCTCAAGACGAAGCGGAACACCCTTCATCTCGTACTGGCTATACTTCCAGCCCGTAGAGTTATCACTATCGTCAAGCTTAACTCTGAACTTCTCGGAAAGAAGCTCACGAAGCTCGTTTGCCTTTTCAAGCACGCCCTCCTTATGCTGAGCAACGGGGATAATAGCAACCTGAATAGGAGCAACCTTAGGAGGAAGAATAAGCCCGTTACCGTCGCCGTGAGTCATAATGATAGCGCCTATCATACGTGTGGAAACGCCCCAAGAGGTCTGGTGAGGATAGCATATCTTGTTATCTCTGTCGGTGTAGGTAATCTCAAACGCTCTTGCAAAGCCATCGCCAAAGTAGTGCGAGGTTCCGCCCTGAAGCGCTACGCCGTTGTGCATCATAGGCTCGATGGTGTAGGTTTCAAGCGCACCCGCAAACTTTTCCTTTTCGGTCTTTCTACCTGTAACGGCAGGAATAGCAAGGGTTTCACGGTAGAAGTCCTCGTAGCACTTAAGCATACGGAGGGTTTCCTCTCTTGCGCCCTTTTCATCCTCGTGCATGGTGTGACCCTCCTGCCACAAGAACTCGGAGGTTCTAAGGAAGGGACGAGTGGTCTTTTCCCATCTTACAACGTTACACCACTGATTGTAAAGCTTGGGAAGATCACGGTAGGAGTGAATTATATTCTTGTAATGCTCGCAGAAAAGAGTTTCCGAGGTGGGACGAACCGCAAGACGCTCGGTAAGTCTGTTCTGACCGCCAAAGGTTACCCAAGCGCACTCGGGAGCAAAGCCCTCAACGTGGTCCTTTTCTCTCTGCAAGAGGCTCTCGGGAATAAACATAGGCATATATACGTTCTCGTGACCAAGCTTTTTAAATCTTGCGTCAAGATCGCGCTGAATATTCTCCCAGATAGCGTATCCGTAGGGACGGATTATCATACAGCCCTTAACGCCCGAATAGTCAACGAGCTCGGCTTTTTTTACTACGTCGGTATACCATTGAGCAAAATCAACATCCATAGCCGTGATCTGCTCTACCATCTTCTTTTCATTTGCCATTTTTTTAAAAAACCTTTCTTTACACTGCTAAAAGCAAAATATTACATTATACTTACATATATTATAAAACAAACGCAAAAAAAAGTCAATATGAAACCTCCATTATTTTGCATTATAAGAGGAATAAAAATGAAGAAAATTAAGAAAATCAAGAAAAATGCATCTCTTAAGACTCAAAGCACCGAAAAAATACTCTCGGTCAATATCACAACTCTTTCAAGGTCTAAAATTCTTAAGCTTATAGCGCTTCGTGCAAGGCAAAATAAGCAAACCGTAATATTCACTCCAAACCCGCAAATTTTGCTTGAAGCAGATAGATGCAAGAATGCGGAGCTATTAAATTTAGCAACCTTAAATATTCCCGACGGAGTTGGAATAGCCATAGCCTCCAAAATAAAAGGAGGGAGAATACAATGCCGAGTGAGCGGAATTGACCTTGCCGAGTCGATTCTTGCAATATCCGAGAAAATGGGCTATAGAGTCTTTCTTTTGGGAGCAAGGCGTGGTGTGGCAAAGGTGGCAAAGCAAAAAATAAAGGAGCGCTATCCGCACATTAAAATATGTGGCACGCACCACGGCTATTTTGATAAATTCGGTAAGGAAAATAAAAGGGTTGTAAGGGCAATTAAAGGCGCACGCCCCGACGTGATATTCGTTTGCTTTGGATATCCCGCGCAGGAAAAATGGATAATAAAAAACGCTCCCGACCTGCCATCTGTTAAAATTTTTATCGGTCTTGGTGGAAGCCTTGACGTGTGGTCGGGCAAGACAAAAAGAGCCCCCACCGTTTTTAAGGCTCTTGGAATTGAATGGCTCTACCGAACGGTTACGGAACCGCACCGAATAAGGATTTTTTGGGATATACCTGCGTTTTTGTTTAGGGTGTTACGTACAAAAAATAATGAATAATGAAGTCGCTTCGCTAATGAATAACGAATAATTTCGGTGAATTTTCGTAAACGAAAATTAATTTTATTGTATTCGGGAGGAGCAAGCCCCCATAGGTGGAAACTTAGGGATTAGAACTTTGTTTTAAACTATTGTTGGAAGTATCGTATATACGAGCCTTCTCCAGTGGGAGAAGGTGTCAACCCAAGCTTGCGCCGCGGTTGACGGATGAGGTGTCCAATATCAAACAAGTTAGTACCAAATCACACTAAACCCGATTTCATAATCTACTCATCCACCGCTAACGCGGTCCCCCTTCTCTCACAAGAGAAGGCTATATGTGCGAACATAATGCATTCAACTATTAAAACCATATAATCCACAATACCGCTTTTTCTTTGGCACGAGAGGCGCAAAGAAAAAGCTTGGCAAAAAGAAAACGCCGTTTTTTATGGGC
>JAZRAJ010000065.1:0-13799 GCA_045634485.1 Eubacteriales bacterium | reverse complement strand
CAATGACCGTTTGTCGCGCTTTCTCGCGGCGACTTTGTTATTATATCACAATCAAGTTTGATTGTCAATACCTTTTTTGAAAGTTTTTTAAGTTTTTTCAAACTTTTTTCTTTCAATCACTCGCCTTCTTCATGCGAGCGCCTGATTATTTTACCACTTTCTCCCCTTTTTGTCAAGCACTTTTTTGATATTTTTATAAATTTGCATACTTTGACGGATTTTGCGTATATATATAGTACCTTTATTGTTACTTTTGCGAGGTACTATGAAAAAGCTCTTAAGGCTACTTATATTTTTACTTATCATCATAGCTCTTGCCGCTATCGGCGTTTCGATTTATGCTTTAAAAAAAGTCAACTCGACCTGCCATCACGAGAGCATTACCGTTAGCAAGGCTCTGCCGACCTGCCAAAATGAGGGTAGCACCCTGCACTCCTGCGACGATTGCTCTTATTATTTTATTACCGACCCTACACCAAGACTTTCGCACGAATACGTTGAGCAGATAATCCCACCTACCTGTGAATCCGAGGGATACACGTTCTATCTTTGCGCCTGCGGAGATTTTTACAGAGGCGATACCATCCCTGCGGTCGAACACTCGTTTATTTCAAAGACGGTTAGCGCCTCCTGCTCGGCGGGTGGTTACACCGAGCATACTTGCAGCTCCTGCGGTTATTCCTACAAGGATGCCGAGTCGGCAAGCGCACCGCACGATTACGTATCAACTTTATATTACCCTACCGCACTCGAGGTTGGGTACACCGAGCATACCTGCTCCTGCTCGGTAAGCTACCGAGATTCATTCATAAGCTACTCGGAAATTCTCGATAGCCCTTACCTTGAATCCTCAACTCCGATTGCCCGTGGCATCGACGTATCACGTTGGAATCATCAAATAGACCCCGCAAGCGGAGAGTATCTGCCACTCGATTGGCAAAAAATAAAATCCTCGGGCTTCGATTTTGTAATAATCAAGGCGGGCAGCACTCGCTCCGGAAAGGAGCCAACCTTTGAAATGGACTATGCGGGTGCGCGCGAGGCAGGGCTTGACGTCGGCGCATACTTTTATACCTACTCCTCAACGCTCGAGGGAATAAACGCTGACGTTGCCTCGCTTCTCGGCTATCTCTCGGGTAAGGTATTTGAATACCCGATATATTTTGACCTCGAGGATCCATCACTAATATCCTTAGAAAAGGATTTACTTACAGAGCTATGCGAGGTTTTTATTTGCTCGTTGCAGAAAAACGGATATTATTCGGCGCTTTACACCAATAACAATTGGCTAAAAAATATTCTCGACACCTCAAAAATACTCTCGGCGTTTGATATTTGGTACGCAAGATATCCCCTTACCGACATTCCAATTTGGAACGAGGAAAAGTACGGCAAGCAGCTTTCTATGTGGCAACACACCCAAAGTGGAGAGATAGAGGGCATCGAGGGATGCTTTGATATGAATTTATGCTATCGTGATTATATATCTATAATGAAGAAATGGGGGCTAAACGGATTTTAAAATAACTAAAGGCACTAAATGGATTTTAATCATTGACATTAACGCTAAAATATGGTAGAATAAGACGTTAACGAAAAATAGGAGGCGCTATGAGAAGTAAGCTTATTTACAGTCTTGTTTTATCAATTCTTACATTATTATTAATAATAGCATTAATTTCTTGCGAAAAATACGTAAGCGACAACGCCTCCGAGGAATCCACCATATGCGAGCATAGCTTTTCGGAATGGCAGATTTTAAAAATAACAACCTGCGTTCAAAAGGGAAAGCAGGTACGCACTTGCGAAAAATGCAATTTTGTTGAGGAGCTAATTACAGAAACGCTTCCGCACGACGGCACGAAATGCAAAACTGTTTCTCCCACCTGCACGACGGAGGGATATTCGGTATATCTTTGTGAGTGTGGTTATACATATGATGCCAACGTTGTTCCTGCGTTAAACCACTTATTAAAAAAAGAAGCAACATTTTTTAAGACCTGCACCGAAAAAGGCTACACGCATTATCAATGCGAAAGATGCGAGCATAATTTCGACTCCGACTTTATAGAGCCGTCGCACGAGTTGAAAATTTCAACAAAGCTACCAACCGCAACGCAGAGCGGATATACAACTCACAGCTGCACCGATTGCTCGTATCATTACGACAACGATTTTACAAAATACACCGACATTCTCCCCTCTCCATACACCGACGTCGCAACGCCAATCTACAGAGGTATTGATATTTACGATGCGGAGCATCAAAAGGATGCAAGCGGTAATTACTTACCCATCGATTGGCAAAAGATACGTGCGCAAGGATATAGCTTTGTAATACTAAAGGTTGGAAGCAAGGTAAGCGGTAAAAGCAAAACCTTTGATATGGATTACGAGGGCGCAAAGGCGGCAGGCCTTGGCGTGGGGGCATATTACTACGCCTATTCCTCAACCGTAGCAGACACTCGCAAGGACGCAAGCGAGGTTCTTAAATGGATTGAGGGTAAGCAATTCGAATTTCCCATTTATTTCGACATTGAGGACAAAACGCTTGAGAGACTTTCAAAAAATCTTCTTACCGACATAATAACCACCTTCGTCGAGGAGCTTCAAGCAAACGGATACTACTCGGGAATCTACGCAAACAACAAGTGGTTATCAGAGATACTCGATACAAAAACAATGCTCAACCGATTTGATATTTGGTACGCACGCTATCCCGGAACCGATAGTCCCGTATGGAACGAGGATAAATACGGCAAGCAGCTTTCTATGTGGCAGTTTACCGATACAGGTGTAGTCAATGGATTCACAGATTACATCGATATAAATTACTGCTACCGTGATTATCCTGAATTAATGAAAAAATGGGGACTAAATGGGTTTGAGAAGGAAACCGTAACTTAAATATTATTTATACAATTTATAAAAGCGAGATGTTTTGTGCATCTCGCTTTTAATTATATCCGTTTTCTTCCTTGGTTTTGGAACGGCGTAAGGGATTCGTTCTTATATTTTGCTCAACGTTTTGGATTAATTTCATTGTAACGTTTTGCAAAATACTTAGGTCACCGTTCTCAAAACAATTCACTAGGTTGTTTTGTTCACTGTGTTCGAATTCCTTATTTATTCGCATGCAAAAAAGGACTCACAACAAAAGTTGCAAGTCCTTTTTTGGCACGGCGTAAGGGATTCGAACCCCCGACCTTTTGGTTCGTAGCCAAACACTCTATCCAGCTGAGCTAACGCCGCAAATATTAATCGTGATGTGAGTTTCTTCTCTCACACCACGATATTTTATCACAACAAATATGATTTGTCAATACCTTTTTGCAAAATATTTTCATTTTCTGCGTATTTATTTTCAAAAGCACCTTGTTGTTAGGGCTTTTGCTTTTTTGATTTAAGTATAGCGATAATATCGTTAACATTATCCTGCTTTATCACGTTGGGATATTTAACGTTCATTTCGACAAGTGCCGCCTTTGCTTCCGCCTCATTCTCACTTAGCGAAATAAAAATCTCCTCCAAATTGCTTGAAGAAAGCACCTTATCAAGCACATCCTTAGCATACTCGGAAACATTTTGCCATCCGCTGTAAAGGTTGCACACCGCCTTATCTATCATTTCATAATTCAACGGCTTTCCTGCCTTAAGCTGCTCAAGCACAATTCCCGCTATATCGGAAAGATCCTTTTTATGCTGTCTGCCAGACACAAGCTTCATTGCAACAAGATATTCTGCCCTTACGGTGCGAATTGCCAATACACCCGAGAAGGTTTTATAATATTCCGAATATTGAACTATTTTAGGCGAATATGAGGCAGTCTTTTTGAACTCCGCATTTATCCAGCCATTAGGCAAGCCCAGCTTATCCCCCACCGCATTAATAGCCTCCTTCATAACAGATGAGGCATTATAATCCGCATCAATATCGTATGATGCCGAGCGGAACTCATAATTAATAAGAACCGAGGCGCCACCCACCAAAATCATCTCAGCAGGTCTGCCACCGCTCCTTTTCTTATATTCCTTGGCAAGCTCCTTTAAATAATATTCAAGATTAGCCTTTGTAAAGGGCACGTCAATAGACATTTCTTACATCTCCTTCCACAATATTAAAGCGCATAAACTCGGGAATAGCATTTTTTCTACATTCAGCGCGTCTATCAAGCCTTGGCGAAAGCCTTGCCGCCATCACAACATCCCTTGGATAAAGTGGGGATTTTAATGATTGCGCACGGATATCCTCGTATTTAGTGCATAGCGGAACGTCGTTTTCACGACTCAAATAATCTACCATCGCCAAAAGATAAAATGCCTCAGGATACCATTTTTTAAACCAGTATCGACGAATATCATCCGCCTCAAGCGTTGAAATAATAAAATCTATATCGCCGTTATCCTTAATTCTATGGCAAATGTTGCTTTTGAAAATTTCAAAATCGGAGCGCACCTCAACGCTATTAAAAACCAAGGACTCCATAGAAACGTTAAGGACCTTGGAAAGCCTATACACCATCTCCGCCGAGCATTTTTCAAGCTTAGTCTTACCCCTCACTACCTCGGATAACGTGGTATAAGGTATTCCGCTGAGCTTTGCGCACTTATATATTGACATATTATTTTCTTGCAAAATTCTTTCAAGCATCCGATATTCCTCCTTTCTCCTTATCAATATTATAACGCCTTACCGTTATAATGTCAATAGATTTAGCGTATAATCGTTATTATATCCGTAAAAATCACAAAAAATTCATTCAAAGCCTTGACTACTCGACAAAAAACTGTTGATTTTCTTACATTATTATGATATAATTATTTTAATTATAGAAAATATTTTTTTACAGTGAGGTAATCTATATGACGAGAAAACAGCCCATAGTTGCCCTTCTTTACGATTTTGATAAGACCTTGGCAACCGACGATATGCAAAACTTCTCTTTCATTCCCGCTTTAGGAATGACGCCGGCAGAATTTTGGGGTGCTACTTCGGAATTTACACAGAAAACCGGTATGGAAAGTATTCTTTGCTATATGTATATGATGATAGCAAAATGCAAGGAAAAGGGTATTCCTTTAACAAGAGAATATCTAAACAAGCTCGGTAAGGACGTTAAGCTTTTTGACGGCGTTACCACCTGGTTTAAGCGCATTAACTCATACGCTGAGGAGATGGGCGTAACCGTTGAGCATTACATTATTTCCAGCGGTACTAAGGAAATCATAGAGGGTACCTCCATTGCAAAGGAATTCAAGGCTATCTACGCTTGCGAATTTTTATTTGACGAGGATGGTCTTGCCTCCTGGCCTAAGATGGCTATTAACTACACCGCAAAGACTCAGTTTGTTTTCCGTGTTTCTAAGGGTGCGCTTGACACTCACGACGTTGTCGGCGTTAACTCCAAGTCAAGCACAAGACGTGTTCCCTACGGTAACATCGTTTACCTCGGCGACGGACTTACCGATATTCCCTGCATGACACTCGTTAAGGAAAAGGGCGGAAAATCTATTGCTATTTACCCCAAGGGCAAAAAGGAAAAGGTTTACCCCTTGTTTGAGGAGGGCCGTGTTAACTACATTTGCCGCAGCGATTACTCCGCTAACAGTGATATCGAAAAGATAATCAAGCTTATAATCAATCAGGCGTCTATCGTTGACGATTTGAACGCAAAGGAAATTCAGTTGTCTAAAAAGTAATTATAATCAATTTACGAAAGGAACTACTAACATGGCAGACGTAATCAATCCTATTGACGCATTGTTTGACGAAAATAACAACGATGCTATAATTCTTATGAACGAAAATGGCGAGGAGATAGCCTTTGAGCAAATAGCGCTCGTTCCCATTGGCGAAAAGGTATACGTTATACTTAAGCCCATACAGCCTATGGAGGGTATTGGCGAGGACGAGGGACTTGTATTCTCTGTTGAAACCAACGATGAGGGCTTAGAGTACCTTGCACTCGTAATTGAGGAGGATATAATTGACGCCGTATTTACCGTTTACGATGCACTCGTAGCGGCAGAGTATGAAGAGGACTAAGTCATAAAAAGTAATTAAGCATAAGGAGAGAGCGAGTCGGAAATTCCCGATGCGTTCTCTCTTTTTTTACCTATTTAGTTATTCGCTTTAGCAAATTAAGTACAACAAAAATATTGACATATCTATATTTTAATGATATAATATTATATTGGTATAAAATTATTAAAAACAAATGAATTTGAAAGGCAAGGCATTTTATTTATGAAATGGACGTCACTTAACGAACTTCGTGAAAAATATCTTTCGTTCTTCGAGTCCAAGGGACACAAAAGACTCCCCTCTTTCCCCTTAGTACCGATTAACGATAAGTCACTTCTTTTAATTAACTCGGGTATGGCGCCTATGAAGAAATACTTCACGGGCGAGGAGATACCGCCAAGCAAGCGTGTTACCACCTGCCAAAAGTGTATTCGTACCCCCGACCTTGAGCGCGTAGGAATTACCGCTCGCCACGGCACCTTCTTTGAGATGCTTGGCAACTTCTCCTTTGGCGATTACTTTAAGGAGGAGGCTATTCCGTGGGCTTGGGAGTTCCTTACCGAAACCCTTGAAATCCCCTCTGACCTTCTCTGGCCCTCGATTTACGAGAACGATGAGGAGGCGTACGGAATTTGGGTAAACAAAATCGGCGTTAACCCCGCACACGTTGTAAGACTCGGCAAGGCAGACAACTTTTGGGAGCATGGCTCCGGTCCTTGCGGTCCTTGCTCGGAGATTTACTTTGACAGAGGACTTAAGTACGGCTGTGGCTCGCCCGACTGTAAGCCCGGATGCGATTGCGACAGATTTATGGAAATTTGGAACAACGTATTCTCTCAGTTTAACAACGATGGCAACGGCAACTACACCGAGCTTGCTCAAAAGAATATAGATACCGGTATGGGTCTTGAGCGTCTTGCTTGCGTTATGCAGGGCGTTGACAATATGTTTGAGGTTGACACCATCCGCAAGGTTATCGACAAGGTTTGCGAGATTTCCGACAAGACCTATGGTAACGATGCAAAGAACGATATTTCTATCCGTGTTATCACCGACCATTCAAGAAGCGCTATGTTTATGATATCCGACGGCGTAATTCCCTCCAACGAGGGACGTGGCTACGTTGTCCGCCGTATTATTCGTCGTGCTTGCCGCCACGGTAAGCTTCTTGGAATCAACCGTGCGTTCCTTACCGAAACAGTTGCTACCTCTATTGAGGAAAGCTGTGGCGCATACCCCGAGCTTTCCGCTAAGAGAGATTATATCCTTAAGGTTATTTCTATGGAGGAGGAGCGCTTTGACGCAACTATAGACGCAGGTCTTTCCATCCTCTCCGACCTCATCCGCGGTGCTATCTCCGACCACGCAGACACCATCTCGGGTGAGGAGGTATTTAAGCTTTACGATACCTTTGGATTCCCGATTGACCTTACTCGTGAGATTGCCGCAGAGAGCAATCTTATGATTGACGAGGAAACCTTTAAGGCTCTTATGCTTCAGCAAAGACAGCGTGCTCGTGAGGCAAGAGCAAACATTGGCGGTTGGGACGAGTCCTCAAAATCTCTCCTTTCCGACCTTCCTAAAACCGAATTCGTTGGCTACACGGGCTACCGCACCGAGGCTAAGGTTATCGCTATTCTTACTGATAACGGAAGCGTTGACTCTGTAAACGAGGGCGATTGCTCAATTATTCTTGACAAAACGGTATTCTACGGCGAGGGCGGCGGTCAGGTTGGCGATACAGGTACTATCTATGCCGACGGATTTATGTCCACCGTTTACGATACCAAGAAAACCGACGGCGTGTTTATTCACGTTTGCACGGTTGCAAGTGGCGAGATAAAGGTTGGCGACACCGTTTGGGCAGATATAAACGATGCAAGACGTGACGCTATCTGCCGTAATCACTCGGCGGCGCACCTTCTTCAGGCGGCTCTCCGCACAGTGCTTGGCTCTCACGTTGGGCAGGCGGGCTCTTACGTAAGCGAGGACGTTTGCCGCTTCGACTTTACTCACTTTGCGGCTCTTACAAGCGAGGAGATTGCACGTGTTGAGGCTATCGTTAACGCAAATATTCTCGTTGCAAACGAAATTGTTACTAAGGAAACCGACATCGAACCCGCTCGCGCAGAGGGCGCTATGGCTCTCTTTGGAGAGAAGTACGGCGCAACCGTTCGTATGGTTAAGATGGGCAACTTCTCTACCGAGCTTTGTGGCGGTACTCACTGCAACAACACCGGTAAGATTGGTCTTTTCAAGATTATAAGCGAATCAAGCGTTGCCGCAGGCGTTCGCCGTATCGAGGCAGTCACGGGTCTTGGCGTGCTTAAGCTTATTGCGCAGAAGGATGCACTCCTCTCCAACGTAGCAAGCGCTATCAAGGTTCAAAACGTATCCGACATTTCCAAGAAGGCTACGGCTCTTACCAACGAGCTTTCAAGCGCTAAAAAGGAAATCGAGGCTCTCAACGCAAAGCTTGCTTCAACAAAGCTTGACGGTATTCTCGCAAGCGCAAAGGCAGTAGGCTCTGTAAAGCTTATCGCTGCTCGTCTTGACGATATGCAGATCGATGCCGCTCGCGCTCTCGCAGATGATATCAAGGCAAAATTTGCCGATACCGTTGCTATCATTGCCGTTGCATCTGCTGACAAGCTCAACTTCATCGCAGTTTGCGGTAAAGATGCCCTCGCGGCAGGCGCTCACGCAGGTAAGCTCGTTGGCTCCATCGCTTCTATCTGTGGCGGTAAGGGTGGCGGTCGCCCCGATAGCGCTATGGCTGGCGGTAAGGACACCTCCAAGGTTGACGAGGCTCTCGCTTCTGCCGAATCTACTCTCTTGGGTATGCTTAAGTAATTTAGTTGAATAATAAATATGTGGGGGAAAGAAAACTTTTTAAAAAAAGCTTTTCTTTCCCCCACACCCCCTTTCTTTCAAAAACTTTGAAGCTGGGGGATTGTTTTTTGCCATAATGCCTGCGCTCAACGGTCGAACGCACAATGTTTGCACTGTACCCTCGCGTGAAAGTTTTTAGTCAAGTTTTTTTCAAAAAACTTGCGAGGGCTTGGGGCGAGTAGCCCCATAAAAAACGGCGCTTTCTTTTTGCCAAGCTTTTTCTTTGCGCCTCTCGTGCCAAAGAAAAAGCGGGATTGTGGAATTTAGTTTATGTTAAAGCGGGGGAAGGAAACTTCTTAAAAGAAGTTTTCCTTCCCCCGAACCCCCAACCTTCAAGAACTTTGAAACTGGGGGCTTATTTTTTTGCGATAATTTCTGCGCTTGGCAGTCAAAACACATTTTTTAAATTTCTTTCACATAAAAAAAGCCCCGAAAGGGACACATTCCATAAAGCAGGTTTAACCTGCCGAAAAAAGTAAAAGGAGTACGAGCGTTTTGTTCGTACTCCTTTTCACGCGCCTTGCTTACAAGGTATAATGTGTTACACCTTTCAGATGAACTGTCGGGCGGTAATAAGCCTCCCTTGTGTAAAGGGAGGTGGATCGCGCAAGCGAGACGGAGGGATTGTTATAGGCAAAATTATACCGAAAAACAATCCCTCAGTCACTTTCAGTGACAGCTCCCTTTACACAAGGGAGCCTTTGATTTGTGCGCCCCAAAAGTCTGTCTACTTTTCTTGTTTTGTTGACACAAAAGCGGCTCTTAATCAAGAGAGAATATCGTTTGCTTGACAAAACAACAATAATGTTATATAATAAGTACAACAAAAATTTTGTTTTTGAGGTGGACTATTGTGGTAGATCATTTTGAAAGACATAAGAAATATATACTAAGAAACAGAAAAATAGCTGTTTTCACTTTGATAATCGGGTTGATTTTTCTGGTTCTGATTTTGTGGCCATCCTTTAAAAAGCCGAATACTATTTGGATTACCCCCATTCCTCTGGCTGTAATTTTAATAGCTTCTATTTGCATTGCAACAACAAATCGTTTGTTAAAACAATTTTCAAAAATTCAAATATCTCAAATTAGCGAAATTAAAATTTCTCACCCCAAAATTGATTTTCTAACAACTCCAGAACTAACACCGATTGCACATAATGTTAGGCAGAAATATTATGGTATAAAGATTATTGGTGAACAAAAATTCTATTACCTATTTGGAGAGTGTTATAGATACAACGCCGAAGATTTGAAGAAGATACATACAAAATTCAACGATGAAATCAGTGTTCAATATTATGAAGGGACAACCATTATTAAAACTATACAGAATGATCCGTATTTTATGAAACTTAAATTCGGTTCATTCTATGAATGAATTCTGATAACTGAAAAGGACGCGATATATTCTCGCGTCCTTTTCGGTTTTTTTAAAATCTGCTTTATCGCAGGTACGCCAAACGAGGCTTTTTTATATTATTATCATTATTTTATTTAACAGTATCAATAAATCTAAGGAAGGCAGCCTTACCCTCGGAAGTACGCTTATAAACGCCGGCGTCCTCAAGAACACGCTCGAAGGTGCGACCGATTTCAAGCTTAAGAATATCCTCGGTGTTATCGGGAGTAAAGGTGTAATTATCCTTAAACAAATCAAACCAAGCCTTGTGCTTAGAGATAGCCTCGTTCTCGGAGAAGTCCTTACCGCCGATAATGTAATCACGCATAATAGCAATCTCATCACGAAGGCGAGCAGGAAGAACCGCAAGACCCATAACCTCGATAAGACCAATATTTTCCTTTTTAATATTATGTACGTCGGCGTGAGGATGGTAAACGCCGAGAGGATGCTCGTCGGTTGTAATATTATTACGAAGAACGAGATCAAGCTCAAATTTACCGTCGTTAAAGCGTGCGATAGGAGTAATGGTATTGTGCTTTTCTCCGTCGGTTTCGGCAAGCACGAAGGCATCGGGATCGCTGTATGCTCTCCAAGCCACGAGTATCTTATCCGCAAGGTCGCAGAGAGCGTTTTTATCCTCGCTACGGAGTCTTATTACCGACATAGGCCAGTTAACTATACCTGCCTCTATATTGTCGTAGGAAGCGAATTTAACGGGTGTATCGATGGTTGCCTTTGCCATAGCAAAGGTGTAGCAGCCACCCTGCGTGTGATCGTGTGAAAGTATCGAGCCACCAACTATAGGAAGGTCTGCGTTTGAACCAAGGAAGTAGTGGGGATATTGGTCCACAAAGTCAAGCAAGCGCTCAAAGGTTCCCTTCTCTATCTTCATAGGAGTATGCTCCTTAGAAAGCACTATGCAATGCTCGTTGTAATAAACGTAAGGAGAATACTGCATATACCACTGCTTGCCTGCAAGAGTTGTGGGAATAAGACGAAGAGTTTGACGTGCAGGACGTCCTGCGTTACCCGCATAGCCCTCGTTCTCGGGACAAAGCAAGCACTTGGGATAACCGCTTTGCGGTAAAAGCTTTGCGGCGGCTATAGCCTTGGGGTCCTTTTCAGGCTTGGAAAGGTTAACGGTTATATCAAGCTCGCCGTATTTTCCGCTATAGGTCCACTTAAGGTCCTTTTTAACTCTGTATGTACGAATATAGTCACTGTTACGGCAAAGCTCGTAGAAATAGTCGGTTGCAAGCTTGGGGCTTTCTGCGTAGCGAGTCATAAACTCACGAATCACCTCGCTCGGGCGAGGGGTAATAAGTCCCATTATCATAGTATCAAAAAGGTCACGGTAAACCACACTGTTGCTCTCAAGCAAGCCCTTCTCTGCCGCTATATCGCAAAGCGCACCGAGAATATCCTCAAGAGGCTCTGCCGCAACCGCTTCGGCAGGCTCAACGTACTCGCCCTCGCCAAGAGCCGCAAGAAGCAAATTTGTAGCGTAAATTCTATCGTACTCGCTAATAAGCTTTTTGTCAAGCGCATAGTCAATAAGCTGCTTTATTCTAAAAGAAACGTTCATAAAAAATCTCCCTTAAATAAATTATTCATTTTATTATACCACTTAATTTGCTTTATGTCAAAGGAAATATCAAAATTTATTGACTTTTGCGCATAAAAATGTTAAAATAATAAAAAACATTTTTCAGGAGTTACAAGGTGTCACAAATTAAAAAAGACCTAAGAATAAAAATACATTCCGAGCTTTACGACGTAGATGCTTCGCTTTTTTCATCCGAGGAGATAGATTTTGACGATTTACCCGTTAGCGAGGAGTCGCCCGAGCCAGATATTTTAGATATTAACACAATTGGAAGCTACGTTGACGACGGCGAGCGAATTTCTATTTCCTACAACGAGAGCGAGGCTACGGGAATGGAGGGCTCTACCACCACAATTAGCTTTTTAAAATCCGACCCGACCGTTCTTAGCATGATACGTGAGGGAGTGGTTTCGACTACGCTCGTTTTTGAAAACGGCAAGCGCCACCACTGTCTTTACCAAACGCCCTTTATGCCCTTTGAGGTATGTGTGCGTACAATAAAAGTTTGCAATTCCCTGCTTGGTATTGGTGCGCTAACGCTTGACTACGTTGTCGAAATTCGTGGCGCAAAGGCGGACAGAACAAAATTCACGATGCAGATTTTGGGTTAAGACGTTATTTGACGGCTTTCGACAAGGACTTACACGGTTTTACAATTTAATATCCAATTAACATTCAAGCACCCGAGCTTATTCTTTTGGCTTCGGGTGCTTTTTGTGTAAAAATTACAATTTTTTCCAATATTTTTCGTTAATATTTGTAATTGGAAATTTTTGTAAAATTCTTGCTTTTTCTTTTGAAATATGGTAAAATATGGATGTTGAATAAATTACCATTTTTTAGGAGGAATTTTAAAATGCAAAACGAAATTAAAATACTTATCGCGGACGAGGACCGTATAGGAAGATGCGCACTTGCAGGAGAATTAAAGCGTGCGGGCTTTGAAAGAATTATTGAAGCAGAGAACGGCGAGGATGCCCTTATTATGATAGAACGCCACCACCCCGACGTAGCAATTATCGACGTATGGCTCTCCAAGCTTGACGGAATTGGCGTTGTTAACCAAGTAAAAAATCTAAAGCTTGGAAAGGACAAGCTCCCCGCTATGATTATAGTTTCGGCAGTGTCAAAGCAAAGCACCTTTATTGAGGCGGCAAATGCAGGCGCCGACCTCTGCCTGCTAAAGCCCTATAATATAGAAAGCCTTTGCCGACATATTCTCTCGCTTGCGGCAACCCGAAGCGGCGGCGAGCAAAGAGATGAGCTTATAGAGCGCTCTCCCGATATGGAATCGCAGGTAACCAAGATAATTCATCAAATTGGCGTTCCCGCACACATCAAAGGATATCAGTATCTCCGCACCGCAATTTTGCTCACGGTTAACGATGGAGAGATTATTAACTCGGTAACGAAAATTCTCTACCCCACGGTTGCAAAGCAATACCAAACCACTACCTCACGTGTTGAACGTGCAATTCGCCACGCAATTGAGGTCGCATGGGACAGAGGCGATATCGACACCTTAAATTCCTATTTCGGCTACACAATTCAAACCAACCGCGGAAAGCCCACAAATAGCGAATTTATCGCTATGATTGCCGATAATTTGAGATTGAAGTATAAGATTTATAAGTAATAATATTATGTGGGGGAAGAAAACTTTTTAAAAAAGCTTTCCCACACCCCCAACTTTCAAAAACTTTCACAAAAAATAAATAAGGCAACCCCATTTAGCGCAGTGTTCTTAAGGACACTGCGCAACGAAATAAATCCCTTTCGGGATTTGTGAAATACACTTCGTGCGTGAAATTTGCCTACGGCAAGTGAAATGCCTGCGGGCATGAGGGGATTTATTTCATTTCACATCGAGC
>JAZRAJ010000064.1:0-7729 GCA_045634485.1 Eubacteriales bacterium | reverse complement strand
ACCCTCACCAGTGGTTGTGTACTTAGCAAATGTGCTGGAAATAGCGCAAGTTGTGAGAAGAACTGCAACCATAAGGATAGCAGCTATCTTTAACATAGCATTCTTTTTCATATTCAATTCTCCTTTTTAGATTTTGAATTTTTTAAAATAGGTCATATTTTATCGTTCCCATATGTGGCGGGAGAACGTAATGCCTCATAAATGAGTTAATTATTCCTCTGTGCCGCCGGAATCACTCGGAGGCTCGCTTGCCTCGGTGGATTCGGGTGCGCTTTCAACAGAAGAATCGGTTTCGGGTGCGCTTGCACCCTCGGCAGCCGCCTTTGCCGCCTTAAGAGCCTCAAGCTCTGCAAGGAGTGCGTCCATATCCTTTGCCTTATTCTTATCACTCTTCTTACGGCTAATAAGCTCGTAAGCCAAGAACAAAACAAGCGGAACTGCTATACAAATAATCCAACCCCAAGTGGTTTGCATAAACATTGAAACCTTACCAACCAAGGGAAGTCTTGTGTAGGAATAAGTACCAACGATTTCCTTATCGTTAAGCTCAACGGGCTTGGAGTCCTTATGGCCCTCGTAAACCACGTAATCGTAATCGGGGCGAGTTGCATCGGTCTTTATTGTAGCCTTTGCCTCAACCTCTGCAAGGCGAGCATCGGGATCATCCTTATCGTTTTTAGCAATTAAACGGTCTCTCTCATAGTCGGAGTTTGCGTTGTTATCACCGGCGGTGTTTGCGTAGCGTACACCATCCTCCTCGTAAACGGAGATAACACGGTGGGTTAAGATTGCATCTGTGGGGCTTGCGGGGTCGAAGAAGGAGATTACGTCGCCCTCCTTAATGTCGGCAGGGTCGCAAGTCTTTGCAATAATTATATCGCCCTCGTTAATAAGCGGCTCCATAGAGTCTGTAAGAACAATCATGGGAGTTAAGCCGAACAATGAGGGGGGTCTATCGGGTTGGGTAAATCCAACAACGATAAGCGAGCAGTTAATTATAAGTATCGGAACCAAAATTACGCAAAGGACAATGCCTATAATAAGCGAAACCTTGCTACCGGTTGACTTCGGCTCTTGATCTTGCTTTGCCACCGAAGCTTTCTTTTCTTTCTTGTTCATCGGTTTTCTGTTTCTCCTATATTTTTAAAATAGCAATTAAAATACCAAGTTTAAGGATGATATAATACCATCCCTTGACTGTCTTTTATCTGTTATATAGATTATAACATTATTTGGCATTGTTGTCAACACTTTTTTTAATAAAATTTCACAAAATTTTCATTGACGAATTATTTTTTTATAGCCATAAGCGCAAACGGTGTTATTTTATTAGCGCAAATGTGTTTTTTGTGTGAACATAAGAGGCTATAAAATCCTAATTTTGCGGATATCAATTTGTTTAAAGGTGTTGTTGGTGGCTTATATACATCTTAGTTTTTTTACAATAATTCTAAGCGTATTGACAAATTTCGCACAATATTATATAATATTGTAGAAGTTTTTCACATTTTAAAATAAAAAAAAGGATAAAGCAAAATGAACAACCTACTAAAGCGATTTATATCCTACTACAAGCCACACAAAAAGCTATTGATACTTGATATGTTAGCCGCACTGATGATATCGGTTACGGGTATGGCATATCCTATTATCACGCGAACAATGCTTAACGATTACATACCCAACAAAGCATATAAGGCAATAATTATCTCGGGTATTATCGTTCTTGCACTTTACGTAATAAGAATGCTGCTTAACTATTTCGTGCAGTGCTACGGCCACATCATCGGAGTAAAAATGCAATCGCAGATGCGACAGGACCTTTTTGCGCATCTTCAAAAATTGCCGTACAAATTTTACGATAACAACGAAACCGGACGCATTATGACGAGAATAACGAGCGACCTTTTTGAGGTCTGCGAGCTTGCGCACCACGGCCCCGAAAATCTGCTTATAAGCTCGATAATGATTATTCTCTCCTTCAGTTATCTTTTAACTATAAATTGGATACTCACACTTATAGTATTCGCTTGCGTGCCGATTCTTATAATCGTTACCGTGCATTTTAGAAAGGGTATGAAAAATGCCTTTAACGACAGACGCACAAGCAACGCAACCATCAACGCCGCCGTGGAAAGCAGTATTACGGGTATTCGTGTTACCAAGGCGTACACCAACTCGGCAAAGGAAATTGAAAAGTTTAAGGCAGGCGACGAGGCATTCGTTGACTCATCTCACAGAGCATACAGCGCTATGGCAAAATTCTTTGCCTCAACCTCCTTTGTTACTGATGTATTTAACGTTATAATTCTTATTGCGGGCGGTATGTTCCTTTATGCGGGCAAAATAAGCTTTGGCGATTATTCTACATTTATTATTTCGGTAAACCTCTTTATCCGTCCGGTTAATACCCTTATAAGCTTTATGGAGCAATTCCAAAACGGCGTTAGCGGATTTAAGCGTTTTGTTGAAATTATGGAGGAGAAGCCCGAAACCGACCGTGAGGGCGCTATCGAGCTTAAAAAGGTTAACGGCGAAATCGAATTTAAAAACGTTACCTACGCATACGATACCACAAAAGAGGTTCTCCACAACGTTAATCTTAAGCTTGAAAGGGGCTGCAAGCTCGCTCTTGTTGGACCGTCGGGCGGAGGAAAAACAACGCTTTGCCATCTTCTTCCAAGCTTTTACAAGCTTGAGGGCGAGGATAGCGGTGCGATACTTATTGACGGAGTTGATATTCGAGATATAACTCTTGACTCCTTGCGCAAAAACATAGGCATCGTTCAGCAGGACGTATTCCTTTTTGTTGGTACTATAAAAGAAAATATTATCTACGGCAAGCCCGATGCCACCGACGAGGAGATTATTGAAGCCGCTAAAAAGGCTAATATCCACGATTACATTATGACTCTTGAGCATGGCTACGACACCGAAATCGGCGAGCGTGGAGGTAAGCTTTCGGGCGGTCAAAAGCAGCGGTTAGGTATTGCTCGCGTATTCCTTAAGGACCCTGCAATTCTTATTCTTGACGAGGCTACGAGCGCTCTTGACAACACCACCGAGGTGCTTATTCAGCAATCCCTTGACGAGCTTTGCAAGGGTAGAACCACTCTCGTGGTTGCTCATAGGCTCTCTACTATTCGCAACGCCGACGAGATTGCCGTTGTTATGGACGGTAAAATTACCGAGCGCGGTACTCACGATGAGCTTATCGCCGCAGGAGGCACCTACAAATCTCTCTATCAGCTTCAGTTTAGAGATAACGATTTGTTTGAATAATTAGTTATAGTTATATTTATGGGGGAAAGAAAACTTCTTGAAAGAAGCTTTTCTTTCCCCCATACCCCCTATCTTTCAAGAACCTTGAAAATGGGGGTATTTTTTTATTGTAATTTGTGCGCTCGACACTTGAATGTGGTGTGTTCGCACCGCACCCAAGTGGGAAGTTTTTGGTTTCGCTTTTTTCAAAAAGCGAACGGGTTTGGGCAGAGCCCATAATACGGCGTTTTCTTTTTGCCAAGCTTTTTCTTTGCGCCTCTTTTGCCAAAGAAAAAGCGGGATTGTGGAGTTAGATTGTGTTTAATGCGGGGGAGAAACTTTCTTAAAAGAAAGCTTTCCCCCGCATATTCATTACTTAATTATTTATTATTAGTCTTTCTTGCATATTTATCGCAAAGGTCGTGAATTTGATCGGTAAATTTCGCCATTTCCTTATTAGTCATAGTATTTTTAGAAAGACCGATGATAGTCATAAGGCGCTTACCCGCAGACAAAAGCTTATCAAAGGCGATATTTGCACGGCGTCTACCGTCGGAAATTTTGCTAACCTTAACAATTTTTCCGTGAGCGGTAAATTCCTCAAGAAGTATATCATACTCGTCGCCGCTAAAGGGAGCGCAGGACGGAATTTGAAGCTTATTGTATATCGTTTGAGAAAAGCTCTCACAAACCATATCCTCGCCGTGATTAACGAAAACACGCCTTGGAGCATTAGGCATTTTAGAAAGCCACTCAAGCATCATATCACGGTCGGCGTGTCCGCTTATACCAACGATTGAAGCAATTTTTGCATTAACCGCAATCTCCTCGTTAAAGAGCGAAACGCTATCCGCACCGTCAACAAGCTTTCGTCCAAGCGTTCCGTCGGCTTGATAGCCAACGAAAAGCACGGTGCATTCCTCACGCCACAGATTGTGCTTTAGATGATGGCGAATTCTTCCCGCCTCGCACATTCCCGAAGCGGAAATTATAACCTTTGGTGCTTCGTCAAGATTTATTTTTTTAGAGTCCTCGGCGCTAACGCTAAGTCGAATATTTGAAAAATCAATAGGATTTATACCTTTTTTAAGAAGCTCAAGGGTTTCATCATCATAATAGCCGTAAAGCCCGTCCTGATATATGCGAGTTGCCTCAACGGCAAGCGGCGAATCAACGTAAACAGGAAAATTTCCGTGTCCGTGAATAAGCCCCTCCTCCTTAATTTTTCTTATAAGGTAAAGAAGCTCCTGCGTTCTGCCAATGGCAAACGATGGAATTATAACGTTTCCGCCCTTGTCAAAGGTTTCCTGAAATATTTCGGTAAGCTGACCGATATAATCGGGGCGCTCGCCGTGAATTCTGTCGCCGTAGGTTGACTCAATAACCACGAAATCAGCATTCTTAGGCGGTTGAGGGTCACGAATAAGAGGTCTTGCACGGTTTCCAAGGTCGCCCGAAAACAGAACGCTTCGGCTCTCATCGCCCTCCTTTACGGTTATGTGAATACTTGCAGAGCCCAAAAGATGCCCCGCATCGCAAAACTCAACGGTAATTCCGTCAAAAATCTCAAAGGGCTTATTATATGCACGCCCCTCAAAAAGCGACATAGCCTTTTCGGCGTCGGCAACGGTATAAAGCGGTGCTACCGCCTCGCCACCTGCACGAATTGACTTTCTGCTCTTCCATTCGGCTTCGCTTTCCTGAATATATGCCGAATCACGAAGCATAATATCGCAAAGGCGCACGGTTGCCTCGGTTGAATATATCGGCGCCTCGTAGCCCTGAGCAACCATTTGCGGAACAAGCCCCGAATGGTCGATGTGCGCATGAGTTAGTAAAATGGCGTCTATATAAGCAGGCGAGCAAGGGATTTCCTGATTAACGTAAATATCTGCGCCCTGCTCCATTCCGCAATCGATAAGTATTTTTCTTCCGTTTGCTTCAAGCAAAGTACACGAGCCGGTTACCTCGTGCGCCGCTCCCAAAAATGTTAATTTCATAATACTACCTCCTTTATGCTTTTTTCTAATTATATTATAACACAAAAAGCGGGATTTCTCCCGCTTTTTGAAAAAAATTTACATTATTATAACATTACATTATAACAACAATTTCGTGCGTCTTTCCGTCGCCGACAAGCTCGATGTGAGCATCAACAGTCTTACCGTCAAGCGTTACGCTCTTAACACCGCTCTGAGAGTTGCTCTCGTTCTTGATTGTGATATTATAAATATCGCCTCTGAACTTACGTGTTAAGGTTACCTCGCCCCAAGCGGACGGAATACAAGGACTCAAAGTAAATCCGTTGTAATCGGGGTGGAAGCCGAGCATATACTGAACAACCGCACGGAACATCCAGCCCGCAGTACCCGTTACCCATGCAAAGAGTGTCTTACCCTTCTGAGGGTTGTCGGGTCCAAAATACATATTAGTAAGCGCATAGGGCTCGCATCCCGAATGTGTTGAGGGGTTGGTTTCGCTATTAGGCATAATCTTCATAATAGTTTCATACGCCTTGTCGCCTCTGCCAAGCAAGCAGTCTGCAACTACCTTAAACGTACCGCCGTGGCAGTAAGGAGTTCCGTTCTCCCAAATGCCGGGGATAAAGCTTGTAAGACGTCCAATTCTGTTATTGAACTTAGTATATGTGGGATAAAGTGTGAGCGGACCGTAATCGCTATCAAGGTACTTATCAACAGATGCGATGCACTGCTCTGCTCTCTCGCCCTCTGCAACCTCTGCAAGAATTGCCCAGGTCTGCGAGTTGAGGTAAATGCTACCCTCGCTCTCCTCGTGGCTACCTACCTTCTCGTTGTAGTCATTAATTGCCGCAAGATACCAGTTGCCGTCCCAAGCCTGCTCGTTTATCGCCTTAATCATTCTCTCACGGCGCTCGAGCATCTCGTCACGAATTGCAAGGTCGCCAAGGAGTCTTTCTGCGATTTCAGCGGTATTCTTGAGCGCATAGCAAAGAGCAATAGAGGTCCAAACCGATTCGCCCTTGCCAAGGAGTCCTGTCATATTAAGAGAATCGTTCCAGTCACCGTCGCGAGAGTGAACAAGTCCGTGCTCGCCGATATCGTCGGAGGCAAATCTCATAGCCGTCAAGATATGCTCCCAAACGGTGTCCTCGCCCTCGTCAAGATACTTAACGGGATGAGAGAGGAAGTCAACGTCGCCTGTTTCCTTGATGTATGCGTTTATCGTAGGAGCTACCCATGTAGGACCGTCGGAGTAAACGTGATGGTCAAGAGGCAACCAACCGCGAACGCAGCGTCCGTCGTTATACATATATGTAAGAGTTTCAAGTATCTTTTCCTTTGCAAGAGCAGGATTGAAGGAAGCAACCGCCCACGCATCCTGAAGCTGATCGCGGAAGCCCTTACCTGTATCACGTCCAACCTCTGCGCAAAGCTGAACCTGTTGCTTAAGCCAGTAGTTGGTAAGGCAGTTAATCTTTTCGTTAGGAGTGCTTACGTAAATGCTTGAGGATGTGCTCTGCTTAAGAGCGAGAAGCGCATTGTAGTCATCCTCTATCTTGTTGCCTGCAAAAAGCTTTTTGCAAATTTCGGATGCGGTTGACATTTCGTCGGCATCTCCGATAAGAACGTAAATACTGATAGACTCGCCTGCCGCAAGTGCTACGTCGTGCTGCAACGCACCGCACATCTGCTCGCAAGCCGCAAAGTTATTTGCCAATTTTTCGGCAGAAATTGCCTCGGGAGCAACGATTGAGCCGTATGTACCAAGGAAGCCCTTGCGTGAGGTCTCAAATGCGGTGGGCGCTACGCTTGAAGCGATAAAGCCGTTAAACCACTCGTGGGGACGCTCCATAGCCTTGTTAAAGCACATAACGAGGTTGTTCTCCGCATCAAATTCTGCGTGAACGTAGGAGTTGTAGTCACTGTATCTCTGATATCCTACAAGCTCGAAATCCGCAAAGGAGTAAAGCGAAATCTCCTTGCTCTCAGCACCCTTGTTTTCAAGAGTTACCTTCCAAATCTCGCAGGGGTCTGTATCGTTTACGTACATACGAATGGTAGCGCCAATGCCCTCGCACTCACCGTGGATTTCGCTGTAACCCAAACCGTGTGTGCAGTAATAGTTATCAACAGGAGTAAGAGTAGGATAAAGACCTGGGTTGAATACTGTGCCGGTTGCCTTGTTCTTTACGTAGAAATAACGGTTACCGTCACGAATTACGGTACATCTTCCCTTTCCGTCGGGATCGATGTAAGCCATAGCGCGCTGACCGTATGCACCAACACCGCCACCGTTCTGGTTAACACCCGAAAGAACTCTTGAGTTCCAGATGTAGTTAAGCTGAGGACGTGGAGTTTTAGGATCTGTAATCTTAAATTCCTTTTCCTGTACGAAATATCCGTATGAATTCATTTTTATATTTCTCCTTAAAATGTATTTCTTTTTTATATTTTATGCGTGAGTAAAGCGCATCTTATAGGTTACA
>JAZRAJ010000063.1:0-6959 GCA_045634485.1 Eubacteriales bacterium | reverse complement strand
CGCTTGGCCTCCGACTTATAGCTTACTTTTTTACCCCCTTTTAAGCTTATCAAGCTCCTTTAAGAAGGTATCAATATCCTTGAATTCACGGTAGACTGAAGCAAATCGAACGTACGCTACGTCGTCGCAATCCTTTAGCTTTAGCATTACCATCTCGCCAAGCTCCTTAGTGGTTATCTCGCTACGCAAGGAATTTTGCAATTCACTCTCTATTTCGTTAACGATTGCCTCGGGGTCTACGGGTCGCTTTTGGCACGCCTTTGCGATACCCGAAAGAAGCTTGCCTCTTTCAAAAAGCACCTTAGAGCCGTTCTTTTTTATAACGAATATCTGTGCCGTTTCGATATACTCATACGTTGTATACCTTCTTTGACACGCAAGACATTCTCTACGGCGTTTTATACTGTTTCCCTCCTCAACGTGGCGGGAATCAATTACCTTACTTTCTGCAAATCCACACGCAGGACATTTCATAGCATCGCTCCTTAAAATCTAAAAAGAAATATTTTTCTTAATTATTATACCATAAAAACCAACGAATGTAAATAATTTCAGACAAAAATCTGATTATGCAAATCATTTTGCAAATCGCTTATTACATCATTTACGTGTATTGCGCTTACGGCACTATCGGATAACAGCTTAAATATCTCGATTGCCTTATCTAATTCGTAACCAACGCTTTGTATAAAAAAGTCATCGTCCTGAACGGCTATACAGTACACCTCCTTATTTTCAACGGAAGCCTTGAAGAGCATATAATATTTTTCTCCTCTTACCGCCTCCTTAAGCATTTCAAATTTAACGTTTTTCATAAAAACCTCTCCTTTAATTTGTTGTACCTCCATTATACAACACGAATAAAGGGCTTTTCGATTAAGATTTTTCGCAGGTTAAGGATAAAAACACCATACGTTGTTTTTTATATCACGAAAAGCAATATTTTTTGAATAAATATATGTAAATGTTGGATAAATATGCATAATTTATGCAATTTGCAGGATTTTTTCTACTTTTCTTAATCCATATTTTTACAAAGAAAATTTTACTTCTTGAAATAACTCATTGATTTTGCTATAATTTTCTCGTAACGCATTTTTTGAAGGAGAAAAACACATCTCTCTATATAAAAAATCATATTTCAATAAAAATACAAAGATTAGGATTATTTTATGAATATTTTACGTTTTTTAAGCCTAAAGCGGCTTTCATATCTAATACTTCACTACGGGCTATATGCAGCAATCGTTCACGCAAGTGCGATTTTGCTTTACGCCAACATCTCGCCCTCACTACCGCCATATATCTGCTTTTTGCGATATTTTCCCATGATTGAGCATTCTATAGTTGCGTTTATTTGCGTTCTGCTTGGCGCTCTGCTATGCTTTTACATACACCTAAAAGAAAACCAAAATTAAAATGGCAACTAAAAAGCGCACTCCTCTCTTACAAGGAATGCGCTAAAACTCTGCCTATAAGCCGGGTTCTGTCGAGAACGGTCATCTATCTTTGCCTTGTGTCGCCACAAGGCTCCAAGGCGTAAGCCTTGTGCCACCCGCGGATATACGCCGGGCAAGCTAATCCGCATACGGTGTTGCTTCGGATAAGGTTTACAGCAAATCTACGTTACCGTAGAAGTGGGTGAGCTCTTACCTCGCCTTTCCATCCTTACCTACAAAATGCAGGCGGTTTATTTCTGTTGCACTTTCTCGGGAGTCGCCTCCGACTGACGTTATCAGTTATCCTGCCCTACGAAGCCCGGACTTTCCTCACGGTAATACCTTTCGGCAACATACCGCGCGACCGTTTAGCAAAGTTCGGCTATGATTATAGCACATTTTAACTTATTTGTCAAGATTGCTTGATATCGTTATTAAATTTTCTTTAAGGATTTAGCTGTCAAATCACAATCTATTCCACATTTAACTCGAGTCATTTTATATAATTTTTGGAAGCTTGATTTACTACAATATCTCACAAACTCGATTCTTCCTGAAACTTTTGGCAGGTTAATTTCCTTCATTTCCTGTGGCGAATTGATGTAATCCGATATCATTCTGCAGGTTTCTCTTATATATCTATCACTAATCGTTATTCTATTAGTAGGAGAATCTTTTACTATATTTACACCAAGAACGTGAATAGCATCTCCTTTAAATTTAAAGCGTCTGATATATGTCTTTTTCGTATTCAGTTCAAGACCGAGGTCTGATAAGTCCGCTTCAAGCTCAAGCTTTACCTGATTAAGCAACGGCTCACTATCTAAATTATTTACAGAAATAATAAAATCATCTGCATAGCGCGTATAGGTTATATTTTTCTTTTTCTCAAATTTCTTATCCAAGTCTACCAAAAACAAATCCGATAAAACAGGAGAAGATACGAATCCTATCGGAAGCTTATCATCATAAAAGCAGGCCTTAATAATAGACTTTAGATATTTTTTAAAGTTATTTGCAGGCTTTAACTCAAACACCCTTGATAACATTTTTTCATAGGAAATTGAATCAAAATAACGATGAATATCTGTTTTCAAAAAAGCCTCAGCCTTAATATGCTCGTTAACACAATTCAAAATATTTTTTCCGACGGTATACGCATACGAGCTATTTGCTTGGTTATATTTTCTTTTTATATAATCGGTAATAGCCATATGCAGACTTCTCAATCGTTGACCGTCTCTGTTAGGATTGTATGTTACTAAATGTCTAAGCTTGCCGTTAATTACAACAGAAAATTTTCTTACATATTTTTCAGGATTAGAAACGTAATCCTCCGAAATCTCCCCATACCATTTCATTGCGTGCGTAATCGGATTAACATAATATATTTCTTTACTCATATCATTTTTCTCTTTTACTTTTTTAAGATTTTTTGACTTTTTTCGTCTACAAAAATATAAAGCACACTTTTAGCTCTCGTCATTCCTACATATAATAAATCCATTCTTTGCTGATAAGAGAGATTATCAATGTCGACCAATATGACAACACTGCTCTCGAGTCCTTTAAATCCATGAATCGTACTAAAGAAAATTTTATTTTTTCTCTCGTGCTTAGATAACGTTACGACTCCCGGTGTCAAGATACTTGCAACAGATTTCTCGTATTTGTGAGGGGATAAAATAACTATATTCTCCTTTGGGACAGAATCTGCTTCTAACTCCAACAAAGCATCTTCTATCTTTTTCGCTTGCTCTAATGTTTTTCTATAAGATTTAATCGCAACATCTAAACCACGTTCATCGTGATTTTTATGCCTTGTTTTTATTCCAAAAATAGTATCCACCAATTCTATAATCGCAACAGAATTGCGACAATTATCTCTAAGAGTTGCTGTGGTAAAATAATATTTTTGCTTCAAATCAGTAACACTGACATGAGAGGATTGATGATACAAATTCTGTCTTTCAGAATCCATAAAGAAGTACCAGTTTCCTCTCTCTAATCCACCTTTAAGAATAACATCTATCATATCAAGATATTGAGGGTGCATCAAATCCTGTGCCTCATCAACAATGACTGTATCAAACAAAGGCTTTTCTAATTTGATAAAAGCATTCAAAAATAAATCCGGAAGCGTATTATTATAAAACTCATTACGCTCATTATAAGCCTCCGGAATAGTTATTTCTTCGCCTGCTTCTTTTACAACAGATATCATATATTCCGTAAAGCTATCGCACAACAAAGAACTACCATCATCTAAATTTTCATTCAAATATTCAGCCAACTGCTTGTTATAGCAAAAGAAAGCAATATTTTTATTAGTTCTTATTTTTTCTTTGGCAAAATGCAGGGCGATTACAGTTTTTCCTGTTCCGGCATCTCCCCTTACTAAGCATCTTTCATTTTCAGAAATAGTATCGAATACATCTTGTTGATTTTCCGTAAGCTCTATTACTTGATTTTCAAGTGCATTAATCACTGATTTTATTGAAACCCTTGGGATATATCTCGGTCTTAACAAATTAACAAGCTCCCTCGCCATCGATGCATCGGGAATAAGCTTTTTATTTTTTCGTTGTCCGTCTTGTGTAGATTCATGACACCTTTTCCAAAAATCTGCTAATCTCAATAAATAGGATTTCATAGCCACAGAAGTAAGACAATCATCGCAATCTGCAATCTGCTCGTCCGCTATTTCGAGAGAAGAATAGATACCGTGAAAAGAACAATCAGGGAATATAACGCCAAAGCCAAACAAGGTTTTTTTAATATTCAGCATGGATAGCGAAGCATTGGCGGAAACATAATCCATTATGGAATGCATTGCATTGTTCGCTTCATTTATGGGATTTTTTATTAAATATTCAACATTATTTCTATCAACTGAATACCATTGCCCATCCTTGCAGGATATTCTACCGCCCTTAACCTCTAACACAAAGGAGCCTAAATCGGGAATAACCACAAGAAAATCTGCTTCCCCCTGTGATTGTGTGGTATGCTTGGCGATAGCCAAGGAATGTAATACAACCCACGAATCTGTCCCTGGCATATTTTTAAAAATATTATACAATTTCAACTCAGCAGAGCTCAAGGTATCTTCAGCAGGTCGCTCAGGTATAATTTTTGCCACAACGTCACCTCAAAAAAATCAAAAGAGGAAAGTTACTTAGGGAACCCTCGACGTCTAATATTTCTAATTTAGACGTTGTGTAATAGCTTGCGCTATATCCATCTTAGATGAAAACCTAACTTTCCTCTTAATTTTATTAAATAGTTAGAAAACCTAACAGACGTATTATAACACATTCGATTATATATGTCAATAATTATAATCACAAAAATCAACAATTTTCTTTAACTTTTTACTTTTACCGCTTTTTAGATTTTTTAATATTGCATTTTCTTATAATTTTTGTTATAATATAAAAAAAGATTTGTGAGGTTTATTATGCGCATATTAATCTCGGGTGGGTCACGCGGAATTGGGCGTGCCTGCGTTGAAAAATTTATTCAAAACGGCGATTCGGTTGCCTTTATATACAAGTCAAATCACGAGTCTGCTCGCCTTGTTGCCACGGAATTTGGCGTTCACGCTATCTGCGCCGACCTTTCAACCTCGGACGGTGCGACTCTTGCGGTGCGTAAGGCTATCGAGGATTTAGGCGGTATTGACGTGCTTATAAACAATGCGGGAATTTCTCAAATAAAGCTATTTAGCGACATTACCGACTCGGATTGGGCTAATATGATTAACACCAATCTTTCAAGTGCATTTTATCTTACCCGTGCGGCCCTTCCCTTTATGATATCGCAAAAAAACGGAAGAATAATCAACGTTGGCTCTATGTGGGGCAAGGTTGGGGCATCCTGCGAGGTGCATTACTCGGCTTCAAAGGCAGCTCTGCGCGGAATGACTATGGCGCTTGCCAAGGAGGTTGGACCATCGGGTATCACGGTTAACGCAATCGAGCCCGGAGTTATTGCCACCGAGATGAATTCGGCTCTAAGCGAGGAAATTTTGGCAGAGCTTACAGAAGAAACTCCGCTTTGCAGAATAGGCACTCCCGAGGACGTTGCCTCTCTTGCGTTGTTTTTGGCATCCGAGGGTGCATCCTTTATTACCGGTCAGATTATTGGAGTAGACGGAGGCTTTGCTATATGAACAATATTCCAATAGAGACCGAGCTCAAATTTCTTATTCGCATACCCTCGTATGCGGATATGGCAAATCAAGAGTGCTTTAGGGTAAGGCAAATTACTCAAACCTATCTCAAAAGCGAGGGTAAAAAGAATGCTCGCGTGCGCTCCGTTGTTGAGGACGGCAAGACGACATACGTAAAAACAATTAAGGAGAGAATTTCGACTCTTTCCTGCTACGAGGACGAGCATACTATCTCTCACGAGGAATACGAGGAGCTCCTGCTTAATGCCGACAAAGAAAAAAAGACTATCCACAAAACGAGATACTCATTTGAATACTGCGAGCATATTTTAGAAATCGACGTTTACGATTTTTGGGACGATAGAGCGACTCTTGAAATTGAGCTTTCAAGTGAGGACGAGGCATTCTCTATTCCCTCCTTCATCAACGTAATTAAGGAAATTTCCGCCGACGGACGATACAAAAATACAAATCTTGCCAAAAACGTACCCTTCGATGAAATTTGACGGCTTTTGCTATTGACAAAACGAGAGAAATGTGATAAAATCTTTCAGTGTGATAAAATGATAAAATCGCTATATGCATTTTATACAATTAGCGGAATTTGCAGAAAAAGTCTAACTTAAAGTACGCGCCGCCTCGGGAGTCCTCCTCGTGTAAAAATAGAGGACAAAAAATCGCAGGGGTGTTGGAATTGGCAGACAAGCAGGCCTCAGACACCTGTGTTTTTAACATGCGGGTTCAAGTCCCGTCCCCTGCACCAAAAACGAAAGCAGTCCAAATGGACTGCTTTTTCGTTTTTGGAACGATGTGTTCCGCAAGCGGACCGTGATGCGCACTTCGTGCGTGATGACGGCTTCGCCTTGTGATGTGCGCTGCGGCGCGTGAGGAAGGAACACATCACATCACTTTGCGCCATCGACGCAATACATCACTGTGCGGTAGCACAACATCACTTGCCCCTAAGGGCAAACATCATTCTTTACAAACTCCCAAATTTATGCTATAATATAGGTGAAAGAGAGGTGTTACTATGGCAGAATCCAAACTTCGTGAAATGTCAATGGATTTTTCAGTTGATATTATCAACCTTGTTAAATATTTGAAATCCAATCACGAAACAATTATTGCCAACCAAATTGGCAGAAGCGGTACCTCAATCGGTGCGAATATACACGAAGCACAATATGCGCAAGGTAAAAAGGATTTTATATCCAAGCTTGAAATAGCACTCAAAGAATCAAGCGAAACTGGCTATTGGCTTGAACTTTTACATAGAACGAATTACATCGATGATAAGCAATATAAACTTCTTTCTGATAAGTGTGCTTCGATTCGTGTTATGC
>JAZRAJ010000062.1:0-54652 GCA_045634485.1 Eubacteriales bacterium | reverse complement strand
ATCCGACTTGGATATGGAGCAGACGCATCACTCCATTCGCACCGGAATGATCGAGGAGTGCTACGAGGTCGTCGAGGCGATCGATAAGGAGGACACCGTTCTTTTGCGCGAGGAGCTTGGCGACGTGCTTTTGCAGGTTGCGTTCCATGCGCAAATAGAAAGAGAGGAGGGACGCTTTACGCTTAACGACGTGGCAAACGATATCTGCGTAAAGCTTATACATAGACATCCTCACGTTTTCGGTAGCGTAATTGCCGAAAGCACAGATAAGGTTTTATCCAACTGGGAGGCTATTAAGAGCGAGGAGAAGGAGAGAAAAACGGTTACCGATAAGCTTACCGCAATTCCGCCAATGCTTCCTGCGCTTATGAGAGCCGATAAGGTGGGCAAAAAGGCATCCTGCTTTGATTTTCCGGATGCCGATTCGGTTGTGCTAAAGGTTAAGGAGGAGCTTTGCGAGCTTGAGGAGGCTATGGCGCTAAATAATGCTGAGAATATCGAGGAGGAGCTTGGCGACCTTATTTTCTCGGTGGTTTCGCTTTGTCGCAAGCTTGGCTTTGAGTCTGAGGTTGTGCTTAACAAGGCAACCGATAAATTTATTAAGAGATTTGCAAGCCTTGAGGCGTGCGTTTTGGCAGAGGGCAAGGATATAACTAAGCTTACGATGACCGAGCTTGATGCAATTTGGGAGAAAAATAAGAAAAAATCCTAAAAAAATCTCGAAAACGGTAAAAAAAGCAAAAAAGAGTTAATAAAAAATTCAAAAAGCCCTTGAATTTACAATTAATGTATGGTATAATGAAAACACAATAAGGAACAGCGTTCCAAATAAGTTTAAATAAGGAAAGGTGATTACCATGAATAAGACAGATCTCGTAGAAGTAGTTGCTCTTAAGACAGAGATGAGCAAGAAGGATTCCGAAAAGGCAGTTAAGGCAGTATTTGAGGCTATTACAGAGGCTCTCGCAGCTGGCGATAAGATTCAGCTCGTAGGCTTTGGTACATTTGCAGTAAAGGAGAGAGCTGCAAGAGAGGGACGCAATCCTAAGACAGGTGAGTCCATGACAATCGCAGCATCCAAGGCTCCTACATTCGCAGCTGGTAAGGCTCTTAAGGACGCAGTTAACGAGTAATTTATACCTCATAGGCGACGGCAAACCGTCGCCTATGATTTTAATATGATAAAAAATTGGTATTTAAAATGAGATTAGATAAATATTTAAAGGTTTCAAGAATAATTAAGCGTCGCACCGTTGCAAACGATGCTTGCGACACCGAGCACGTAAGCGTAAACGGCAGACGCGCAAAGGCATCCTACGACGTTAAGGAGGGCGACATTTTGGAGATAACCTTCGGTCAAAGAACCTTAAAAATAAAGGTGCTAACCGTTAAGGACAACGTTGCCAAGGCAGATGCGGCGGCGATGTACGAGGTTATCGAGGATTAACGTCTAAATTTAAAGCAGAATATATTTATAAAGCTCCGCATAGTATTGATAATAGCATCAATATTTAGGCGGAGGTTTTTTTATGGTTAACACGGAGATAAAAAAGGAGCATGAGATAAGGCTAAATAAGCGTAAGGATATGGTTATCAACGGCGTTTTGGAGGTTATAAGCTTTGATGAGGAGAGCGTAAGGCTTATGAGCGTTGAGGGCGAGATATACGTTGAGGGCGAGGAGATAAAAATAGGGGTGCTTGACACCGACAAGGGCGTGGTTACCCTTAGCGGAAGGGTTAACGGATTTTATTACGTAAGTGATGAGAAAAAGGCAAAAAAGGGGCTCTTTTCAAGGCTTTCTCATTAAAACAAGGGGCGTAGCGTTGTATGGAAATATCGCCAATTCTTATGGCAAAAATGCTTCTTATCGCCATTTTATTTGGCGCACAATCGGGCATTATATTTGATGCGGGAAGGGGACTTAGAGCGCTTTTATTCGGAGAGGTAAAGAGCCCACGCCTAAAAAGGCTTTATGGCGTAAAAAATAAATTTTCGGGCAGATCGCTTTGCGAGAGTGGCAAGAGGAGCGCCTTGATATTTAAAAATATAATTATATTTTTATGCGATTTTTTCTGGGCTCTGTATTCCTTTTTCGGTCTTGTGATGATAAATTATTCCTATAATGACGGGGGCATAAGAGCCTTCACGGCTTTAGGGATGCTTGCGGGCTTTTTTGCGTATTATTTTACCCTGTCGAGAGTGGTAAGATTTTTAATCGAATTCCTTTGCTTTTTGATAAGATTTGTTTTTTTTGCCGTTTTCGACACCGTGCGGATGCCTTTTTTGAAAATATATAATAATTTAGAAAAAAATATAAAAAAATCCTTTGAAAATATTCGTTTTCATATTGAAAAAAAGCGCAAAAAGGTGTATAATGTATCTGAGTTATTATACGAAAATGAAGGCGTTAAAAATAAAGTCTCGGTAGTAAAAATTTCTGTTAAGGGCTCGCGCAAAAAAAACAGATAAATGCAGAAGCGAAAAAACAGAGGAAGGGATGCGTAAGCGATGAAGAAAAATGAATATTTTTCAAAAAAGAAAAGTAAGGTTTATATAGCGGTAAGCGCATTCTTGGTATTCTTTTTAATCTTTTCTGTAGTGTATTTCTTGTGGAGCTTAATGCAGTACAATGAGGCTATGGAAAAAAAGCAGGAAAAGGAAGCCTATATCATAGAGCTTAAAAACGATATACAGCGCCTTGAATATATGCTTGATGCACCTCTTGACGACGAGTTTAAAATCAGGATAGCAAGAGAAAAGCTGGGAATGTGCTTTCCCGACGAGATAATCTTTTACAGTGATTACGATTGATTTTTTAAAAAATCGTTGGATTTTTAAAATCGATAGGAGGTATGGACGGTGGATAAAGCCGAATTTCAGTATATAAAGTCGTTTTTAGCAGGGACGAGCCACACGTCCTACGATTACTTTGGCATTCACAGAAGGGACGAGGATTTTATTTTCCGAGTTTTTGCTCCCAAGGCAACGAGAGTAATGCTTGTTGGAGATTTTAACGATTGGCAGGACGATATTGCGCTTACGCGAGTTGACGAAAGCGGAATATGGGAGGTATCCTTGCCGAGTGAGAGAATTTCCTATAGCGATAGATATAAATACAGAATATACGGCTGCGGTCAGCTTTACTATAAATCCGACCCATACGCCGTAGCACTTTCCTTTGGACCCGACAACTCGTCGGTGGTGTGCGATAGACTTGCATATCAGTGGAAGGATAGCGGATGGCTTAGCTACAGAGCCACCTATCAAAAAAATATATCCTCAAAGCCGGTAAATATCTACGAGGTTCACTTAAATTCATGGAAGAGCAGTGGCAGAGCCGCATCGCTTAATTACAAGGATTACGCAAGAGAGCTTGCACCCTACGTTAAGCAGATGGGCTACACACACGTATCACTCCTGCCCTTAAATGAATTCTTTGGCGAGGATAAGGCTAATTACGTTCCGAAAACGCTTTTTGCTCCAACCGCAAGGTACGGTAAGCCCGACGATCTTAAGGCTTTCGTGGATAAGCTTCACGAGGCGGGTGTCGGAGTAATATTTGATATTCCGATAGTTAACTTTCTAAAGGAAAAATACAAGCTTTTCGAGTATAGCGGCGGAATGTTCTACGGTCGGGTGGATAACGACAGAATAAAGCACTTCGACCTTACGCAAAGCTCGGTAAGAAGTCTTTTAATATCAAGCGTTGCGTATTGGATAACCGAGTATCACGCCGATGCGATAAGGCTTTCGGCAGTGGACGAGCTATTGCGCTTTTACTGTGAGGGCGATGACAACGAAAACGCCGCAAGGGATTTTCTGTTATCGTTGATAAAAATAATAAAAAAGAATTATCCCGACGTCTTGCTTATAGCCGACGGTGCGGGAGCCGAGCTTGGCTTTGACCTTACCTTTGATAATCTGTGGTCAAGTCGCATTATTGATTACGCCTCAACAGAGTTCTCCGAGCGAGGACCAAAAACGAGAGCGCTTGCTCAGCTTATTGAAAAAAAGAATTTAGGCACGGTGTCGGTAGGACATATCGACCCAAGTTATCCGCAGGGAACACTCATTGAGTCCTCGGTTGGCGATTATTGGCAAAAGTTTGCGGGCTTGCGAGCATTGTGGGGACTTATGATGACCTCACGTGGTAAAAAGCTTTCTTTTATGGGCAACGAGATAGCACAATTTAAGCCTTGGAGCGTTGATAGTGAAATTGAGTGGTTCTTGCTTGATTACGAAAGCCACGAGAAGCTTCAAAGATATATAGCCGAGCTTAACAATCTTTATTTGGCGCACCCTGCGCTTTGGCAAAGGGATGCAAGCGACGAGGGATTTTCCTTTGTCGAAAAGGATACGCTTGAGCAGGGCGTTATCGTGTTTAGAAGAAGCGCTAAGAGCGAGGAGCTTTTGGTGGTAGTAAATCTCACTCCCACGGCGTACGAGGAATATAGAATCGGTGCGCATGGAGAGGGAACCTTTAGCGAAATATTTAATTCCGACGAGATTAATTTCTACGGAAGCGGAGTTACTAACGCAGAGCCCATCGGGACGCAGGCAATCACGTGCCACGGATGGAGTAATTCACTGCTTATGAGAGTTCCGCCGCTTGCCGTTTCGGTTCTTAGCTTTAAAAAATCAAAATCAAAAAAATAATAAAATAAATAAAATTACGGCAAATTTAACCCCTTAGCAAAATACCCCTTTAATTATTATCAAATTACAGAAAAAATTAATGCGCTGAGTCGCATAATGTGGAGGATGCTATGTTTAAGAAAAAAGAATGCGTTGCAATGCTGCTTGCGGGAGGACAGGGAAGTCGCCTTTATGCGCTTACCGAAAAGACCGCAAAGCCTGCAGTTTCCTTTGGTGGAAAGTACAGGATTATTGATTTTCCGCTTTCCAACTGTATCAATTCGGGTGTGGACACGGTCGGTGTGCTTACTCAGTATCAACCGCTTGTTCTCAACGATTATATTGGAAACGGACTTCCGTGGGATCTTGACAGAGCGCAGGGCGGTGTAAAAATACTTCCGCCGTATCAGGGGAAAAACGGAGCAGACTGGTATAAGGGTACGGCAAACGCCATATATCAGAATTTGCAATTTATTTATAATTACGATCCCGATTACGTTCTCATTCTCTCGGGCGACCATATTTACAAAATGGATTACGCAAAGATGCTAAAGGCTCACAAGGCATTGGGTGCGGATTGCACTATTGCGGTTATAGACGTAAGCCTTGAGGAGGCAAGCCGCTTTGGAATAATGAGCGTAGACGAGAATAACAGAATATATAAATTCACCGAGAAGCCGAAAAATCCCGATAGCACTAAGGCTTCTATGGGTATATACATATTCTCCAAGGAGTGCCTTGCAAAGTATTTAATTCAGGATGCCGAGGATCCCGATAGCTCAAACGACTTCGGTAAGAATATAATTGTGGCAATGCTTGCAAACGGCGAAAAGCTTTACGCTTATTCCTTTAGCGGATATTGGAAGGACGTTGGAACTATAGACTCCTTGTGGGAGGCTAATATGGACCTTCTCGGCAGCAACCCCGCACTCAATCTTTCAAGCCAGGATTGGAGAATATATTCAAGACACACCGCAACGGCTCCTCAGTACGTAGGTGAAAACGCCGTAATCGAAAACAGCAGCATCACAGAGGGATGCGAGATATACGGAACCGTGCGCAACTCGGTGCTTGGAACGGGCGTTAAGGTTCTTGAGGGTGCGGTTGTTGAGGATTCGGTTATATTTGACGATGTAATCATTGGCGAAAATGCAAAAATTTCTTATTCAATAATAGATTCTAACGTAACCGTTGGAGCAAGCTCAAGCATAGGTAAGCCTAAGGACGAGGCAAAGGGAATAACCGTTATCGGAACGAAGATAGACGTTCCCTTTGGCACGGAGCTTGCGGATGCAAAAATGATATACACAGAAAACGATTTAACGGAGGAGGCATAAGAAAATGGCAGTAGCAGGATTGATTTTTTCAAATATTCATAATTCATCGTTACCCGAGCTTACGAGCGTTCGTACCATTGCATCGGTTCCGTTTGGATGCCGTTACAGACTTATAGACTTTCCGCTTTCGGCAATGGTAAATTCGGGAATTACCAAAATCGGCGTTATTGCGCACAATAATTATCAGTCGCTTATGGACCACATCGGTACGGGTAAGGACTGGGATCTTGCACGCCGCTCGGGAGGTATCAGAATATTGCCTCCTTACATCGCATCCTACAATAGCGCAAACGGCGGTAGACTTTACACCACCCGACTTGAGGCGCTTATGGGCGTTATGCACTTTGTTGCAAGATGCAACGAGGAGCATATAGTTCTTGCGGATTGCGATAACGTTTGCGCCGTAGATCTTAGAGATTTAATAAAGTCGCACGAGGCAAGCGGTGCGGATATGACCATTCTTACGAGAACCGTAAAGCCCGGCAACGTTCGCCCCTCGGAGGATGCAACCATAGTTGATTTTGGCAACGATGGCAGAGTTACAAATCTTTCGGCTTGCACAAAGAAGGAGGATGAAACCGAGGCGGAGATTAGCACTAATATCATAGTTGCAAACCGCACATTCCTGCTTGATATCATCAACGATGCGGCGGCTCACGGCTACACTCGCTTTTATCTTGAGGCACTTTTAAACCGCCTTGAGCATTCTAAAATACACGCTTATCACTTCGACGGAGAGTTTTTGCAGATAGGCTCGCTCGTAAGCTACTACGAGGCGTCGATGAAGCTTCTTGATACCGAAACGAGAAACGAGCTTTTAAATACACCTGAAAATATGGTGTATACAAAGCTTCGTAACTCCTCGCCTACGGTATATCAAAGCGGCTCGTCGGTTAAAAACTCCTTGATTGCGGACGGATGCACAATTGAGGGAACCGTTGAAAATTCAATAATATTCAGAGGAGTTCACGTAAGCAAGGGAACCGTTGTTAAAAACTCGATATTGCTTCAGGATACCTACGTTGGCGCAAACACCTCGCTTAATTGCGTTATCACCGATAAAAACGTAAGCATTCGTGACGGACGAAATCTTTCGGGTCACGAAAGCATGCCCTTCTTCTTGTCAAAGGGAAGTATGATTTAAATAAGCCCTTATCTGATTTAATTTTATAAATAAACAAGGAGAAAAAGGATGAAGAAAATACTTTTTGTTGGAGCAGAGGTAATGCCCTTTGCGGCAACGGGCGGTCTTGGCGACGTGCTTGGCTCGCTTCCCTCGGCAATAACCGAGGCATCGGATGGCAGAGTTGACGTTAGAGTGGTTATGCCGCTTTACGGCTCTATATCCTCGGAGTGGCGAGAGAAAATGACAAAGGTATACGAGGGCGAAATATCACTCTCGTGGCGTAGGCTCTACTGCGGTATTCACAGTCTTGTAAAGGACGGAGTGACATACTATTTCGTTGATAACGAGTATTATTTCAACCGCGGTGCGCTTTACGGATATCTTGACGAGGCAGAGCGCTTTGCGTATTTTTCCAAGGTAGCGGCGGCTCTACCCGAGCTTGTAGGCTACTATCCCGATATAGTTCACGCACACGATTGGTCAAGTGCGCTTGCTCTTATTTATATTAACAGCAAGTTTAGGCACAAGGACGGATACCAAAATATGAAGCTTGTGTATACTATACACAACATTGAGTATCAGGGACAGTACGATTTCTCGATACTTGGCGATGTTTTTGAGCTTGACTGGCGCACGAGAAATATCGTTGAATACGATGGATGCATAAATCTTATGAAGGGTGCTATCGCCTCTGCCGATATAGTAACTACGGTTAGCCAACGATACGCCGACGAGATATGCTCCCCCGAGTATGCTCACGGTCTTGACAGAATTTTGCGTGATTGTCGCTATAAGCTTTTAGGTATACTAAACGGTATAGACTACAATTATTACTCTCCCGAGAGCGATACCGCAATAGCGGTAAATTACAAAGCGGGCGAGCTTGATAAAAAGTATCAAAACAAGCTTGCGCTGCAACGAGAGCTTGGACTTCCCGAAAGAACCGATGTACCGATGATTGCAATAATATCCCGTCTTGCGTCGCATAAGGGCTTTGATATTATCAGTCAGATGATATATAGCCTTGTTGGTCGATACGACGTTCAGCTCGTTTTGCTTGGCAAGGGCGAGGCACAGTACGAGGGCTTCTTTATGGGGCTTGAAAACGCATACCGTGATAAGGTGCGAGCGCTTATAGCGTACGATAGAGATCTTTCTAAGAGAATATATGCGGCAAGCGATATATTCCTTATGCCGTCTAAGAGCGAGCCCTGCGGACTTTCGCAGATGATAGCGTCAAGATACGGCTCTATCCCCGTGGTTCGTGAAACCGGTGGACTTTACGATTCGATAAAGCCCTATTGGATGGATAACGGAGAGATGCGAGGTAACGGCTTTACATTTGCAAATTATAGCCCCTACGAGCTTGAGGAAAGAACCTCGGCGGCTATAGAGCTTTGGTATAACCCCGAGCTTCGCGAGAGATTCGTTAATAAGATTATGAATATCGACTTCTCATGGAAGAGCTCGGCGCAAAGCTACCTTCAAATGTACGCTCCGCTTTGGAAAAAATAAAAAAGTAATATAAAAAATAAAAATAAATAAAAAATATATTTGCTCGCAATGCGGGCTAAAAGAGAAAGGATTTTACCAATGGCAAAAGAAAAACTTACCAAAGAGCAGGTTAAGGATAACATCGAAACAAAGCTTTCGAGATATTTTGGCTGCACACCTGATGAGGCATCTAAGGAACAGATGTATAAGGCAGTTTCAATGACGATAAGAGATATGCTTTCGTCAAAGAGAAACGATTTTAAGCACGACGTTAACCAGGTAGGCGCTAAGCGCGTTTACTATATGTGCATGGAGTTTTTGCTTAGACGCTGACTTAAGACCAATATCTGCATCCTTGGACTTGACAAGGAGTTTTCTGCGGTTCTTAAGGAATACGGCGTAGAGCTTGAGGACCTCTATACCTGTGAGCCCGATGCAGGACTTGGAAACGGAGGCTTGGGCAGACTTGCAGCGTGCTTTATGGATTCGCTTGCATCTCTTGATTATCCTGCAACGGGATTCTCTATCTGCTACGAGTACGGCTTCTTTAAGCAGATGATAGTAGACGGTATGCAGGTTGAGCTCCCTGATATTTGGCTCCCCGGCGGAGAGGTATGGCTCGTTCCGAGAACCGATAGAGTATATCAGGTTAAAATGGGCGGTCACGTTCGCGAGGAGTGGCGCGAGGGCCATATGCAGGTTATTTACGATGACGCAGAGTGCATTGAGGCAGTTCCTTACGATATGATGATATCGGGCGGAGATAGCTCGGCGGTAAGCCAGCTTCGCTTGTGGAAGGCAAGGGATATTAAAAACTTTAATATGAGCCTCTTTACTCAGGGTCAGTACGCAAAGGCAGTTGAGGAAAGCACCAACGCAGAAACTATTTCTAAGGTTCTTTATCCCTCTGATAACCACATTGAAGGAAAGCTTTTGCGTCTTTCACAGCAGTACTTTATGGTATCTGCATCCTGCCAGAGCATTATTCGTGACCATATGGCGGTTTACGGAAGAATTGATAACCTTGCGGAAAAGGTTGCTATTCATATAAACGATACTCACCCTGCGCTCTGTATCCCCGAGCTTATGAGAATACTCGTTGACGAGTATTTTATGGGTTGGGATCAGGCATGGAAGATAGTTACCGAGGTTTGCTCTTATACAAACCACACGGTTATGCCCGAGGCGCTTGAAACATGGAACGAGGATCTCTTCCGCTTGAAGCTCCCGAGAATTTACAGCATCGTTAAGGAAATTAACGAGCGCTTCTGCCGTGAGGCTTGGGACGTATTCCCCGGAAACTGGAACAAGATTTCTAAGATGAGCGTTATCGGCTACGGTCAGGTTCGTATGGCTAACCTTTGCGTTATCGGATGCCATTGCATCAACGGCGTATCAAAGCTTCACTCGGATATTCTTGTTAAGTCGTTGTTCCACGACTTCTACGCAATGTACCCCGAGCGCTTTACCAACGTAACAAACGGTATTGCACACCGCCGTTGGCTCTGCTACTCCAACCCTCAGCTTGCAGGCTTGCTTGATGAAACCATTGGAACGGGCTACCGTCACAATCCTATCGAGCTTAACAATTTTGCAAAGTATGCGGATGACGCAGAGGTTCTTAACAGAGTAAGAGCTATCAAGCACAATAACAAGATAGCCTTTGCTAATATGCTTCATAAGAAGTCGGGTAGACTTATCGATACCCACTCTATCTTTGACGTACAGATTAAGCGCTTGCACGAGTACAAGCGTCAGCTTCTTAACGTTCTTAACATCATTGGACTTTATCTTGATATTAAGGATAACCCCAACGCAGACTTCCAGCCCATAACCTTCCTCTTCGGAGCAAAGGCGGCGTCGGGCTATTACCACGCAAAGAGAATAATCAATCTCATCTATTGCTTGGGTAAGCATATCGAGAACGATCCTATCGCACGCGAGAAGCTTGCAGTTGTATTCCTTGAGGATTATAACGTAAGCCTTGCAGAGGCACTCGTTCCCGCTGCCGAGGTAAGTGAGCAGATTTCTATGGCAGGTAAGGAAGCAAGCGGAACAGGATGCATGAAGCTTATGATGAACGGTGCTATGACTATCGGTACACTTGACGGCGCAAACGTTGAGATGCTTGCCGAGGCAGGTAAGGACAATATGTATATATTCGGTCTTACAAGCGCTGAGGTTGAGGATCTCTGGCTCCGTGGCTACAACGCTCAGGATTTCTTTATTGCAAATCCCAAGATGCAGCGTATTATAAGAGCGCTTACCGTTGGCTTTGCAGGCGAGTCCTTTGCAGATATTGCAAACTACCTCACCACAGGCCCCGGTATTGCAGACCCGTATCTCTGCCTTGCAGACTTCGAGTCCTACCGTATGACTCACGCAAAGCTTGTGGACGATTATGCGGATAAGGAGAAGTGGAACCGTATGTCACTTTTGAACATTGCGGCATCGGGATTCTTTGCAGCAGACCGTTCCATCAAGGAATATGCGGATAATATCTGGAATATTAAGCCTCTTATAAAGTAAGAATGAAATTATATTAAATTAAATTTAAGATAGGAAAACCGAATGTTAATAAAAAATTCCTTTTGGGTTGATTGCCTTCCATCAATAAAAAAAGAAATAGACGGAGTGGATGTGTCCGCAAGAGGATGCTTTGCGTTTGGCGAATGTCCTGAATTTACCGTCGAAGCACCAAGAAAGCTTGGTGCTTCGGCCGTTGTTATGAGGATATGCCGTGACGGAGGCGAGGACGTAGATTATCCGTTTGAATTTGTTTCTACCGATATGGTAAAGGATACCTATAAGCTTACCGTAGATACGGCAAGGCTTTGCGTAGGCGAGAGTGACGGACTCTTCTTTTACGAGCTTCTTTTCTTGCGCGGAGCCGATACGCTTTTTACCTCAACCGAAAACAACGTAAGATTTTCTCTTCAAAGATATCCCGAGAGAAGATTTTTAATGCAAGTATATAAAAAGGGCTTTTCTACTCCAAGCTGGTTCCACGGCAGAGTGATGTATCAAATATTCGTCGATCGCTTTTATCGCGGTAACGGCGAGGTTGGTACAAGGGATGACGTCGTTATGAACGAGGATTGGGAAAACGGAGTTCCGCAGTACGTGGAGCATCAGGGCGAGCCAATTAAGAACAATATGTTCTTTGGCGGAAACCTTTGGGGCGTTATTGAAAAGCTCGAATATCTAAAGTCCTTGGGCGTGGGCGTTATATATTTAAACCCTATTTTCAAGGCGTATTCAAATCATAAATACGATACGGGCGATTATTTTGAGATAGACTCTATGTTTGGTGGCAAGCCTGCGTTTGATGCGCTTATAAAAAAAGCGGCAGAGCTTGATATAAAAATAATTCTTGACGGTGTGTTTAACCATACAGGAGATAATAGCCTGTACTTTGACAGATACGGCGAATACGGTGGCGTAGGCGCATATTCTGACGAGAATTCCAGATATCGAAATTGGTTTTCCTTTAAGGGAAGCCGAGAGAATTACGATTCTTGGTGGGGTATAAAGATATTGCCACGACTTAACCATGCAAATGAGGATTGCCGACGCTACTTTACATCTAAGGACGGTGTTGGCGCTGAATATATAAGACAAGGCGTTGCGGGATGGCGACTTGACGTTGCCGACGAGCTTTCGGATAGCTTTCTTGACGAGTTCTGCGAGGCGGTAAAGAGGGAGAGCGACGGCGAGGCTGTAATTATCGGCGAGGTTTGGGAGAACGCAACCGAAAAGGTAGCCTACGGAAAGCGTAGAAAATATCTTCGCGGCGCTCAGCTTGACAGTGTAATGAATTATCCCTTGCGCAAGGGCATTATGCGCTTTGTTATCGACGGCGACTCGGAATTTCTTAGCGACGTTTTGGAGTCGATATACTCAACCTATCCAAAAACGGTTTGCGATTCGCTTATGAATATTCTCGGCACACACGATACCGAGAGAGCGCTTACTGTTTTTGGCAAGGAAGATGATGAAACCTCCGACGAGGTAGGCTCTATTCTTGCGAGCAAGCGTCTTTCTGCCGAGGATAAGGCTATCGCAATTAAAAAAATGAAGCTTGCAACGGCAATTCAGTTTACCGTTTACGGTGTTCCGTCGGTTTATTACGGCGACGAGGCGGGCGTTGAGGGCTACCGTGACCCCTTCTGCCGTATGCCGTATCCGTGGGGTAGAGAGGACGGCGGACTTGTTGAATTTTACCGTATGTTAGGTAGAATAAGAGAAGAAAATCGTAATATCTTTGCCGAGGGAGAATTTAAGGTTAAATATGTTGATGATGCAATTATAGCATATACAAGAAGCTGTCAAGGCGAGGAGATATGCGTTATTGCAAATTCCGAAATTTACCCACAGGTGTGTCATTTGTCGGGCAAATGGCGCTCACTTACAGACGGAAAGCTCTTTGGCGGCGTTGTAGAGCCTTGCTCTGCAATTATCCTTAAGAGGGTATAATGGCTATGGGACTTGTAAATTTTTTTAAGAATTTAACCAAAAGCAAGGACCCTAACAGTAAGAGCGCACGTTGGGATATGGCGCGTATGATTTGCGGAAAGCATATCCGCTATGTAAGCGAAAAGCAAAATGACGTTGATGTTATTATAGGCAGAGAGGGCGGATTTAATATCCGTGAGGAGGATTTGCTCGTCTACGCCTCGTCAAGGGTTGTATTTCGTGCAAGGATAGACGATTTGCAAATTTGGGAGCTTCTCTCAAAGGACGGTGTGGTGCTTACGGGCTTTGATAAGGAAACTCAACGTGAGCGAACCGTTATTGCTTATTACGTTTATTACAGAAAATAAAAATACGTTTAAAAAAGATGATTAAAAAATTAAAGGGATGGGAGGTATAAAAATGTCCGAAAACGCTAAAAATTATTCTGCGCTTTGCTCAAAAATAGGCTTTGCGATGCTGATTTTTTATGCCGCCTTTACCCTTAGTATGGTTGGAATTGCCTTTCTTGGCGCATACCTCGAGGTGCTTATCTCCGAGCTTGTCGCCAACGTAATAACCGAGGCGCTCTCCGCAATTGCGTACTTTCTCTCCTTTTCGGGAGCGGCATTTATTCTTTGCCGAATGGTAAGGGAGCTGCCCGATTCAAGAAAAATATACACCTCGTTTAAGCTTGATTTTAAAATCGTTTATATCGTTTTTGCGATAATAGCGGTTAATTTTACGCTTTCGTATCTTAACAACGTTATGATATCCTCGCTCTCGCCAACCTTTTCGGCAGAACTTGATTCAAGCTCTGATATGGTAGGTAAGCCACTTTCAGAGGTGTTGATATTCTTCCTGCTTTCTATAATTTCAACGGCGATAGTACCTGCAATTTGTGAGGAATATCTCTTCCGTGGCGCAATTCTTACCAATCTTTTGCCGTACGGAAAAACCACGGCAATATTAGGAAGTGCGGTTTTGTTTGGACTCATGCACCAAAATCCCTTTCAATTGCTTTATACAACGCTTATGGGCGTGGTAATAGGCTATGTTTACGTAAAAACAAAATCAATTTGGGCTTGTATGATAATACATTTTGCAAATAATCTTACCACCGTGTTGGAGGAGTATTTGCCCATACTTACGGGATGCGATTGGATAACCGTGGCTATCGACCTCTTGATAATGGTAATTGGGGTAATCTCTCTTATTCTCATTATTTTAAAAAGAGATAGGGAGCCAAGCATTGAGGAAAATGGAAGCTTCGGCGCAATTTACGAGTGTGGAATGGATGTTGAGGAGTGCGAGCTTGGTCTTTCACAAGGCAAAAAGATAAAGGACTTCTTTGCGGTAACGGTTATTATCTATGCGGCAATATGCCTGTTCTCTATGGCTCAATCAATACTTTCGATGTTTGATATTGCTATATTTTAACTTAAATTAATATGGAAAACAGAGATATAGAATTTATGAAAATGGCGCTTTCTCTTGCAAGAGAGGCGGCAAAACTTGGCGAGATACCCGTTGGCGCAATAGTGGTTAACGCTAAGGGTGAGGTTATCGCGAGCGCATATAATCTGCGAGAGAATGAAAAAAAAGCCACGGCGCACGCTGAAATACTTGCAATAGACAGGGCTTGCTCGGCTCTTGGCGGATGGCGGCTTCACGGTTGCACGCTTTACGTAACGCTTGAGCCTTGTCCGATGTGCGCAGGTGCTTTGGTAAATTCAAGAATAGACAGAGTGGTTTTTGGCGCCTACGATATGCAGGCGGGGTGCTGCGGAAGCGTGGTAAATTTTAACGCCTATCCGTTTAACCATTCCTTTAAGATAACGGGGGGCGTCCTTGAGGATGAGTGCAGGGATGTGCTTACCGAATTTTTTAAGAGTAGAAGATAATAAAAATATAAAATATAAAATATAAAATATAAAATATAAATGTGAAAAATCTTATTTAAAATGGCGGTGATGAACTTGAGTAATGAATTTCACAACCTGCCCGCATATTTATTTCATCAGGGCACGAATTATAAAGCCTATGAATATTTAGGCGTGCATAAGGAAAACGGACGCTACGTTTTTAGAGTTTGGGCACCTAATGCTGATGCGATTTATCTCGTTGGCGACTTTAACTTCTGGACAGAGGATGCGCCTATGTATAAGGTTACCGACGGTATATGGGAATATATCGATAAGGCGAACAGACTTAGGGAGGGCGATCTTTACAAATACAAGATTTGGAATTCCTACAGATGCGTTTACAAGGCAGACCCATACGGACGCTTCTGCGAGAAGAGCCCTAATACCGCATCCGTTATTTACGAAAGCAATTATGATTGGCATGATTCGGCTTGGAGAGCGCTTTCGCTTAAAAACGCAGGTGAGTATTATGATAAGCCGATGAATATCTACGAGGTACACTTAGGCTCCTGGAAGAAGCACGATGACGGAAGTCCCTTGTCCTACCACGAGCTTGCGGACGAGCTTTCGGCTTACGCAAAAAAAATGGGATACACCCACGTAGAGCTTCTCCCCATAATGGAGCATCCCTTTGAGGGCTCGTGGGGATATCAGGTTGGTTGCTACTATGCGCCTAACTCTCGATTTGGCACTCCCGACGATTTCAGAGCCTTTATTGATACTATGCATAATGCGGGTATCGGAGTTATACTCGATTGGGTTCCTGCACATTTTCCAAAGGATGCGCACGGTCTTTACGAGTTTGACGGTCAACCGCTTTACGAGTATCAGGGCTGGGACAGAATGGAGCATAAGGGTTGGGGCACAAGATGCTTTGACGTTGGACGAAATGAGGTACAGTCCTTCTTGGTTTCTAATGCAATCTATTGGCTCGAGGAGTTCCACGCCGATGCGTTGCGTGTTGATGCTGTGGCGGCAATGCTTTATCTTGATTGCGATAAGGCTCCGGGCGAGTGGTTGCCTAACGTATTTGGCGGCAACAAAAATCTTGAGTCGATAGCCTTCTTTAAAAAGCTTAATTCCGCAATAAAGGAAATGTGCCCCTATGCGCTTATGATTGCCGAGGAATCTTCGGCGTTCGGTAACGTTACGGGCTTTGAAAATGACGGTCTTGGCTTTGATATGAAGTGGAATATGGGATGGATGAATGATACGCTTGAGTACGTTAAGGTCGACCCGTATTTTAGAAAGCACCATCACGATAAGCTTACCTTTTCGCTTACCTACTCCTTTAGCGAAAAATACGTTCTTCCTATCTCGCACGATGAGGTCGTTCACGGCAAAAGCACCTTGATAGGCAGAATGCACGGCGACTATTGGCAAAAGTTTGCAAGCGCCCGCGCATTTGCGACCTATATGATGACTCATCCCTGCAAAAAGCTTACCTTTATGGGAACCGAGTTCGGTCAGTTTAGCGAGTGGAATGAGGTAAAGGGACTTGAGTGGTTTATGCTTGACTATGATATGCACGCAAGGCTACATTTATTCCATTCCGAGCTTAATCATTTCTATCTTGATACTCCCGCATTGTGGCAAAACGATAGCGATTGGGATGGCTTTGATTGGATAGATCCCGATAACAGTGAGGAAAGCGTTCTTTCCTATCGTAGAATAGACCGTGAGGGCAACGAGGTAATAGTTGCCGTAAACTTCACTCCTGTAACAAGAGAGGGCTTTACCCTTGGTGTGCCCGAGCTTTGTGACTATAAGGAGGTCTTTAACTCGGATGCCGAAAAATACGGCGGTAGCGGAGCGATAAACGAGGGTAGCATTGATGCGATTGAGGAGCCCACGGCTCGCACACCCTATTCTATAAAAATAACGTTGCCACCTCACGGCGCAGTTATTTTTAAAAAGGCTAAGGATGTAAAAAATACTTGCGGTATATACGATATAACGGATATCGAAGGCACTAAGCACGAATATATCTATGATAAAGAATTAAAGGAAGCATACGATATGAATTATACTAAGAATTTTGGCTTTAAAAACAAGGCGGGCGTGGTTATGCCCGTAAGCAGCTTGCCCTCCAAGTACGGCATTGGAAGCTTTGGTAAGGCGGCACACGATTTTATTGATTTTCTTGACGAGGCGGGTCAGAAGTGCTGGCAGGTGCTTCCTCTTAACCCCACCTCCTACGGCGATAGCCCCTATCAGTCGCCCTCGTCGGTTGCGGGAAATCCCTATTTTATAGACCTTGATATCCTTGCCGAAAAGGGACTTCTTACAAGGGACGAGCTTGAGGAGCAAAGAGATGACTCCGAAAAGGTTAACTACGGCAAGCTCTTTAACGTAAGATATTCTGCACTTCGCAAGGCGTTTAGTCGCTTTACGCCCGATAAGAGCTACCGTGCGTTTGTAAAGAAGAACGCCGCTTGGCTCGAGGATTATGCGCTCTTTATGGCGCTTAAGGTTCACTACGGCTTTGCACAGTGGACAACCTGGGCAGAGGAGCATCGCAATTATAAAAAGGCTATCGAGCTTAAGGACGAGTTCGACGGCGAAATGTCCTTCTGGCGTTGGATTCAGTACGAGTTTGCCACCGAGTGGAAGGCGGTGCTTGACCACGCACACGAAAAGGGCATAATGCTTATAGGAGATATGCCTATATACGTTGCGCACGATAGCATGGACGTTTGGGCGGCGCCCGAGCAGTTCTTGCTTGACGAGAGCTTCAATCCCACCGTTGTTGCGGGATGTCCTCCCGACGGATTTTCGCCCGACGGTCAGCTTTGGGGCAACCCGATATATAACTGGGAGCTTATGGAGAAGGACGGCTTTACCTGGTGGGTAAACCGTGTTCGCCTTGCGTTCTCGCTTTACGATATTCTCAGAATAGACCATTTCCGTGGCTTTGCGGGATATTATAATATTCCTTACGGTGACGCTACGGCTAAAAACGGTAAGTGGGATGCCGCTCCCGGAATTGCACTCTTTAGCAAGATTGCCGAGGTGTTCCCTAAGGCAAAGATTATTGCCGAGGACCTTGGATTTATAACCGATGATGTTCGTGACCTTCTCCTCCACGCAGGATGCCCTGGAATGAAGATGCTTCATTTTGCGTTCTACGATGAGGATAGCGAGTATCTCCCCAGAATTTACGATACTAAGAATTGCGTTGTCTACGCATCCTCTCACGATTCCGATTGCACCTATTCTTGGATAAAGAATCTTGATAAGGATACCAAGAAGCGCTTTAATAAGGAATGTCCGAGAAACAAGGAGCAGAGCCGTGTTTACGACGTTATAGAGCTTGCCTTTACAAGCATTGCAAACCTTGCAATAGTTCCTATGCAGGATTACCTTGAGCTTTCAAACGAGGAGGGAAGAATGAATACTCCCGCAACCGCCGAGGGGAACTGGGCGTGGAGAATTAGTACTCGTTATAATACTGCAAAGCTTCGCGCAAGAATGCGTGACCTTGCAGAGAGAACGGGTAGAGCAAAGTAAGGAGGGTTAAATTATGAAAAATAAGATTAGATTAATTTCTTTATTTCTCGTTATTTCAATGATATTCTCGCTTTGTCTTGTATCCTGCGGTACACCCGACGATACGAGCGAAACCGAGAGCGATACCGTAGAGTCGACCGAGGGCTCAACGGAAAGCACTAAGAACGATGATATCCCCGCTGATGAATATACGCTTCCGCTTGAGGATGGATACAATCAGTTAACCATCTACTTTAACCACAAGGATACATACGATAACTGTGATATCTGGATGTGGTGGGGCGACGTTGCGGGCAAGGGCTACCTTCTTCACAAGTGCGCATACGGCGCAAAGGCGGTAGTCAACGTTCCCGAGGGCATCGATCAGGTAGGATTTATCGTTAGAAAGAATTGCTCTGACCCGGGTGGAGATTCTTGGGGAAGCGCAACAAAGGATTTTGAGGCAGACCGCTACGTTATTCTTGAGGGCAGAGAAACTGTTATATACCTCAAGGGCGGTGTAGAGGATCAGTTTAAGAGTAATGATGGAGGCAAAACTCTCGAAATGATAAAAAGATTTTCACTTGCGAGCATGAAGGGCGAGAAAACACTCTCCTATAAGATTGCTCCCGCTATAACCATTGATAATTTAAGCAAGGTAAAGGTTTTTGAGGGCGAGCGTGAAATTAAGGTAACAAGCATTTCAAGCCTTGGCTACGCTTCGGGAACAGGTAATATCGAGGTTGCCGAAAGCTTTGACCTTTCAAAGAGCTACACTCTTGAAATAGACGGCTACGGCTCTAAAACCGTTATTCCTATGGAGATATTTGACAGTAAATATTTTGCTGACAACTATCATTATGACGGTAATGATCTCGGCGCTGTTATAAACGAAGATAGCACTACCTTTAAGACTACTACCTTTAAGGTTTGGGCGCCGACCGCATCTAAAGTAGTTCTCAATCTTTTTGAAAAGGGGCACGAGGTTGCGGCATATAAGAGCGTTGAAATGGTTAGAGGCGACAAGGGCGTTTGGTCCTTTACCGAGTCTTGCGGTCACGGAACCTACTATACCTACACCGTAACCACTGCGGTTGGCACGCAGGAGGCAACCGACCCATACGCTAAATCCGCAGGCGTAAACGGAGATCGCTCGATGGTAGTTGATCTTTCGCTTACAAACCCCGAGGGCTTTGAGAATTCCAAGCTTGAAAACAATATTAACAGCTATTCCGAGGCTATAATTTGGGAGGTTCACGTAAGAGATTTCTCAAATAAGATTGCCGATTCACAGTATAAGGGTAAGTACCTTGCATTCACCGAAACAGGACTTAAGAACGAGCATGGCGTTTCGGTTGGTATTGATTACCTTAAAAATCTCGGTATAACTCACGTTCATTTGTTGCCGGTATACGATTATGCAACGGTTGACGAGAGCAATCCCGATTCCGCATTCAACTGGGGATATGACCCTAAAAACTATAACGTTCCCGAGGGTAGCTATTCTACAGATCCCTGTGACGGAGCGGTTAGAATAAACGAGTACAAGCAAATGGTTGCGGCGCTTCACGAGGCAGGCATCGGCGTTATTATGGACGTTGTTTACAACCACACCTACGATGCAAACAGCTCCTTTAACCGCATAGTTCCTTACTATTATTACAGATACACCGCTACGGGCGCAAACTCCTCTGCAAGCGGTTGCGGAAACGATACCGCATCCGAGAGATATATGTTTGGTAAGTTTATGGTTGATTCCACCTCCTATTGGGTGGAGGAATACAAACTTGACGGCTTGCGCTTTGACCTTATGGGACTCCACGATCTCGAAACAATGCAGAAGATTGAGAGTGCGGTTCACACAATCAATCCCCATGCGGTAATTTACGGCGAGGGCTGGACAATGGGCTGGACTATTGACGGAAGCCTCCAAGCAAATCAGGGTAATATCAGTAAGATAGTTCCCACAGGCGATGCTATTGGCGGAATTGCGGTATTTAATGACGTAATGCGTGACGCAACCAAGGGTAGCGTATTTGAAAAGACCGGTAAGGGATACATCAACGGTGCAGCTAATAGCAACAACCTCTCCAAGATAATCTTTAGTATCCGCGGTGGCTCGGGCGTAGGTCAGGGCTGGGCAGTAAAGGATGCTATGATAGTTAACTATATGAGTGCGCACGATAATAACACCCTTTGGGATAAGCTTCTTTTGTCAAATGCAACTGCAAGCGACGAAACGAGAAATAAGATGAATAATCTTGGTGCGGCAATCTTGATGATTGCAAAGGGAACTCCCTTCTGGCAGGCGGGCGAGGAAATGCTCCGCACAAAGGACGGAGATGAAAACAGCTATAATTCAAGCGACGAGATAAACAACATCGATTGGTCGGTTCTTAAGGAGGATAGCAGAGAGTATCAAACTATGCTCTACTATAAGGGACTAATCGAAATGCGTAAGACCTACGGAATATTTACCGACCTTAACGCTACCGTTGAGTATGAGGAGCTTGGAACGGGTATGGCACTTATCCGCTTTGACAATGGAAAGGGCGGTAAGGCTGTGGTAATACTCAATCCTCACTCGCAGGCGCTTCCTTATCAGCTTGACGGTGAGTGGAATCTCGTTGCCAACGGCGAGAGCGCAGGTGCTGAGGTTATCTCCCGTGATAGCGGAAGTGTTACCGTTAACGGAATCTCGGTTAGAGTTTACGTAAATGATGAGCTTCTTAAGTAATAAAAATAATGCAAAAAGCCCCGCTGAAAAGTGGGGCTTTGGCAAGAAAAGGAATTTATTTAGGAGAATTGCTTTTGCAATTGTATTTGCTATGATATCTACAAATATTTTATCCTCCTGCGGTGCAAACGACAAAAAAATAAACGTAACCTCGGATACTTTGAGGGTTAAAAGGGTGGAGGGGCTTAGCGATGATTTTATCCTCGGAATGGATGCCTCCTGCGTTCCCTCGCTTGAGGCGAGCGGCGTTAAATTTTATAATCACGAGGGCACCGAAGGGGATGTTTACAGTATACTCTCCGAGAATGGCATAAATTATATTCGAGTTAGAATTTGGAACGATCCGTTTGACGCTAACGGCAACGGCTACGGCGGCGGTAATTGCGACATCGAAAACGCTATAAGGGTAGGCAAGCGAGCAACCGAAAACGGTATGAAGCTTTTAGTTAACTTCCATTACAGTGATTTTTGGGCAGACCCTCAAAAGCAACCAATTCCAAAGGCTTGGCAGAATATGAGCTTTGACGAGCGCTGTGATGCCTTGTACGAATACACCAAGGAGTCGCTTAACCGACTCGTGGAGGCTGAAATTGACATTGGTATGGTGCAAATAGGCAACGAAACCAACGGATTTATGTGTGGCGAGAGGGAATGGAGCAGGATAACCTCGCTTATGTCGGCAGGCTCAAGAGCAACGCGAGAGGTATGCCCCGAGGCGCTTGTTGTGCTTCACTTCTCAAATCCCGAGCTTGCAAACCGCTATGCGGGCTATGCTTACGAGCTTAATCGATTTAACGTTGATTACGATGTTTTTGCATCGTCCTATTATCCGTTTTGGCACGGAAGCCTTGAAAATCTTAATTCCGAGCTTAAAAAGGTAACCTCGGTTTATAATAAAAAGGTAGTAATTGCCGAAACCTCTTACGCCTATACGCCCGATGATACCGACTTTTTCGGTAATACTATCAGTAGCGAGTTTGGCGAGGTTGAGGGCTATCCCTTTACGGTTCAAGGTCAGGCGGATTTTATTAGGGACGTAATAGCAACCGCCGCAGAAATAGAAAATTGCATTGGCGTTTTCTATTGGGAGGGCACTTGGATATCGGCAGGCGGAAAAACCTACGAGGAAAACCGTACGCTTTGGGAAAAGCACGGCTCGGGATGGGCAACCTCCTATGCAGGTGAATACGATCCCGTCGATGCGGGTAAGTGGTACGGAGGATGCTCGGTTGATAATCAAGCATTGTTTGATAAAAACGGAAGGGCACTTGAATCCTTAAAGACCTTTGCGCTTGTAAAAAACGGAAATCTTGATTCTTAAACTTGATTTTTAAAGAGGAAACGTATGAATAAAAAAAATAAAATTTTAAGCTTATTTTTGGCGGTGATAATTATGCTTACCTCGCTTGGACTTAGCGGATGCGCAGATAATAATAACGATAGCACGGATAGCGAGAGCGAAACCGAAATCAAGCGTGAGCCTAAGCTTGACGATATTGACGATAACTACAGAACCTTTTATCAGATATTCGTTGGCTCGTTTTCCGATTCCAACGGCGACGGTATAGGAGATCTTAGAGGAATTATTAACCGCTTTGATTATTTAAACGATGGCGACGTAAATTCGGGTAAGAGCCTTGGAGTGCAGGGAATATGGCTTTCGCCTATATTCTCATCTCCCTCGTACCACAAGTACGACGCTACGAATTACTATAAGGTTGACCAAAAGTTTGGCACCGAGGACGATCTTAAGGAGCTTATTGACCTTTGCCATAAGCGAAACGTAAAGCTTATTCTTGACGTTGCGATAAACCATACCTCGGAGCAGCACTCATGGTTTATGAATTTTAAGAGCGCAAGAGCAAGCGGAGATACCGCAAATAAGTATTACGATTATTATATTGCCGTTACCGACTCGGAAAAGGTAAGCGGACGCACCTATCAAAAAATATCGGGCTCAAGCTATTATTATGAGTGCAACTTCTCGGGAAGCATGCCCGAGCTTGACTACGATAACAACGAGGTAAGAGCGGAAGCACTTAACATCGCTAAATATTATCTTGACCTCGGCATCGACGGATTTAGATTTGACGCTATAAAATATATTTATTACGGCGATACTAAAACCACAGTTGACTTTTGGAATTGGTATATGACGGAGCTTCGTAAGATAAAGTCGGATATCTATTGCGTTGGCGAATGCTGGTCGGGCGATAGCGAAATACTTGAATATTACGGCACTATGGATTGCTTTGGCTTTGGACTTTCTCAGCAGGAGGGCGTTATAGCAAACGCCGCTAAGGGAGTTAGCAAGGTTAGCAATTATACGGGCTATATCGAGTCTTGGCAAAAGAGAGTTGCCGAGAAAAATCCCAACGGTATGGTTATGTCCTTCCTTTCAAACCACGATATGGATAGAATTGCGGGAGCGTTCGTTACCGAAAATAACGTAAGAATGGCGGCAAACCTTAACCTTCTTACCCCCGGCTCGCCTTTTATATACTACGGCGAGGAGATTGGTATGCGTGGCTCGCGAGGCTCTGCAAACACCGATGCAAACCGCCGACTTGCTATGCTTTGGGGCGATGATGATACCGTTAAAAATCCCGTAGGCTCAAGCTATTCTGCAACGAATCAAATTAAGACCACCGTTGCTCAGCAGATAGAGGACGAGGGCAGTATGTATAATTATTACTGCAGGCTTATTGCGCTAAGGCATAAATACAAGGCGATAGCGCGTGGCACCTATACCTCAATTACAACGGCGGAGAAAAATCTTGGTGGATTCGTTATTAGCTACAACGGCGAAAAGCTTTTGGTTATGCACAATACCTCAACTGAGGAGATGACGTACGATCTTTCATCGTGTAGCGCACTCTCGGGATATACTGCATTAGAGCTTTGCGACTTTATCGGAGTGGGTAACGCAAGCATTGACGGTACAACGCTTACGATTGGCGCACAAACAAGCGTTATTTTAAAGTAAAAACCGTAGTATATTGTAATATTAATGTAGAAAAAAGCGTAAAAGCAGCAATTGACAATTCATCTAAAATTTAACATTTTCTTTTATTGCAAATGCTAAAAATAATGGAAATTACGCTATCTATATTGACAAATGCTACGAAAAGTGGTATCATATATATGCTTTATAGCAAATAAAAAATAGGAGGATTACTCAAATGAAAATGAGCAAAATCTTAGCTCTTATTCTTGCACTTCTTATGGTTGTTTCTGTATTTGCTGCATGCGGTAATAACAATACCGATGAAACAGACGATAACAAGGATACAACTAATAACGGCGAGAATAACGGCACAAATGCAGGCGACGCTTCCGAGCTCGCAGGCACATACGATATTACCATGTGGGTTTCCGAAAAGGAAGGCGTTGCTGATCAGTTCAAGGCTCAGATCGCTGACTTTATGAAGGCTAACCCCGGTATCGTAATCAACGCTTCTATTGAAGGCGTTGCAGAAGGCGATGCAGGTTCTAAGGTAGTTGCAGACGTTGCAACCGCTCCTGATATCTACTGCTTCGCACAGGACCAGCTTGCTCGTCTTGTTCAGGCATCCGCTCTCGCAAAGCCCGGTAAGAAGGCTACCGAGAACATCAAGGCTGAGAATGACGCAGGCTCTGTAGCAGCTGCTACTGTTGCAGGTGAGCTTTACGCTTATCCTATGACCAGTGACAACGGCTACTATATGTACTACGACAAGAGTGTCGTTACAGACCCCGAGAATCTTGAAAAGATTATCGCTGACTGTGAGGCAAAGGGCGTAAAGATTCGTTTCGCTCTTGAGAACGCTTGGTACACCGCATCCTTCTTCTTTGCAACAGGTTGTACCTCAACCTGGACCATGGACGAGAACGGTCAGTTTATTGCTATCAATGATGACTTTAACTCCGACAAGGGCTTGGTTGCAATGAAGGGTATGAAGATGCTCGCTCAGTCCAAGGCTTACGATTCTAACGCAGACATCTTTACCGATGCAGGCGTAGTTGTAACTGGTATTTGGAACGCACAGGCTGCAGCAGAGCACTTTGGTGAGAATCTCGCTGCTACCGACCTTCCTTCCTTCACTGTAGACGGTAAGTCTTACCACCTCGGCTCTTACTCCGGTAACAAGCTTATGGGTGTTAAGCCTCAGAGCGATGCTAAGAGAGCAGCAGTTCTTTCTCAGCTCGCACAGTACCTCACCGGTGAGAAGTGCCAGAACGACAGATTCGCAAGCTTCGAGTGGGGCCCCTCTAACGTAAAGGCTCAGTCTTCCGAGGCAGTTCAGGCTAACATTTCTCTTGCAGCTCTTGCAAAGCAGAATGCATACGCTACTCCTCAGGGTCAGATTGGTGGCGCTTGGTGGGATATTGCTAAGGTTCTTGGCGCAGACGCAAAGAACGCAACTGATGATGCAGCACTTAAGGCAGCTCTTGATACCTACACCGCAGCTATCAAGACATGGCTTGAGATTCCCCCTGAGAAGAGAGAGGCATGGACAGTTATCGGTAACGTTGGTAACTCTAACTGGGATACCGACTTCGAGATGGTTGAGGATCCTAAGGGAACTTGGATCACTAAGAACGCTCTCGAGATGAAGGCTGGTAACGAGTTCAAGGTTCGTCAGGGACTTTCTTGGGATAATAACTATGGTAAGGACGGTGTAAGCAATGGCGATAACATCGTTGTTGAGGCAGATGGCAACTACAAGGTTAAGCTTGTAATTGGCGATACCGTTACTATTGAGCTTATTCCCGCTTAATTAAAGTTAATTAACTTTAGAAGGGGGAGCCCTTGTGGCTCCCCCTTCGAAAAAGGCATTGTTAGCCTGCATACAAGGACAACAAGTGTCTTGTGTTCGGGTTAATAATGCCTTTTTACTATATAAAGGAGTCAGTATAAATTTATTTTATGCGTTTGTTATGAAGAAATTAAACGATTTAGAATATTTAAAACTAAATAAATTTAAAGCCTTTTGGTATAAGGTACTGCTCTTCTTTTGCGCAATTCCGACCTGGTTTAAAAACCTTGGTAAAAAGATTGGCAACGGAATACTCGGTTGCGGTCGCGGAATAAAAAATGAAGTGCTTGATATAGGCTATACCTTCTCAAAGGGTAATTGGGCGGTTAAAACCTCCTTCCTTATTTTTGGTTTCGGTAATTTCTATTACGGACAAATTCTTAGAGGAATACTTTTCCTCCTATTTGAAGCGGTGTTTATCGCTTATATGGCGTTGCCGAGCGGCGGTATTTATTGGCTCAAAAAATGTCAGTGGTTCCAATACGGCAAAACCGTTGGTACCGTTCAGGGTAGTATGGTATATGATGAAATTTACGATACCGATACATGGGTGCCCGGCGACGACTCCGTAAAGGTTCTTCTTTACGGACTTCTCACAGTTATCTTTATAGTAGCGTTTATCTACACGTGGCGCCTTCAGGTAAAGCAGTGCCGCTTGTGCATGGATATAACCGCAAAGGGCAAAAAGGTTAGAAGTGGCAAGGGCGACCTTAAGTCGCTTCTTGACGATCAGTTCCACAAAACCCTTTTGGCTCTTCCTTTGTTTGGAATTTTTGCGTTTACCGTGCTTCCCATAATCTTTATGGTGCTTATCGCGTTTACAAGTTACGATGCGGCTCACGACGGTTATTCAAACCTCTTTACTTGGGTTGGCTTTGACCACTTTAACGAGATATTCGACTTTGGCGCAGGCGGACTTGGCCTTACCTTTGGCGAAATACTTGCGTGGACTCTTATGTGGGCGTTCTTTGCAACCTTTACCAACTATTTCCTTGGTATGATAGTTGCAATAATGATAAACAAAAAGGGAATAAGAATAAAGAAGTTCTGGAGAACCGTGCTTGTTATGACAATAGCAATTCCCCAGTTCGTTTCGCTTTTGTACGTTTCAAAGCTTTTCGACTCCTCGGGACTTATCGGTCGAGTTCTCGGCGACATACCGTTTATCCATGATTACCTCTTTACAAACAATTTTGTTTCACTTTGGGATTCTCCCGTAGTGGCAAAGATATTGCTTATCGTAATCAATATCTGGATAGGTATTCCTTACGTTATGCTTATGGCAACCGGTATTCTTATGAATATTCCTCAGGACCTTTACGAGTCCTCAAGAGTTGACGGCGCAACCTCAACTCAGCAGTTTATGAAGATAACGCTTCCTTATATGCTCTTTGTAACAGGTCCGTACCTCCTTACAAGCTTTGTAGGAAACCTTAATAACTTCAACGTTATTTATCTTCTCTCGGGCGGAAACCCGATTAAGGGTGTAGCGGGCGGAGCATCCGTCGGACACACCGACCTGCTTATAACCTGGCTCTTTAAGATGACGCTTGGAAGCAGTGATAACAAGTATTATATGGCGTCCATCGTTGGTATTTTGATATTCGTGGTAGTTGCAATACTCTCGCTTATCATCTATAACGTAATTCCGTCAACTAAGAATGAGGAGGATTACAAGTGATGAAAAATAAAAAAGATACTCAAGCCTTGCAGAAAAAGAGCATGGGCATAAAAACGAGCAGACGTATAGGAAATGCCGTTATTTATATTTTGCTTATAGCAATATCCTTTATTTGGCTTGCACCCTTTGTGGGAATAGTGCTTGAATCCTTTAAGACGGAAACTAATATGCAAACCGCATATCTCCTTCCTAAGGAATGGGGCTTTAAGCATTATATCAGACTGTTTAAAGAAACCGACTTTTTTAAGTGGTTTATTAACACCGCTTTGATAGGCGTTGCCACCGCAGTGCTTCAAACGGTATTCGTTCTTGCAATGAGCTACGTTCTTTCCCGTATGCGCTTTAAGGGCAGAAAGGGACTTATGAACTTTATGCTTATTCTCGGAATGTTCCCCGGCTTCCTTACCTTGATACTTATATACAAGGTATTCGCAGATGCGGGACTTACAATGAATATGGCTCCTCTTGGACTCGTAATAGTTTATTGCGCAAGCAGTGCTATGGGATACTACGTATCAAAGGGATTCTTTGATACCATTCCGAAGAGCCTTGACGAGGCGGCAAGAGTTGACGGCGCAACTCGCTTCCAGGTATTTTATAAGGTTATAATGCCTCTCTCCAAGCCTATCGTTATTTATACCATTCTTATGGGCTTTATGGCTCCTTGGGGCGACTTTATGATGGCAAGCTACCTTATTCACGAGAATAGCCAGGGTATGAACGTTGCCGTTGGTATGTTTGAATGGCTTTCAAAAACTAATTTAAATACTCATTACACAATGTTCTGTGCCGCAGGCGTTATCGTTGCAATTCCCGTCGTAGCGGTCTTCCTTGCACTTCAAAAGTATTATGTTGAAGGCGTTACGGGCGGAGCAGTTAAGGGTTAATTGGAGGAAATTATGGCAAGTGTTAAATTAACTAACGTAAAAAAGATATACGGCAAGGATACGGTTGCGGTTCACGACTTCAACCTTGATATTGCCGATAAGGAATTTATAGTATTTGTAGGTCCTTCGGGATGCGGAAAGTCTACAACACTCCGTATGATTGCAGGACTTGAGGATATTTCGGAGGGAACTGTTGAGATTGACGGCGTTGTTGTTAACGACCTTCAGCCCCGTGACCGTGACATAGCAATGGTATTCCAGAACTATGCGCTTTATCCTCACTTGACGGTATTTGAGAATATGGCGTTTAGCCTTCGTCTTAAAAAGGTACCTCAGGACGTAGTTTATGAAAAGGTTACGCAGGCGGCAGAGATACTCGGCATCACACAGTATCTTACAAGAAAGCCGAGAGCGCTTTCGGGCGGTCAGCGTCAGAGAGTTGCAATAGGACGCGCTATGGTTAGAGATAGTAAGGTGTTCCTTATGGTTGAGCCTCTCTCCAACCTCGATGCAAAGCTTCGTAACCAGATGAGAGCAGAGATTATCTTGCTCCGTCAAAAGATAGATACAACCTTTATTTACGTAACTCACGACCAGACCGAGGCTATGACTCTTGGTGACCGTATCGTAATTATGAAGGATGGATTTATTCAGCAGGTTGGCACACCTACAGAGGTGTTTGATATGCCCGCAAATCTCTTTGTAGCCGAGTTTATAGGCGCACCTAAGATGAATACCTTCGAAACCGATTTAATCGTTGAGAACGGAAAATATTACGTTACACCCTACGGTGCAAAAATCGAGGTTGACGGTAAGAAGGCAGAGCAGCTTAAGGCAAAGGGCGTGCAGACACGCAAGGTTGTATTGGGCGTTCGTCCCGAGCATATAGTGCTTGCAGATGCATCTAATCCTGCGGCTATTCCTTGCAAGATAGTTGTAAACGAAATGATGGGAAGCGAGCTTCACATCCACGCAGTTGAGGATAACGGCGATAAGCTTATCGTTCGTATTCCTACAATTAAGCTTAGCGATGAGGAGAGAAAGGCTCTCGTTTACGGAGCAACTATTTACGTAACCTTCGAGGGTAAGGTAATGCATTTCTTTGACGTTGAAAACGAGGAAAATCTTCTCGTTTAATAATCAAAGTAAATAATAAAAAGCTATCTCAAACGCAATTTGGGATAGCTTTTTTGATTTAAATGACACGAGGGGGCGAGCGCACTAATTATGATAAGAGCATATAATCCACAATCCCGCTTTTTCTTTGGCACGAGAGGCGCAAAGAAAAAGCTTGGCAAAAAGAAAACGCCGATTTTATGGGCTCTGCCCAAACCCGCAAGCTGCCCAAAAAGCTTGACCAAAACTTTCCTGCACGGGTACAGTGCGAACACACCACTCTCTACCGTCGAGCACACTTATTACGCCAAAAAAATAACCCCATTTTTCAAGGTTTTTGAAAGAATGGGGGTGTGGGGGAAAGAAAAGCTTTTTTTAAAAAGTTTTCTTTCCCCCACGAAAATAATAACTATAAATCAATTCAAGGGCAAGGATTGCCAGGAGCTAATAGAGTGCTTGGTAACCACGTCGGCAAGCTTGTCAAGCTCCTCAGTGCTTGCGCCGCGAGGAAGAAGCACGCGCATTTTGTAGTACATAAGCTGAAGCTGCATTTCGGCAATAGATTGCTCGGTAGCCTCAATAAGAGTGCCACCCTCTTTAATTTTTATATCGGTAGCATTAAAGGCAAGGTAGTCAAAGGATTTTGAAAGGGAGTCTATAAGAGATACACTCTTTTCCGCCTCGATAACATTGCTTGGCAAGCAAAGCCCGATAACGGCATCCGATTCCGTTATGTGTATACGCTCAGCAAGAGCAGAAAGCTTTTCAACCTCCTCCTCGGTAGCGCCGTTGGCAATCAAAAGCACGTCGCCAATTCCTCCACGAATAGCCTCGCAAACAACCGAGCCCCAAATTGAAAGCTCGATATCTGCCGTAAGGTCGTCCTCGGTTTCCTCAAAGGTTGGAATAAATAGGGTAGCGGTAACGTACATATCCTCGCTACTGATGGATTTTACGTAGGTTGAAAGGCTTGATGCGTCGGACTCGACCGATAAATAGGAGAAGCTTGACGCAATCGCAGAGCGGTAAAGCAGAGTTCCGTTTGGCTTGTTTAGCGAAACGCAAACCGATTTTGCTCCTTCCTTTATTCCCGCAAGCCTTGATGAAAAGCTTGAGCCGTCCTCAAGCAAAGGCAGGGGATAGGCGTTTACCGTTTGCACAGTGCGAGTCTTTTCGGTGTCTGCTTCGGTTTCCTCAAATTCGTCACCCTCTATTTCATAATCCTTGGTTTTATTTGCAAGGGAAAGTCCCCAAGCTAAAAATATTGCAAAAAGAACTATTACGGAGATAACGGAGATAATTATTATTTTTTTATTCCGTTGCCTTCGGTAGTTGCTTTTTCTATATCGTCTTTGATTCATTTTTTCCTCGGTTTAGAGTAATAGGCTTTTAAATCTTAGCGCTGTGCCTTACGCTTATTGTGGAAGCGCTTTGCTCTTACGGCACGGAATATGAACACCGCAACGGTAACGAGAGCAACGATACCAGCTGTTGCCGCTACCGCAATAATAACTTGGTAGTCAACGCCGTTCTTAGGTGCTTCAAGGTTTGTAATGTCAAGCGAAAGCGCATAATCGTTGGGGGTAAATTCAAGACCTTGACGGTATTTTTCAAGCTCTTGAGTAATTATAGAGTCCTTAACCATATCGGAAAGGGTATTGAAATTAGCCTTAATCTCGGAGTCCTTAACTGCAAGCTTCTCGATTATATAGAAGCACTCAACGTAGGCACCGCTCGGGGATTCTCCGTGAGATATTATAACGTCGGTTCTGTCGCCGTTCTTTTCAAGAGCAAATGCGGCATCCTCGTAGTCCTTTTCCATAATTCCACGAGGAAAATAATATCCGTAGGCGTCATTAAGCGATTCGGGTACGATGTTCTCGTTATATTTACTGCCTATAAGCTGATACATTGAGTTTCCGTCGTCAAGAAGCTTCTTTGCCTCAAGCGCTCTTGCGTATTCCGCATCACGGTCATCGCCGTCATCAACGTAGATAGCAATATGCCAGGTGTGTATAAAGTTCTCTTTGATGTAGTTTGTAATCGCCTCGTCGGTGTGCGGAACCTTACCGTCTATTTGATACTGAGTAGCAAGCTTGCTATAAAGAATATCAACTCCGGTGCAAAAGCGATAATAGTGGTCGGTTATGCCTGCGGAAAGCTGTGACTCTAAATATTTGCTACGGCTTCCGTCAAAGCTTGAATTAATGGTAAGCTCAACGCTTTGCTCAACCTCGTCGGCAAGCTCACGCTCGTCATATTCAAGTCCTGCGGATGCGCAGAGGTCTAATATTGCGTAGTTTGTAAGGATGCCCTCGCCAACATTGCTCCAAATGTATTCCTTTATAGCCTCGGTGTCGTCGCCGTGCTTAGCCTTTGCCGCACTGTAGTAATTGCTTGCAAGAAAATAAAGCTCATCGTAATATACGTCGTGCGAGCCAACGGTGCCAACCACCGTTTTTGCAAGCTTGCTCTGTGCCAAGGGGCGAGCCGTGCAGGAGAGCAGGGATGCGGAAATTATTACAAGCACTAATAAAAGTGCAATTATTTTTAAAAATTTATTCATAAGCAAACCTCGTTTTACAATATACATAGTAATTTTATCACAAGATTGTTACTATATTATGAATAAAAATAATAATTTGTAATTTTTCACTATAAAAGGGCTTTTAATAAGTGCATATTCAACAAAAGAGATAAAAATGCTTAAAAAACTCTTCCATTTTTGATAAATATATGATATAATTAACGTGGCGTGGAATAATGCGTCAAACGGTATACTTTAAGGGAGGAAGCATGGAGTCAAAATATAGTATTCCTTTAAGTGAAATCATAGACGAATTTCAGCTTGAGGTCGTTAATATGCCAAATACCGAAAAGCCGATTTTGATATCGAGCCCCGAGGTAGCACGCCCGGGTCTTGCGCTTTCGGGATATATGGATGTCTTTGAGCCATTTAGAATTCAAATACTTGGAAGAGCGGAGCACGCTTTTCTAAACAGTCTAACCGTCGAGGAGCATAACAACCGTATTCGCCACTTCTTTGAGCATAAGCCCGTTGCGGTGGTTATAACGAGTATGCTGCCTATATCAGATGCCACTCTTCAATCCGCAAGGGAATTAAACATTCCGTTGCTTAGAACCGAGGAGAGAACGAGTGCGTTTATGGCGGCAATTATTTCCTCACTCAATACAAGCCTTGCGCCGAGAACAACGAGGCACGGAGTTTTGGTTGAGGTTTACGGCGAGGGAGTTTTGATACTCGGAGATAGCGGAATCGGTAAGAGTGAAACGGCTATCGAGCTTGTAAAAAGAGGTCACCGACTTATTGCCGACGATGCGGTTGAAATTAAGCGAGTTTCGGCTAAAACGCTTGTGGGAACAGCCCCCGAGATTATTAGGCACTATATAGAGCTTCGAGGAATCGGCATAGTCGACGTAAGACGCCTTTTCGGTATGGGCTCTGTTAAGGTTTCTGAGCGAATCGACCTCGTTATTAATTTTGAGGCGTGGGACCCCGAAAAGCTTTACGATAGATTTGGGCTTGACGATGAGGTTGAAAATATTTTGGGAATAGACGTTCCCGCACTCACAATCCCCGTTCATCATGGACGAAATCTTGCGGTTGTTCTTGAAATTGCCGCTATGAATAACAGACAGAAAAAAATGGGCTATAATACAGCCGAGGAATTTAATAAACGATTAATGGAAGGTATGGGAGAAGAATTATGAAGCTTAGCGTGCTTATGAATTTGTATCACGATAAAAATCTTGACGAGGTGCTTGCAAGAATGTCCGAGCTTGGCATTAAGACCGTTGAGGTCGGTGCGGGCGGATATCCGGGCAAGGATCATTGCAACCCCGCAGAGCTTTTGGCAGACGAGAGTAAGCTTGAGGCGTTCAAGGCGGCGTTTGAAAAATACGGAATTGAGATTTGCGCATTGGCGGTTCACGGCAACCCCTTGCATCCTCAAAAGGAAATCGCAGAGAGCTACGATACCGATTTTAAAAATGCGGTATTGCTTGCAGAAAAGATTGGTGTTGACACGGTAATCACTTTCTCGGGATGCCCCGGCGACTGTGACAATTCAATTTACCCCAACTGGGTAACCTGCGCATGGCCCGACGATTATATGAAGATTCTTGATTGGCAGTGGAACGAAAAGGTTATTCCTTATTGGAAGAAGACGGGCGCATTTGCAAAGGAGCATCACGTTGACCATATCGCATTTGAGATGCACCCCGGATTTTGCGTTTACAACCCTGCAACGCTTCTCCGCTTGAGAGAGGCGGTTGGCGACGTTATCGGCGCAAACTTCGACCCCTCGCACCTTATTTGGCAGGGAATGGACGTTGTTGCGGCAATAAGAGAGCTTAAGGGCGCAATCTACCACGTTCACGCAAAGGACACCAAGATTGATAAGTACAACACCGCAAGAAACGGCGTGCTTGACGTTAAGCACTACGGAGACGAGCTTGAGCGCTCCTGGATATTCCGCACCGTAGGCTACGGAAACGGCGAGGATTATTGGAGAGAGATAGTTTCAAATCTCCGTCTTTGCGGATACGATAGAGTTCTTTCTATCGAGCACGAGGATAGCCTTATGTCACTTGACGAGGGACTTGAAAAGGCGATAAGCTTTTTGCAGAATATAATTATTAAGGAGCCTAAGCCTACCACTATGGCATGGGCGTAATCTCAAACGAAGGTAAAACCAAAAGGAGAAAAGACTATGAAAAAATATTTAAGCTTAGCGGTGGTGCTTATATTGCTTTACGCAACGCTTCTCACTGCAATACCCGCAAGCGCTCTTAGCGTAGGTCCTTATAATACCAGCGATGCTTGTATTAAAAGTATTACGGTTAACAAAACCACAAAGCTTGCCGATTCAAAGGCAACCTATTATAAGGCAACCGTTAATTCCTCCGAGCATGGAATTAATAAGACTTATAAAAATCGTACGATGCACGTTACTATAGGTACGGCAGGATATACGAGATTTTTCGTTTATTCTGCTGAAAGCAGTGACGGCATGAGCTATTCAAAAAAATCGGTTCACGATCTTGTAGTAGATTTCGAAAAGGAAAATCCCGATTGGAAGGTTGTTGCGGCTGTAAACGGCGACTTCTTTAATACAAACACAGGCGAGCCTGAGGAGCCTATGGTTCAAAACGGACAGACTCTTAAGGGTAATCTTCCCTCCGACTGGGAGAGAAGAGGCGGTGGAATAGTAGGTACAAGTGATACGACCGGTAAGGCTGTTTATCACACCATAGGCGCTGCTTATAAGCAGGCAGGCTACGGCACAACCTATTATTTTAGAGGCGATTATCAGGTTCAAATTCTTGATTCAACAAAGCAAAAGGTAACAAAGACATACGACGCTTTTGTAGGTAAGGCACCTACGGCTTTAACCGTATCCTTTGCCGTCCCCGATCAGGCGGGCGATTTTGGCGGACTTACTGTATACGAGGTTGAGCTTGAGAGATACCGTAAGGATACCGGCTCAAAGAATAATAAGAGAATAGACAATGAAGAGCCTTATTATTATTTTGCGCAGGGTAAGGTAACTAAGAAGGTTACGGGTACTGCAAGCATGAAGCCCTCCAAGGGTAAGGCATACATTGCAGTTAAAACCGCTAATCAGCTTCCCGAGCTTAAGGTTGGCGCTATCGTAAGATGCCAAAAGGTTCTTATGGGCGAGTGGGATAACGTAAGTAACGCTATCGGATTTAAGCAGCAGATTCTTGCAGAAGGAAACGTAATGTTTAAAAATGCATATAGCAGATATCACACAGGAGATGGCGCAAGCCAGTCTGAAACCGAAAGATGGACCGAGGACATTTACGATTATCCCTTCTGCTGGAAGGCAAGAACCGCTATCGGCTTTATGGCGGATGGTACTCCCGTATTTTTGACCTCGGAATATGATGGTAAGAATCATTCTATTACGTATTATGAGTTGTCTTGCCAATTTAAGGCTCTTGGATGCACAAATGCATTTTTGCTTGACGGTGGCGGATCCTCTACCATGGTAATTAGAAATGGCGATAGCCTTGATACCGTGCATAGCGCAGAGGAAAACTCTAACAATGGCGAGGGTAGATCTATTGCCAATATCGCAATTATGGCGGTAAGAAAGGACGGAAAGATTGCTCTTGATCCCGAGGAAACCGAAAAGGCGACCTCCAAGGCTACTACAAAGAAGCCTAATAACAAGAAGACCGAGAAGGCTACCGAGGCTCTTACCGATCTTGCTACCGACTTTACTGAGTCTGAAACAGGCGTAGCTCAAAGCGACGGATGCGGCGGCGCACTTGTATTCCCCGCAATTCTTGCAACAGGCGGAATCGCTGTTGTAGGCTTTAGTAAAAAGCGCGGCGATAGAAAAAGTAAGAAAAAGTAATTAAATAAATTAGGGCGAACCCCCAACGAGGGTTCGCCCTCTTTCTTTTGCTTCGCAAAGAAATTCACGATAAAAATGAGGCTACTCGCCCCAAGCCCTCGCAAGTTTTTTAAAAAAACTTGACTAAAAACTTACTGCTTGGGCGCAGTGCGAACATACCATTCTTAACCGTCGAGCGCACTAATTATGATAAAAAATGAATTCTTTTTCAGAAATTCTTTGAAGATAGGGGTTTGGGGGAAGAAAGCTTTCTTTTAAGAAAGTTTCTTCCCCCATTAAAAAACTAAATAAATACATCAAATATTCTCATTAATCCACATAACGGAAAGGTCCTTCCAGGTGCCGTTATGCTCGGAGAGATTTTCGGGCTTGCCCTCCCAGGTTACCTTGTTGCAAAGAGCCATACCGTGAGGTCCGTTTGGATAAATGTGAGCCTCAAAGGGAATATTCTTTTCGGCGTATGCATCTATAAGCTGAAGAGCGTTTTTAATATGCACTCCCTTGTCGCCAAGAGTATGCCAAATAAACATAGGAGGTGTGGTTTCATCAACGTGAAGCTCAAGCGAGAAGCGCTCAACGTCATGCTCATCGTAATCCTCACGTCCCGCAATATTGTATATCGACTTTCTGTGAGTGTATTCTCCCGCGGTAATTACGGCGTAGCAAAGGATAATTCCGTTGGGGCGGTTAATGCCCTCGGTCGCTGTGCCGTCGGTAACGCCAATTGCGTCACGAACTTCGGGAATGTTCCAAAGAATACCTGCAGAGCCTGCAAGGTGTCCACCTGCCGAAAATCCGCAAACAACGATTTTCTCGGGGTCAACGAGGTATTCTTGAGCATTCTCACGAATGTGCTTTATCGTCATAGCGGCTTCAATCAAGGGTGCGTAATTTGAAGCCTTGTCGGCAACCGAGTAGCGGAGAATAAATGCGTTAAAGCCCGCATTGTAGTAAAACACCGCAATCGGCTCTGCCTCGCGTGAGGAGTGATAGCGGTAGCTTCCGCCAGGGCAAACTATAACGCAGGGGCGTACGGTGTTATCCTCGTGAATGTATGCCGAAAGCGAGCATTCGGGCTTATCGGGGAAAAGGTCTATATTTTTAATCATTTGTAATTCCTCCAAAATTTCTTTTATTTATTTTACCATATAATAATTATTTTTTCAATAAAATATGTAAAAAATGTTGACAAGTATATCATTTGTGGTATAATGTTATTGTTGAATTTTAGAAGAGTAAAGGTATGGGCGTAAAGTGTCGGCAGAACGGGGAGTTGTCTGTTGAACGAAAAACGTGGCGTTTGCGGTTCGTACCTTGCATCCCGCTTCATAAAGCAAAAGGAATAATTGCGCATACTAAGCCCCTCTTTACCTTTGCTATATGATAAGCTAAGGAAAAGGAGGTTTTTTGTTTTGAAAATGAATAAAAGCATTAAGGCGTTGACCACTGCGGCAATGCTAACCGCTATGAGCGTTATAATAGGTATAATCTGCAAGAATTTTCTTAATTTTGGAGGCGGACTTTTTAGAATTACCTTTGAAAATCTGCCGATAATTTTAACGGGTATTCTTTACGGACCAATAGTTGGCGGTGCGGTTGGAGCGGCTACCGACCTTATAAGCTATCTGCTTTCGGCTCAAATTTATCCGCCTAATTTAATTGTAACGCTTGGCGCTACAATGGTTGGCGTGGTTTCGGGCTTGGTTGCAAAATTTATAGTAAAAAAGCAAGGCTATGCGCAAATTATTATATCGGGTGCGGCGGCGCACGTCGTTGGCTCAATGATAATAAAGCCGATAGGACTTTTTCAGTTTTATCAGTGGGCAGTGCTTGTTAGAATACCGCTTTACCTAGTAATTGCACCAATAGAGATAGTAATACTTTGTATGCTTTATAAAAATTCGGCGTTTAGAAAAATAATGTATAAATCCTAAGGAGATATATTTTGAATTATACAGAGGCTCTTGAATACATCCACGGCGTAAGCTGGACCTTTTGCAAGCCCGGGCTTGAACGCATTAGTGAGCTTTGCGAGCGACTTGGAAATCCTCAAAAAAGATTAAAATTTATTCACGTTGCGGGCACAAACGGAAAGGGCTCGACCTCCGCTATGATTGATAGCGTGCTTCGCGCGGCAGGATATAGAGTTGGACTCTATACCTCACCTTATATACGTGTTTTTAATGAGAGAATGAGAATAAACGGGGAGAATATTTCGGATAACGAGCTTGCCTCCTTAACCGAATATATAAAGCCCATAGCCGACCAAATGTCGGATAGCCCCACCGAGTTCGAGCTTATAACTGCTCTTGCATTTGAATACTTTGCAAGAAACAATTGCGATATCGTGGTTTTAGAGGCGGGGATGGGCGGTAGACTTGATTCCACGAATATAATAGACACGAGCGTGCTTTCGATAATTACCGGAATTGCGCTTGACCACACCGCGTTTCTTGGCGACACGGTTGAAAAAATAGCCTATGAAAAGGCAGGGATAATTAAAAGCGGAGTGCCGATTCTTTACGGTGGCACAGATGATACGGCGTGGAGCGTTATAAAGGATAGAGCACTTGAATTAGGCTCTCAATTTAAACGTATAGACTATAATAATTTAAGCGTTAAGGCATTGACGCTTGACGGCTCAACCTTTGATTTTGATAAGTATAAGGATGTTAAAATTAATCTGCTCGGCTCATATCAGCCAAAAAATGCGGCTATAGCTATTAGCGCTATCGAGCTTTTGAGGGAGAACGGATTTGTAATAAGCGACTCTGCTCTTTACGAGGGGCTTGCTCTTGCAAGGTGGCAGGGAAGATTTGAGATTCTTTCGCACGAGCCTCTTATGATATTTGACGGTGCGCATAATCCACAGGGCATCGAAGCCGCCGTTGAAAGCATAAAGCTTTATTTTAAGGAGCAAAAGGCTTGCCTTGTAACCGGAGTTTTGCGTGATAAGGATTATACGCATATCGCAAAAATGCTTTCCACCGTTGCTTCAAGGGCGTATACATTTACACCCGATAGCCCACGCGCTCTTTGCGCAACCGATTATGCGGCAACGCTTGAGTCGGTTGGACTTTTAGCAGAGCCATCCGTGAGCGTACCCGAGGCTCTCGCTAAGGCAAGGGAATATGCAATTAATTGCTCTTGCCCTGTTATATGCGTAGGCTCGCTTTACGCATATGCGGAGATAGTGGGTAGTTTATCTAAATAAGCCTAAATGTGGCTGTCACATTTGGCACGATGCTTCGTGCCTAAATCTGCTGAGCCACTAAATTCAAGCGGGCGACCATTGGTCGCCCGCTTGAATTTATATAATCTGCAATTCTATTTTTCCCTTGTTATGAGAAACGAGCATTCCATTCTCAACCCTTAAGCGCACTAATTACATCAAAAAAATAAAATCCTATTTCAAAAATTCTTTGAAAAGGGGGAGGGGAAAAATCTTTCTTTTAAGAAAGCTTTTCCCCTCGTTAAAAATATTAAACCATTATTTAAATTTAAATCTGTGCCTTAATTTAATTACGTAAAAATCGATTATACGCTCAAGCGCTATATCGTATACGATAAATACTAACTCGCAGAAGGCAACCGATGCAACGATAAGCCAGTGCATAGGTATTTGAGTGCTTGTGCTTTCAAAAAAGATTAGAACGTATAATACCATAATTACGGCAAGACAAACGTTAAATATAAGCTCCTTAATAATCCATTGAAGGATTTTGCTTTTGCCTCGCATCCTCTCTCTAAGTATAGGATAAAATCCAAAGAAAAGGGCAAAGAAAAGTGAGGGAAGCTTGCTTGGTAAAAGTAAAAGCGATAAAATCGACGTAGCGGCGTAAACCATCCAGGGCGCACCCTTGCCGTATTCGATTATGGCAATAATTACGCAAAGGGAGGCGATTACCGCCATGGAAATATCAAGCACCTCAATTAAAGCACCAATTCCCAAAAATATAACTCCGAGCGCTACGAGCATAGCGCAAACGGTGAGTCGCTTAATGCTTGCGCGAGAATCTTTTCTTTTCATTCACTTATTACCTATTACTTTTTACTTATTACCTCAATCAATGGCATCCCATGCAGCTGCAAAGGCAATCCATGCACATAAGTCCTGCGCAGATGTCACAGCAGGAGCATCCTACCGCGCGGGGCGCATCGTAACCGCCACCGTAGCCGTTTGCCTGACGGTGGAGCTGCTCCTTTGCGGCACGGTATTCACGGTTGTATGGGTCCATAGAGCAGGCTATGTCTATATATCGCTGAGCGTCAACGTACTGTCCCTTTTTAATAAGCACACAGCCGTAAAGGAAGTTCCACTCTGCAACTCTGTCGCCCTCGTGAACCTCAAAAAGCTTTGCCTCTGCCGTAGCAACGTTGCCCTCGTTAAGATAACGGCGAATTTCATTGTAAAGCGGATTCTTGGACGTGCCACTACCGTAGTTGTATCCGCCCTGCGAATTGCCGGAGTAGGAGTTGTTGGACGCTCCGCCACCGTTCTTTCTTATATTTTGAATCTCCTCGTAAGCCGCATTGACCTCTTTCATCTTCTCGCTTGCGAGGTCTGCAAGGTCACTGTCACGATATTTATCGGGGTGGTACTTTCTTGCAAGAGCGCGGTATGCTTTTTTAATTTCATCGTCTGAGGCGGTGGGAGCCACGCCTAAAACCTTGTATGGATCTGTCATTTATCTTTTCCTTTCGGGTTAGTTTTCGTATTTTTGTTTGTATATGAATCTATTATATCTGCCGTCTTTTTTGGAATTCCTATGTAAAGAACGTTGGATAGAATGTTCTTTATTCCCTCATCGTCAACGTCGATAAGGTCAAATGCATCGGATGCCGCAAAAAGCTTGTTTTTGGTTGCATCGTAGATAAGCGCAAGCTCGTCCTCGTTTGGAATTTGTCCGCCGTAAAGCTTAAGCAGGGGATTGTATCTGCCTTTTTTTGCATCCTCACGCATATCGTCAAGCGCATCGGCAAGGTATATCCAAGCGCCTATGTGCTTGCCAAATTCAAAGGCGATTCGCTTGTTAGCGCCATCATACCCAAAGGACATTATCTCACCTAAGATATCTCCAAAGCAAGCTGCGGGAGCATCAACGCCTACGGCGTCGCTTTTTTCGATTTCGCTAAGAGCCTTAAGCTTTTTTGAAATCGTAGCGTCAAGCTCACAAAGAGCAGGGGATTTTTTGATAGCCTTTTTTCGTGAGTGCGCCACGAATGGACGAAGCATCAAGGCACGAAGCCTTTTTGCGCCACGCTCGTCGCCGATATCGTCAAGCACCTTTTGATAGTTAAGGATTGCCGACGCCTCTGCACAGTATTTTAGTATTTCATTTTGCTCCATAGAGCTTTTCTTCGTAAAGGGATGGGCAAGACAGCGTCGAGCCTTAAAGCTTAGGTCGCAGGGTGATATTGCGTATCTTGTGAGAGCAAGAAAAACAAAATCGTAATTGAGTGTCATTCGTGAGCATTGTCCCGTGCATTTACCCATAGCGCGGCAGAGCCCGCAATAGGTTGCCTTGTAAAGCTCATGCTCCTTTACCTTTAATTCGGCATCCATAGTTCGAACGTATCCAAACATAAAAAAGCCTCCTTAAAAATAATCATTCATATTATAATATATCATTTTTAGAAAAAATGCAATAGATTAATTGTAAATATTTTAAGAATACCGATAAAATATGAAAAAAACACCGTATAAATCAGAAAAAAACTGAAAATATACGGTGTAATGCTCTTATAATATTATTTCCGCTTCAAGACATACCTTGCCTTCTTCGTTTACGGTACGGAAATCAAGCTTTTCTTTATTGTCACAACGGTAGACGCTTACGGTGCTTCCAAACGATGCCTCGTGAAGATAGGAAAGCGAGATACCCTTGATGCCGGAGATTTTGTCGTAGGGCATAAAATCGCAAAGCATATCTGCGTAGCGGGTGTTGTTCATATGCATATTGTAGTCAAGGTCGGAGTAAACAATCTTGCGCTCGCCAACGAGATCGAGAAGCTCGGTTTTGGGCACTCTAAAGCGCATCGGCAGACCAATATCGATAGGCTCCTCATGCTCAAAGTTGAAGTCGAAGGCATCAACCTTGCAAAGCTCTCCGCTTTTTAGGGATATAAGCGCCCACGTAGTGTCTGCGGCGGCAATAACCTCATCTCCCCGTTTTATTCTAAAGAAGCGGTTAAAGGAAAAGCCACGGCTTGCCACCGTCCAGGTTTCAACGGTTATTTCCTCGAATGCGTAAAGCGGCTTGTAAAGCGCTAAGCGTATTTTGCTTAAAAGAAAGGCAAGACACTGCTCGTCACGAAGCTTGTCAAGGTCAACACCAAGAGATTTTATATGGTGGTTTGAAGCCTCTTGCATAAATACGAGAATTTGTGTTGGGCGCACTGTTCTGTTTGCATCGGTATCGTGCCAACGAGTGGTGTAATTTAATGAAAAAATCATAATAACCTCTAAAATATTATTTATAAAATTATATCATTTTTTCACTAAAATTTCAAGCAAAATTAAGAAAAAATTATCCCTGAGCCGTATTTTCTCCGGTTGCAAGGGTGCTAATGCCAAAGCTTACCGCAATAGCAGAGTTAACGGTTTGCATAGTTTGCTCGTCAAGATGCCCCATTCGCTCCTTTAGCCGACGCTTATCAAGGGTTCGAATTTGCTCTAAAAGCACAACCGAATCCTTTGCAAGCCCAACTCGGTCGGCGTGTATATCAATGTGAGTCGGAAGTCGGTTCTTTCCCATTCGAGATGTAATTGCGGCGGCAATAACCGTTGGGCTATAGCGGTTTCCAATATCGTTTTGTATTATTAGAACTGGGCGAAGTCCTCCTTGCTCCGAGCCAACCACAGGGCTAAGGTCGGCGTAGTAAATATCTCCTCTTTTTATATTCATTTCTTTTCCTCCACCGGCAGTGCCGGTCCCAAAAATCGGGGGCTGACACATTTATTTTTATTCAGCACCCGATGGCAAAAATTTGATGTAAGTGTTTGCATCAAGTAACTGAGCAGAGAGTGAGTGTATGAGCTTTCCTGCTGATAATATTTTTGCCTCGTTTACCTTAAATTTAAACATTGGAAAAGAAAATAATAGCAGGAAAATTTTAGTCTGCTTCAGTGTACTTTATTTTTATTAAATGCAGGTGAGAGGAGTTTGTTGAAAATGAATGCTTGGGGGAATAAAATTTTAGAAATATATTTAGAATAAAATTTTAAAAATATATTTATTATCTTGATAAAATAATAAAAACAGGCTATAATATAGTTGAGGGTGTATCTCAGCCCTAAATGAGAAACTTGAAAAGTGAACTTCTCTTGGTTCTTTCAAGAAAGTTACAAGCGAGTGTTTCGCTACTCAAAATGCGAAAGTTATGTGATGAGGGCAAGGCACACTTGCCCTCATTTGCTTTTTAGGAGGACTCAATGGACAACCTTAAGCTTTACGAAATTAACGCAAGCTATATTACATACCTTTCGGCGTATGCTCCACATCTGTTTCAGAACAAGAAGTCCGGGCAGAAGAACGAGAGAAAATATATCGGTATCGTTTTACATATCAACGGTTTTGATTACTTTGCGCCGCTTTCTTCATTTAAGGACAAGCATAGGCTTATGAAGTAAGTCCTTGATTTTATCAAAATCAAGGACTATGCCCTTATCAATCTGAACAATATGTTCCCGGTACCGCTGAGCGAAACCAAGTACGTTGACATCAGAAGTGAGCGAGATCCGCATTACCGCGCTTTGCTTCTCGCCGAGTACCGTTTTATCAAAATGCCGATTACGCATCGGTTATTGCGTAGGTATATTTTTGATAATTGCAGGAATAATACTTACTCTATTAAGCGCTCCAAAGCAAGAAAATAAGAATTCTGAGTATATTGCTCTAATTGAGAGTACGCTCAATGATGATTATGAAAAATGCGAAATTTTGGGATATTTAAGCGTTTATGTAGACGGTAGCTATACCGAGGTTGCGGATACTGTTTTCTTGGTTGAGGCTGACGGATGTGTGGATATGCATACTCTGTATAATTTGGACGGAAAACACGAAAATCGTCTTAACGTAAAGGACGTTCAGGTTGATAAGTTATATGAGTATGAAAACGTTTTTTCAAAGAAGATAGGGGTTGTTTTGACCGAAAAGAAGCGTGATATCCCCGAAAATTCATTGTATTATTAAATCGACGGATATTATTTCTGCGTGATGAGTATAACCGATATTAACCGATATTTTAAATAATAAAAAGACTTGGAAATTTAAGCCCCAAGTCTTTTTTATGCTTACAATTCAGTATTTAATTTTTTCGTACACCTTATCATAAAGCACACGCCGTAAATTGCAACTATTACCTCTGTTAGAAGCATTGCGTACCAAATACTGCTTGCGCCGAAGAGTACGGGTAAGAGCAATATCATAGCGCCGCTGACAACGATTCCTCTTGCAACCGAGGATATTACCGAGAGCGAGGGCTTCATCATTGATTGGAAATAGTAGGTTGTAAATACGTTGAAGGGAAGGAGAATATATGAAAGTCCGTACGCACGGAGAATTGCGGGAGCGATTTCTGCTACCTCGGGTGTTGGGTTCATAAAGAAGTTCATAACACCGCTCGGGAATATAAGCATAAGTCCTACCCAGAACACACCCATGCATAGGCTTGTGATAACTCCGTATTTCATACATTCCTTTATTCTATCGTAGCGCTTAGCGCCGTAGCCCTGCGAAATTATAGGCTGAGCCGCTTGACCTGCTCCGTAGGCGATGCCCTGAGCAAAGGAGGTTACCTGCGTGGTTACGCCGTAAACCGCTAATGCATTTGCTCCAAGATGAGTCATGATTTGACGGTTAAAGAAGATGCAAATAATGCCTAAGGCTAAATCTCCGATAGCGGTTGAAAATCCCGCAACCGAGATGCTTCCAAGCTTTTTAAAGGGATTAGTGGGCTTTACAAGTCGCAAGGTGTTTTTCTTTCTTAAAAAATGCGTGAGCATAATTAAGATAGAAATAAATTGACCGATTGCGGTTGCAAGCGCCGCACCGAATATACCCATATCAAAAACGAAAACGAGAAGATAATCGCCCGCGCAATTAAAAATACCGCCCGCAATAGCCGCACCCGTGGCAAGCGTAGGATTGTTGTCGTTTCTTAGATACGAGGATAAAATGTTGCTAAAAACACAGCAGGGGATTGCGTAGAGTATCGGCTTCATATAAAGCTTTGCTAAGGGGAGCAATTCATCGTCCGCACCGAAAAATCTAAAAAGATCGTCCTGGAATATTCCTATTCCAATCATAGCAATTGCCGAAAGTAAAATTCCGTAGATTATTGAAAGCGTAAAGTATTCCTGAGCCGTTTTCTCGTCCTGCTTACCTCGGTAATTTGCAAAAAGTACCGAGCCGCCTATTCCCGCAAGAAATCCAAGGCAGAAGATAATGCTCCAAAAGGGGCTAAATACCGCAAGCGCCGCATTACCCACGGGTCCGTGATATTTTCCTACAACCATAGCGTCAACCATTCCAAAGAAAGCGCCTATAACCGCACTTCCCGATGCCGCCGCAAGATATTTAAAATAAATCGGCTTTACCTTGCCGTTAAGTATATCCATAGTTTTCTCCGTATTATAATTTTGACCAGGAAAGATTATATCATATTTTTTTAAAAAAATCAACCGAAAAATAATTTTTTATAAAAGCACTTGACAAGTAAACTTGGCAGTGATATAATAATGTCGCAAAGAAAACTTGGCAAAGGAGAAATTGATTTATGGAACAAATGGATAAAAAGGATATTTTGGAAAAGGCAAAAAAAGAGAATAAGAGCGGAGATGAGATGTATAATTATCTTTACCGTCGCGGTGCGCAGCATGCAATGGCGATAGGTCTTATAGTATGTTGCGTTGGAATGATTATTGATTTAATTATGAATTCAACGTTTACTTTGTTAGGATGCTTTATGATGATTATGCAAACATCAATGCAAGGTACGTTGTATGGATTTCTTGCTTTTAAAAGTAAAAAGCGTGGAGATTTAGTTTGCTTTATTTTAGATGCTATTGCTTTGATATTGTTTATAATTATCACAATTATAAAGATAATTGGTTTAGAATAATGTGATATATGGACGATAAGCTTATACTAAAAAACCGCTTAGCAGAGGCAAGAGCGGAAAAGGGACTCTCTCAATCAAAGCTTGCAGAAATGGTGGGCGTGTCGAGAAATACAATAAGCTCGATAGAAACGGGACAGTTTTGTCCGACCGCAAAGCTTGCGCTGATACTTTGCATAGCGCTTGAAAAGAATTTTGAGGATTTGTTTTATTTTTGATTTAATAAAAAACGGTTCTGGATTTTCAGAGCTGTTTTTTTATTATGGGTGATCTTGTTTCACTTAAAACTTGACACAGTTATTAATCAATCAACAATATTTATATAGGGTGTCTAAGAGAGGCTTCCTCCGTTCGGCTTCCCCAAGCGCATAGCTGTAACTTCAAAAATGTGTATACCATGTCCTTACACAAATTGTTTACAATGTTACTCTTGACACACAGGTCGCCCCTACCGCGTATTGTTTGTGTTTTTTGTTGATTGATAAAAACATATAATCCACAATCCCGCTTTTTCTTTGGCACGAGAGGCGCAAAGAAAAAGCTTGGCAAAAAGAAAACGCCGTTTTTATGGGCTCTGCCCAAACCCGTTCGCTTTTTGAAAAAAGCGAAACCAAAAACTTCCCACTTGGGTGCGGTGCGAACACACCGTTCTCAACCCTCGAGGCGCACTCGTTAGAATAAAAAAACACCCCCCATTTTTCAAGTTTCTTGAAAGAAAGGGGGCGTGTGGGGAAAGAAACGCTTTTTTAAAAAAGTTTTCTTCCCCCCCTTATAAATTATTACAATTATTAATTAAAACCTAATATAGCAAGCATCTCATAGCGTATTTTTTCGGTAAGGTCGGATTTACCCGAAACGAGTAAAATCAAATCGTCGGAAAGATTCAAAAGAGCCTTTTTTGCGGTAAGCTTAGGTGTTTTGCAAATCGTTATCGAGTTATCTATTTGCTCAACTTCATCCTCGGGCGAGGGAAGAGAGATAATACCTTCAATCTCATATCCTCTGCGAGTAAGAGCGTCGGAGTATTGAGGGCAAAGCTCCTCATCGGTAAGGCAAAGGCGAACCTTGTTGCCGGTAAGAGCCTTTAATTCTGCCATCGAGTCGCTTACGGTTTCAATAGCGATAGGCGTGTGCGTGCTATCGATAATTATTGTAGGCGAAAGCGAGATAATCTCAAATTTAGAGGGCAGAGCGGTGCTTTCGAGTCCGTCAATTATATTTTGAGTGCTGATTTTAAACTTGTTTCTAATTAGCATCTTAGAGCTTTCGATTGCAAGAATAGCGTTTGTAACCTGAAATCTTCCGCAAATTCTTAGCTTGTACTCCGAGCCCTTATATGTAAATGTAGTTCCTCGCAAATTAAGCGAGGATATTTTTGCATTCGTGGGCATAGAGATTGTAAGACGGCAATTTGCGTCGTGGCAGGTCTTTGCTATGACGTCAAATGCGTCGGGGTCTTGAGGAACACTTATTATCTCGGTTATTCCACGTTGAATGTAGGAACGAATTTTTGCTATCTCGTTTTTGTCATCACTCGGAATAGCACCACAGATTATCGTTGATAGCGGAGTGGAAAGAAAGCGTGAGGGGTCCTCGGTGCTATGGTCGCTCTCTATAAGCACGAGCTTGCAATTCTTCTCGCAAAATGCGAGCATCGCAATGCAAAGCATTATCTCGTGCGCAGTTGGAGCAAATACTACCTTAGTATCGGGATTGCCTGCCTTGATATTTTCGTTAATCAGAGCGACGGCACGGTATACCCTTTCGGTAAAATACACGGTGTCCTCGATTGAAAGAGGTGCGCCGCCTATTTTTATATTTTCACGAAGCTCGGAAAGGAGAGGCATCGTAAGGCATCCCGAAAGAATTTCGGCAGAGTTAAGCACGGACGTCATCATCTGTGCGCAAACGCTTTTACCGTTGCTTCCCGCAAGGCGAATATATTTAATTTTCTTTTGCGGATCGCCAAGAGCCTTAAAAAGACTCTCTATACGCTCCCTTGCGGAGGAATCCCTCGGAACTACGTTTGGCGCATTTTTAATATATTTTATTGCATTATGATACGTCATATTGTGCTTGATACCTTTATACCGAATTTTTTAAAAATTTAAAAATAGAAATCAAAAATGAAATTTAAATGCTCCGTCCTCGCCACACAAGAACTTCTTTGCGTTAATATAGCTTTCTCTTGCCATAGCGGCTTCCTTGCTATTTTTGTCAAAGCCCTTTTTTCTTATTGCGCGGAGCATAACGTTTTTAGGAGTTTCGTTGGGGTCGATAAGCTCGATGGTCGTAGTAGCGTAGCCCTGCGATTCAAGGCGCAAAAGCCTTAGAGCGTCGGTTGCCGCATCGCAAAGCTTTTGGCGAAGCATCGAGTGCTTAGTTATAAATTCAAGCTCGGGACAGCTTATCGAGTGATTAAGCTCGTGATGACAGCAGGGGGTGGAGAGTATAACGTCGGTTTTCCATTCTGCCGCCTTGGTAAGAACGATATCGGTTGCTATATCGCATGCGTGGAGCGATATAACCAACGATGGTGCTTCTGCAGGGCTATAATCGTTAATATCTCCGCATATAAATTCAAGTCCGTCAAAGCCGAGCTTACGTGCGATTTTTGAGCAGTCCTCAATAACGTCGGGCTTAAGATCGACTCCCGTCATTGAAACCTCCATATTGCGAACGTTTGCAAAGTAATGATACGCCGCAAAGGAGAGATAGCTTTTTCCGCAGCAGAGGTCGCAGATGCGAATTGACTTGCCTGGCAATTTATCCTCACAATCACGGATGATTTCGAGAAATCTGTTTATTTGCTTAAACTTGGATTGCTTTTTGTCAAAAACACGTCCGTTCTCGTCGGATACGCCAAGAAGCCTTAAAAATGGCTCACTTCCGTCGAGTATGCGCTTTTTCTCACGATCGTTTGATAAGGACTCAGTCTGCTCCTCGGCAATGCCAAGCGCTCGCTCAAGCTTTTTATCGTTGAGCAGAGCAACCTTGCCCGAGCTTGAGGTGCGAAGCTCGCACTCGCCAACCGTAGTAATTAGGTTTATCTGCTTAAATTCGGAGAGAAGCTCGCAGAGAGCCTCGTCGTAAAGCTCGTCGAGAAAGAGATTTTTATGAGTTGCCTTGTTGTCCTTGTGAAAGGTTTCTGCTTGCAAGGCGTCCCTTTTTGATATTTGGCGCTTGGTAAGCACCGTCTTTTGAATTGTCTTGTCTATTGGCTTTGATAATATAGTCTTTTTTAGTAATCCCTTTTTTGCCGAAAGCAAAATAAGTGATGAAATTTTTATAAGCTTTTCGTCTGTCATAATATATTATTCTTCGTCCTCGGATTTTGTTTTTGGAGCCTTTACGCTCTTTTTAAAGGAAAACTTTGATTCTGTCCCCTCACGTAAGCGTTGAATATTTTGCCAATGCTTGCCTATGATAAGCACCGCCATAAAAACGGCAAAGGGAATTCCAATGGATGTTCTCGGCTCGCCCGTGGCAATCCTTGTGGCAAGCTCGGAGGTAAAGTTTAAAATAAGCGGGTAAAGACCAATGCAGGTAACGGATGCAAGCGAGATGTATCTCCAAATTGCAACCATAATAACAAATAACGTAATAAGTATTAAAAATACAATGGGGTCGGTCATAAGAATCGTAGCCGCCGCGGTTACAACACCCTTGCCGCCCTTAAATCCGTAATAGAGAGGGAAAACGTGACCAAGCATACAAAATAGTCCTGCCGCGTATGCGCCAAACTGACCCATTACGAGATAGCCGATAATGCAGGAAAGCACCGCCTTGAGCGCATCGCCGCCGAGCGTGAGCGCCGCCGCACCCTTGCCGTAGGTACGCATCATATTTGTCATACCCGCATTCTTGCTTCCGTGGCTTCTTATATCGTCCTTGTATTTTTTGCCCGAAATTATTATAGCAAAATTAATGCTTCCCAAAAGATAAGCGGAGATTATAACCGCTAAGAATGCAAGGCAGACGAGAACGATATTAAGCGTTCCGCCACGTTGCATAAAATCAAGCATAAAGCCGTATTCACTTGTTACGGTGTAGAAAAAATTACTCATCATAGCCTCCTGAAAAGGAAAAAAGTATATATGAATTTAACAATCGTTTACCAATTATATATTATAGCATAAAATTCTTCCTTTTGCAATAGCAAAAAGCAAAACCTAACGCCGTAAGGGTTAATCTTAAAAATGACTCATATTGACAAAAAAATCAAATAGTGATATAATTTTTAAAAGAGATTATTTAAGGGAGTAATAATATGAGGCTTCTTTTTGTTTTTACGGGCGGAACTATAGGTAGCACACAGAACGGCGACGTAATCTCTGCCGACGCTGAAAAAGCATATAAAATAATAGATGCTTATAAAGGAAAATACGGAATAGATTTTGAATACGATACCGTAGAGCCCTATACCGAGCTTAGCGAAAATAATACGGGTTGGCATATAAAAAGGCTCGTTAGCTGCATAAAGGAAAATCTAAACAGTGGCTATGACGGAATAATTGTTACGCACGGAACAGATACTCTCCAATATTCTGCGGCGGCAATAGGCTATTGCGTGGGGCTTGACTCAGTGCCGATATGTATGGTTTCGGCTAATTATCCAATAGAAAACGAAGACTCGAACGCTATGGATAATCTTCACGGAGCGGTAAGCCTTATAAAGCAAAACGGTGGCAGAGGCGTGTTTGTGATTTACCGAAATGCTAACAGTGAGATAGTTCGTGTTCATAGAGCAACTCGACTGATAGGACCTAAGGCTTATTCCGATGACGCTTCAAGCGTGCGAGGAGTGGTTTACGGTTGCTTTGATAAGGATTTTAATTTTAAAAGGAATAACGAGTATTTTGAGGCGGCAGACGAAAGCGAGCCTCTTGACGTGTTGGCGTTGGAGGATGAGAGCAGGGAAATAGTTATAATAAATAGCTATCCCGCAATGCTTTATCCGCAAATCCCCGAGGGCGTAAAATATGTTATACTCAATACATACCATTCGGGAACGCTTAATACGAAATCACAAAGCACGGCAGAGTTCTTAAAATCTATGGGCGCGAGGGGCATAACGGTTTATGCAACGGGCGTATCCGACGGAGCGCAATATGAAAGCGTAAGGGCGTTTGATGAGCTTTCAATAGTGCCGATAAAAAATCTTTCTCCGATTGCGGCGTACGTAAAGCTTTGGCTTTTAAGTGCTATGAAAAAAGACTCCACAAAATTGATGCAAGCGTCAATGGGCGGGGATATATGTAAAAAGAGGCTACCATAAGGCAGCCTCTTTTTACGTAAAATACAAATATAGGTTTAATCGTGTTAGATAATGTGTGTTTGCACCGCACCAATTCAGAAAGTTTTCGTCCACCTTTTTGGCAGGTGGCGAGGGCTTGGGGCGAGTAGCCCCATTTTTATTGTTCAAAAAACGCAGGAGTGGGTGAATTCCTTTGCGTTGCAAAGGAAGAGGGCTAACCCTCGTCGGGGGTTAGCCCTGTGCTTTTAATGAATAATGAAGTCATTTCGCTGATCACTAACCACTGACCACTAACCACTAATCCCCCACAAGCTCCATAGGATCAACCAAAATCCCACCAACTGAGCAAATAATATTCACGCCGTTCTCGCAAAGAATCGAGGAGGAGCCTGCGCGACCAATCGGGTCGCCTTTTTTTACAATATCGCTTTCGCAAGCGCTAACGTCGGAAAGACCGCAATACCATGTTAAAATTCCCATTCCGTGGTCAACTATAACGTAGTTGCCAAGCAAGGGCGAATATCCTACCTCGGATACAATTCCAATGCTCGCACTTTTTACCGAAATTCCAATTTTAGAGCCTGCGGTGTAGGAATTGCCAAGCAGGGTAAAGGAGTCGTTAATTTGTGTGTTGTATTTCTGAGTTTGAGTAAAGCCGTAGGTGTCGGGGAATGCGAAATCTCCTTTTAGCAGTAAAGCATCACTCCTTGAGTGCTTTAAATAAAAGAGTATTCGAGCAAACTCGGCCTTTTGCGCATCGGTTATAATTGCGCTATCTGTAGTCATGCTTGTCGAAACAGATTGTTTAAGACTTACAGTTATGCTTTCCTTGGAAATTCCGCAGGAGAGCGAAAAGGTAAATTCGGTGTCGGGAATATCTGCGGGTATCGGCAAAAGTCCATAGGCATTTGAGCCGTCCTTAACAAAAATCGGGGAGTATGCGTAAAGAGCCTTAAGTGATGCATTATCTTCTTCATCATCTAAAGCTGTGGACGGAGCGTAGAATATCGAGTCAACGTCGTCAACGTCGCTAACCGTCAAAAGTAAAATCTGACCTCCAACGGCTTCGGTTGAGCTTATACTAAAGGTCGAAGGCTCGGCGCAGATTATTTTAAAATCGTAATGCTGATATCCGTATGAGATAGCGTCCTCGCTTCTTTTCCATTTTGCGTTAACCGAAACCAAAAGCTCGGTGTTTTCCTCAACTGTTAAGGAGGCAAGGTCCTCGGACGAGCCCGAAAAAATAGTGTTGCCCGATAGCGATTTAACGGTTATGGCGCAAACGTCGGGCTTGCGAGCAAAGATTACGTTAATAGCGCCCGCTATGCGGTAGGTCAAGGCTTCGTCGGTAAGCGTGTAGTTTTTTGAGAGTCTTTCACTTCCGTCGGCTAAAATATAATTCCATTCAACGTCATTCGGCAGTATCTCATCGTTAAGAGGTGTGCAAAGCGTTGGCGGAACCGAGCCTTCGTATATCGTTTCGGAATATTCGGAGGATAAAAACATAGAGTAGGCAAGCGCATCGGGGGCAAAGAAGCCTCCGCTCTCGTCCTCAAGGTAGCTTAAGGTCGAGTCCTCCTCAAAATAGCATTTATACGTAGTTTTTTGCGAGCCGTAGGTAATCGTGTAGCTCATATTTTGCTTTTTGTCAAATTCGGCAGGCTTTTGCGCCCGTACCTTTGAGAATGAAAGCTTGTAAAATACGCTTGCAAGAGGGGAGGCGTCAACTATATCCTCCTGCGTTGTGGTGGAGGCGATAAGTCTGCCGTCTGCATCAAAAAGTGAAATCGATATGTCGGGCGACTCTATTCTTTGAGTGCTTTTAATAAATTGAGAGTAGCATATCGCTATAGAGAGGGGAATAAGCACGGTAAGAACCGCAATTATAATAGGTCCTATGAGTTTTTTTATATTCTTTTTTGATAGATATTTTTTAGAAAATGCTTCAAAAAAGCTTTTAAATCTGTCAAGCAACTCGCTCCCCCCTTTTCAAGATTAATTAATGATATTATATCATAAAATAAAACAAAATGCAACAAAAAAATCCGCACTTTGATTTTAAGTTGAAATCAAGATGCGGAGTTAATATATTTTAGACTACCAAATTATATTTTATCCCATAGCTTTGAGCGTATTTCATCGCAAAGGAATCCTTTTTACATTCTATTATAAGTGATTTCGGCGCTCCGTCAAGGGCACCGTAGCCGATGCTCGTAACGCTTTCGGGAATTGAAATTGAAATTAGCGAGCCGCAACCCTTAAACGCAAACCAATCTAGAGCCTCAATTCCATCCTCAAGAACAATGCGTTTAACATTTTTTGAGGTAAGCACGTCGCTTCCAATAGCGGTAACCGCGTGACCGTCTATAACTGAGGGGATAGAAATGCTTTCCTCATCGGTGTTTATGGAGGTTATGGTCGCCTTATAGCCGTTTAACGTGTAGCTAAAAATCTTAGGCGCTTCGCTTTCGGTCGTTGTATCAGTAGATTGAGTGGATTCCTTTTTCTTTAATGCGTCAAGCTCAGCCTTGAGAACCGATATTTCCTGCTTGCGCTCCGACTCGGATATTTGATGACTTTGAAGTAGGGTAATTATCTGTGCCTCAAGCTCCTTAATTCTTTCATCGGTTGAATTGTCGGTTGCGGAAAGTGAATTTTGCTCCGAGCCGTTATCCTCGTCGGGGAATATGTATCCGCAGGAGGATAGGGAGGTGGATATAGCCGAAAGAATGGCGATAATGAAAATCAGTGCTTTTTTCTTCATAATATTATATTCTGCTCCTTAAAAAGTAATCTGCAATAATGATATCATAAGGCATGTGAGAAAAAAAGAAAATGCGGTCGAAAAGAAAAATAAAATTTTTTTAATTTTTTTCAAAAAAGGTATTGACAAACTAATTTAAATGCGATATAATAGTGGAGCGTCAATTCGGGCCAGTAGCTCAGTTGGTTAGAGCAACCGGCTCATAACCGGTTGGTCCGGGGTTCGAGTCCCTGCTGGCCCACCACAGTTTTTTCGGTAAGCCCGAAGGACGCAAAAAACTTTTTTGAAAAAACTTAAAAAACTTTCAAAAAAGGTATTGACAATCAAACTTGATTGTGATATAATAACAAAGTCGCCGCGAGAAAGCGCGACAAACGGTCATTGAAAATTGAACAACAAGAGATAAGTACAAAGCATAAAAAA